>CAPI01000039.1 GCA_000333815.1 [Collinsella] massiliensis
CGGTGCGTACGATGTCGCCTTCATCGCCCTCCATGGTCGCGGCGGCGAGGACGGCATGATTCAGAGCATCCTCGAGTACCTGGGCATTCCCTACACGGGATCTGGCGTCATCGCGAGCGCGTCCGCTGCGGACAAGACGGTCTCGAAGGCGCTCTACGCCCGCGCGGGCATCCCCATCGCGCGCGACGTGGTCCTGCGCGACGACGATGACGTGTGCATCGCCGACATCGTGGACGCGGTGGGCTCGGAGTGCTTCGTGAAGCCCGCGGTGAACGGCTCGAGCTTCGGCGTGACGCTCGTGCACGACGAGTCCGAGCTGCCCGATGCCCTCGAGCTCGTGTTCGAGCACGATACGAAGGCGCTCATCGAGGAGCGTCTCGTGGGCACCGAGATCACCGTCGGCGTGTTCGGCTTCCCGCCCCAGGCGCTGCCCATCGTCGAGATCCTGCCCCAGAAGAACTCCGAGTTCTACGGCCTCGACGTGAAGTACATCGACCCCTCGCTCGTGCACCGCATCCCTGCGCAGATCTCGAAGGAAGACTACGAGCGTGCCCAGGAGCTCGCGGTGTGGGCGCATGAGGCGCTCGGCTGCATCGGCTTCTCGCGGAGCGACTTCATCGTGACGAAGCACGGCCCGGTGATCCTGGAGACGAACACCATCCCCGGCATGACCGAGACCTCGCTCTTCCCCGACGAGGCGCGCCACGCGGGCATCTCCTTCCCGGAGGTGTGCGATGAGCTCATCCACATCGCCCTAACCGAGGTGGAGGAGTAGGTGGCCGACCAGACGCCGCGCGCGGCGATGGACGAGGCGGTGCTGCCCGGTACGCCCGACTTCGTGGTCGAGGCGTACCGCACGCTCGCCGAGCGCGCCCGCGAGATGCATTTCGGCCTGCTCGAGGAGGACGTGATCATCCTCGACACCGAGACCACGGGGCTTTCTGTCCGCGATAATGAGCTCATCGAGATCTCGGCCGCCGTGCTCTCGCGCCAGGGGATCACGGAGCGCTTCGACACGTTCGTGCACCCCACCGGCCCCATCCCCGAGGAGATCGTCGCGCTCACGGGCATCACGAACACCGATGTGGCCCATGCGCCCAGCGCACGAGAGGCCGTCGCGCAGCTCGCCGACTTCATGGGCGGGCGCCCCGTGGTGGCGCACAACGCGACGTTCGACCGCTCGTTCATCGAGGCGGTGAAGGGCGGCGTGGCCGTGAGCGACCTGTGGATCGACTCACTTGCCCTCTCGCGCATCGCGCTGCCGCGCCTCATCTCCCACAAGCTTTCATCTATGGCGGAGCTCTTCGGCTGCGCGTCGGTCTCGCATCGCGCGACGGACGACGTCGACGCCCTGGCCGGCGTGTGGCACATCCTGCTCGGCGCCCTCTGCGACCTGCCGGCGGGGCTCTTGCGCCTGCTCGCGGACTCCCACCCCGATGTGCCCTGGGCATACCGTCCCATCTTCTCCGCCCTCGCCCAGAACCTCCCCGACGAGCCGTTCTCGCTGCGCACGGCACGTGTCCGTGTGCTCGACGGCGAACCCGGCGAGGAGCGCTTCGATGCGGACGAGCTCGTGGGGCTCTCGATGCCGAGCCGCGAGGACATCGAGCGCGACTTCGCGCCCGGCGGCCTCGTCGACACCATGTACGACGCCTACGAACCGCGTGCAGAGCAGGTCGAGATGGCCTGCGAGGTGCGCGATGCCCTGGCCACGGGGACGCACCGCGCCATCGAGGCGGGCACGGGTGTGGGCAAGTCCGTGGCGTACCTCGTGCCGCTCATCGAGGCGGCGAAGCGCAACCACATCACCGTGGGCGTCGCCACGAAATCGAATAACCTCGCCGACCAGCTCATGTACCACGAGCTGCCCAGGCTCGCCGGGGTCATGGACGGCGGCGTGTCGTTCTGCGCGCTCAAGGGCTTCGACCACTACCCGTGCCTGCGGAAGCTCGAGCGCCTTGCGCGCAGCACGTCGGAGATCAAGACCGATCGCGACCCCGCGGACACCCTCACGGCGATCGCGGTGATCTACGCGTTCGCCTGCCAGAGCCCGAGCGGCGACCTCGATGCGCTGGGGATTCGCTGGAAGAGCGTGAACCGCGCGGACCTGACCACGGGCTCGCGCGAGTGCGCCCGCCGGCTCTGCCCGTTCTTCCCCGACGCCTGCCTGGTGCATGGTGCCCGCCGGCGAGCGGCACGCTCGGACGTGGTGGTGACGAACCACTCGCTGCTGTTCCGCAATGTCGCCGCCGAGGGGAAGATCCTGCCGCCGATCCGCCACTGGGTGGTCGACGAGGCGCATTCCGTGGAGCGGGAGGCGCGCAAGCAATGGGCGATCACCGTCGCGGCTGATGACGTGCGGACGGTGTTCGAGCGCTTGGGCGGAGACGATGCGGGCGTCTTGGGCTCCGTGCGCCGCGAGTTCTCGCACCATGAGGCGGGAACGCTCTACTTGGGGCTTTGCGCGCGGGCATCTGCCTGCGCGAACCGTGCGGCGCGCGCCATGGCGGACATGTTCGACGCCGCGCGCGACCTCTCGCGCACCGTGCGCACGGGCGGGTACGACCAGCTGAACATCTGGATCGGGGAGGAGCTGCGCGCGAGCGATGGGTGGTCGGTCTTCCTGCCGGTCGCCCTCGGCGCGGTGGATGCCCTCGAGGAGGCGGGCAAGGCGCTCCAGGCGCTCGCGGAGACCGTGAGCCAGGATGCGCCGGAGCGCGCCGCCGACATCGCCGACCCTGCGCGCCAGCTGCGCGAGCTCAAGGACGGCCTCGCGCTCATCGCGCGTGGCGAGGACGACCGCTACGTGTACTCCCTGCAGGTCAACCGCCGCATGCGCGCCGGCGGCGAGGTGCTCACGGCCGAGCGGCTCGACATCGGCGCAGCGCTTGCCGAGCAATGGCTTCCGGAGCTGCACACGGCGATCTTCACCTCGGCGACGCTCTCCGTGTCGGGGGATTTCAAGCATTTCGAGCACGCGGTGGGCCTCGACCGGCTGCCCGCGCGCTCGTCGCAGACGCTGCACCTGGACTCGAGCTACGACTTCGATGCGAACATGTCGGTCGTGGTCGCCTCCGACCTGCCCGACCCGCGCAACCGGGACGCGTACATCGATGCGCTTGAAGGGCTCATCTTCGACGTGCACGTGGCGATGGGCGGCTCGGTGCTCACGCTCTTCACGAACCGCCGCGACATGGAGGAGCTCTACGAGCGCTTGCAGCCCCGGCTCGCCGCGCGCGGCCTCGAGCTCGCCTGCCAGCTCAGGATGAGCTCCGCGCGCCGTCTGCGCGACCATTTCATCCAGGAGCGTACCTCGTCGCTCTTCGCCCTCAAGGCGTTCTGGGAGGGGTTCGACGCCTCGGGCGAGACGCTCCGCTGCGTGATCATCCCCAAGCTGCCCTTCGCGAGCCCCACCGACCCGCTCGCCTGTGAGCGCTCCCAGCGCGAGGACCGCGCCTGGGCACGGTACTCGCTGCCGGACGCGGTGCTCGAGGTGAAGCAGGCCGCCGGCCGCCTCATCCGCTCATCGAGCGACACCGGCGTGCTCGTCCTCGCCGATTCGCGGCTCGTGAGCAAGGGGTATGGCAAGAAGTTCCTGTCGTCGCTGCCCACGCAGGCCTACCAGCGCATGGATGCGCGGCAGGTGGGGCGCTACCTCGAGCTCTGGCGCGCCTCGCACGAATAACGGTGTGTTGGGGCTTCGCGCGTGGCTTGATTGCTCCGGCTACGCGCGGAGCCCCTTCGCGTAGGAGACGAACCGGCGCACCATGTCGGCGGGTGCGGTGATGCGCACGGCGCCCGCCGAGGCGAGCACCTCGTCGAAGAGCCAGCGCTCAGACCCCACGTAGACATCCACGAGCGTCGTCTCGGGGTCGTCGGGGGCGGGCCGTGCGCCCGCGATGCCCGCCCAGGTGAGCTGCGCCGCGCAATCGGCGGTGCACGCGACGGTCGCGAGCGTGCCCTGGGCGCCGAGGCTCGAGGCGGGGGAGGCCGCCTGCCACGCATGGGGGACGACCGAATTGTCGGTGAGCTCGACGCGCTCGATGCGGTCGAGGCGGTAGCGACGCTCCGCATCCTTCTCCACGTTCCAGGCGATGAGGTAGACTGCCTCCGGCGTGGCGACGATGCGGTACGGGTCGACGAGGCGCGGCGCGGCCGTGGCCTCGTCGTGCGCGCGGTAGGCGATGCGACAGCGCGCGCCGTCCTCGATGGCCTCTGAAAGCACCTGGTAGCAGGCACCGTAAGATGTCGTGGTGGCGATGAGGGGCTCGGAGGCGGCATCGTCGCCGACGCGGTCGCGGTGCAGGAGCGCCTCTGCGACGCGCGCGGCGACGGCGGAATCGATGTTCAATGTGCCCAGGACGTGCGCGAGCGCGAGGCTTTCGCCTAAGTCGAGCCGCACGGGGCGGAGCGCCGCTGCATCCCCCTGGAGGATGACGTCACGCTCGTCCACCTCCACGATCGCGCGCCCGCCGCCCTCGCGGTCGGCGAGGGTCGAGAGGAGGGCGGCGTAGCTTTCGAGCTCGGCATCGCTGCATCCGAGGAGCGTACGCGCGCGTTCCCGCGGCACGCGCATGACGGGCGCGGCGGCGAGGGCTTCGAGCAGCAAAAGGCCGCTCGCGACGCGGCTATCGTGCGACATGGTCTGCCACCGCCTTCTCGATCAGGGCGTTCCACCGCGCGACGAGTTCCGCGGGTGCTGCCGGGCGCATGCCGTCACGCGCATGGCCGAGCGCGAGCGCGGCCGCGGCATCGAGGTCGCGGACGGTGATCGTCCAGATGAGCGAACCGTCCGCAGCACGCGTGAGCGCGCCCCGCCCGTGGGTGATGGGCGTGAGGTTTTCCGGCAGGAAATCGCCGGGAAAGCGGAACGACGCCTCGACGGCCTCTCCGTCGCCGAAGTCGAAGGGGAGGAAGAGGTAGGCGTGGATGTCGAAGGACGCGGGAATCTCGTAGCGCGCGCCGGGGCGCAGGGCGCGGTCCATGCGGTCGACGCGGAACGTGCGGACCGCCTGCGCGGCATCATCGAGGCCGACGATGTAGGTCGCGCCCTCGTGCGAGAAGATCCCGTAGACCGCGACGGCGCGCCGCGAATGCTCGCCGCGGCCGTTCGTATACGAGAACGTGAGCTTCCGGCGCAGGGAGAAAGCGAGCCAGACGATGTCGAGCATGGTCTGCTGGGTGGTGTCCCGCGGCGCGGACGTGTCGGCGGCTTGCCCGGCCTCGTTGCCCGCGCACACGAGCTCGAGGATCTTCGTCCGGGCACGCGTGAGCGGCACGCGAAGCGGCGTCAGGGACGCGGAGAGGTATTCGTCGATGGCGTCTGCCAGGATGGATGCGTCGTCGCGGGTGATGATGCCTGCTGTGGCGAACGTGCGCCCGCGGTCGAGCACCCACGAGGAGGCCTCGTTCTCCGCGTCGCCGTCGCCGTCCGCGCAGACGATCTCGAAGCCCTGCTCCGCGAGCTTCTGTCGGTCGCGCCGGAACTTCCGAACGTCGGATTCCCGGTTCCCGGAGCCATAGCCCAGGTCGGTATCCAGGATGATCTCGTCCGTGGTGAGCGGGCGGGTTGTGGTGTTGAAGATGAAGGCGAGGTTGAGGAGCCGCTGCGCGGTGGTATCCTCCGCGATGCGGTCGCGTTTCGTCGGCATCCCTCTCACCCCCTCCGTGCACCCATTCTACCCGAGCGCGCGGTTTCGTCCGCGCGGGGACGGAAAGGTGCAATTCGTATGCGGCATGCAGATAACCTGCGGCAACACGACAGAACGTGCCAAGGAGCGGTATACTTTCCTGAATAGAAACCGCACGTTACGCATACGCGGGCGAATGCTCAATACGAACAGGGATAGGATACCCGATGGCTACTACCCGGAAATACCTTGGTCACCTGCTGCAGAACACAGGCATCACGCCTGCATGCAGCGAGGAGGAGCGCGCCGCCGCCGAGGATCTCGCGGCGATCTTCACCGCGCACGGATTCACTCCCGAGGTGCAGGAGTTCAACGCCTCGCCCATGCCGCGCGTCATGCGCGCCGTCCTGGGTATCGGCCTGTTCGTGGGCGCGGTGCTCATGGGCATCGGCGGCGCGGTGGGCATCATCGGCACGCTTATCGCCGTCGCGATGACCGTGCTCTACGTGCTCGAGCGCATGGGCAAGATCGCGCTGCCCGGCTTCGGCGGCGCGGGCGTGTCGCAGAACGTCATCGCTTATCACAAGGCCGAAGGCCCGCTCGCATCCCCGCGCAACCGCCCGGTGGTCGTGGTGGCGCATTACGATTCGCCGCGCGCGGACCTCTTCGCCAACCTGCCGTACGCGACGTACCGCCCCATCATCACGAAGCTCCTGCCGTACGCGATGGTCGTCCCGGCGATCCTCGCGGTGCTTAGGCTCTTCCCGTTCCCGCCTGCTGCGAAGGCGATGCTGTGGATCCTCGCGATCGTCGCCGCCCTCGTGCCGCTCGCGAACGCGGTGGGCGTGATCGCGAACCGCTTCGTGCTCCCGTACACCTCGGGTTCCGTGGACAACAAGTCGTCCGTCGCCGCGCTGCTCGGCGTCATGGACGCGGTCGCCCCGTATGCGGGCGAGAACGAGTTCCCGCGGGACGTTCCCTTCGATGAGTATTTCTCCGAGCAGATCCGTCGTGCCGAGGAGGAAGAGCTCGCCGCCGCGATCGCTTCGGGCGAGCTTACCGAGGATGCTACGGAGGATGCTGAAGCTGCTGCCGATGATGAGGCCGCTGCGGATGCGCAGGGCGAGGAGCTCGGCGGCACGGCTGCGATGCCCGTCGTCGACGAGGAGGCCTCGGTCGACCTCGGCGCCACGGCCGCCATGGATATGGAAACCGTGATCGGTGCCACTTCGGAGATCACAAGCGCGGTGGACGAGGCGGAGGTCGCCGACGCGGGCGCGGGTGATGACGAGGATTCTGCGGTCGAGGTTGAGGTCGCGGAGGCCGAGGGCGAAGACGAGGATGGCGCGGCCGAGACCGTGGAAGAGACCGAGGTCGTCGTCGAGGAGCCCGCTTCGGACGAGCCGCAGCTTGTGAACGCCTACGGCAACTACCGCTTCGGCGCGGACGTCATCCGCGCCATCGGCATGTTGCCGGATTCCTGCGTCATCGAGTACGAGGTCGAGGAGCCCCCGCATGCGGAGGCCGTGGCCGAGGTCGCCATCGTAGACGAGGACGCCCGCACGGGTTCCCGCGACGCGGCGGAGCCCGCGTACGAGGACGAATCGGACGACGTCGAGGTTGAGGAGGATGCCTCCTACCTGGGCGGCGAGCCGATGGACGACGAGACGGACGAGTACGACGACGAGGCGTTCGAATACGAGAGCGACTTCGACGCGCATCCCTCCGCAGCCCAGGCGGGCTTCGCGAGCGCTCTTTCCGCGGTGAGCTCGGGCGCGGCGCGCCTGCTGAGCGATATGAAGCGCCGCGGCAAGGACATGCTCGATTCGTTGAGCAACCATGAGGCTGCCAAGGACGAGGATGCGGACGGCGGTGACGAGGCTGCCGAGGATGTCGAGACCCCGCAGGACACGGCGACGGAGGAGGCTTCCGTCGAGGAGGTCGACGTCGTCACCGAGACGGCGGCTGAGGCTTCCGCCGACGCCGAGCCCGTGGCGGAGGCCGAGCCTGCCGCGGAACCCGCTGCCGCCGCGCAGGATGAGCAGGCCGCCGAGGAGCCCGCCGTGGGCGCGACGCGCGCCTTCGACGCCTCGGAGCTCGCTGCGAACGCGCCGGTGCACGAGGAGCCCGTGGTGGATCTTGGCGCCACGGTCGCCCAGCCTCCCGTGCGTCCGCAGGCCGCAGACGAGCAGATGGAGACGGTCGATTCGCTCATGGCGCAGATCAACCCGCCGCGCCCCGCGACGCCCCCGCGCGCCCCGCAGCGCACCTTCACCTCGGTTCCCGATCCGGCGATCCCGTCAATCAACCAGATGAACGTGTCGAGCCGCGCGTCCCTGTTCGATCTTCCCGATCCCGCTTCGGAGCCGGTCGATCCTTTCGCTTCCATCCCCGCCGCACCGAACCCGGCTGCGGATGCGTCCGTCTCGACGCCGATGGAGCCCGCTCCGTCGCGCGCCGCGGCGAACGGTTTCAGCGTCATCGGCCCCGACGATGCGGTCGAGCCCGTACCGTATGATGCTCCGGCACCTTCCGAGGGCGTGTTCGAGACCATCAGCGCCGATGCGCCGATTGCCCCGGCGCCCGCGGCTCCCGCGCGCAAGCGGGGGCTCGGCAAGCTGTTCGGCGGGCGCAAGAAGCGCCAGGAGGAGAGCATGAGCGACTGGCTCGGCGTCGAGGACGACTTCGATGCCAAGCGCTCTGGCCGCGACATCGGCTCGTGGGACAACTTCGAGGGCGACGATTGGAAGGGCGGCGCCACGGGCGTGGGCGGCGTGTCCGTCGACGAGATGCGCGACGCCGTGACCTCGCTGGGTGACGACGAGCTGCTCGGGCATGACATCTGGTTCGTGGCGACGGGCGCGTCGGAGTTCGACAACGCCGGCATCGACGCGTTCCTCGATACGCATCGCGACAAGCTCCGCGGCGTGTTCCTCATCAACCTCGAGAGCATCGGCGCGGGCGAGCCGTGCATGCTCGCGACTGAGGGCGAGCGCCGCGTGCTCAAGGGCGATAAGCGCATCATGAACCTCGTGCGCCGCGTGTCCGCCTCGTTCCATGACGAGTTCGGCGAGGTCGAGATGGGGTATTTGGCCACCGACGCGTATCGTGCGATGGAGCGGAGCCTGCGTTCCCTCACGATCGCCGGCGTCGAGGACGGCCGCCTCGCGTGCGCCCGCACCGAGGACGATCTGCCGTACCGTGTGAACGCGAAGAACGTCAACATGGTCGCCGATGTGGTGACCGAGGTGATTCGCCGGTCGTAGCAACGCCGCACCCCGTCTTCCCGCGCAGAGCGGGAGGGCGGGGCTTCTTGATTGGACTCGAAGGGTGACCGGAGGGTTTCGTGGGTGACTTTATCTCGTTCGTGAAGCAACACTGGAAGGCGTACCTCGTGGGTGCGATTATCGCGCTTACCATCGGTTTCGCTGCAGCGTACTTCGTGTATTCCGTCGGTACGACCGACGATGCCGCCTCAGCGGCCGTCCGGGTGCTCTAAGCCGGTTTCCCAGAGCGGTAACCCTGCTTCGCGCCGCGTGTTCGCCGGAGTGCTTGCAACGAATACGACCAGGGTGCGCGTGGCACTGTGGCCGTTCGCCTCCGAACAGGTGACGAGCGTGAGCACGCGCTCCGTTTGCGCGACGCGCTTCTCCCAGTCCGCGGTTCGCGCGTCTGCCTGCGCTGCGATGTCTTTGAGCCAGGAGCGCAGGCCATCGGTGTCGGTGAAACCGAAGCGCTGAATGGGCGCGAAGGATGCGGGGACGCAGAGCGCGCAGAGTGGGCGGAATGCCGTAACTGCGCCATCCGCCGATTCCCAGCGCGCCTCGCCGAGCGCATCGAAGCGCTGCTGGTGATAGCAGTCGGCGAGGGGTGTGAATACCTCGTCCGTCCAGCCGATGCGATGTCCGTACACCAGGATGTGCCTGCCGGTTTCGGTGCAGCGTTCGTCGAGGTAGGGGCAACCGAGTACGCTTCGATTGCCCCAAAGGTCGTGTGAGAGGTAGAAGTCGGCGGGCATGCCGTCGGAGACAGCGGCAACGGGGAGGTCGATCGGGGTTCCCTCGACGGTGAGCCATGCGGCGTATGCTGCGGCGGGCTGCCCAGTTCCTGGCATCTCGGATGGTTTCTCCTCATGCATGGCGGCGAGCCCGTCGTATCGATGCGCGCTCAACGCGCGACTCGCCTCGAGCGCACCCGTCGTCCCCAGGCAGATGAGGCCGACGAGCAGCGCGCCGCCCCGGACGAGGGCGGACGCCCATGCGCCCGCCCTGTTCCGCCGCCTCATCACCGCCGCCGCAGGGTGCGCCAAGCCGCGAGGAGCATGAGGGCGAAGGCGCCGGTCGTGAGCGTCGGCGTGGCGATGGCGGCGCCGGTCTGCGCGAGCTGTTCGATGCGCGATCGGGCTTCCTGCATCACCTCGTCCTCATCGTGGTCCTCGAGGCCGGTGGTCTCCCCGGTGTTCCCACCGTTTCTGAAGAGGTCGAGGCGGACACCGTTATGGAGCGGCGTGCCGTCCACGTACTCATCCGTCACCTGCATGTGGAGAACGAGCGGGGAGTAGCTGCCGGCATCCTCGGTGCCATCCTCAGCGGGATGCAGGGGGATGTCGTCGCAATCGTCATGCACGTCCTTCAGGTCGTCGCGGCCCCAGTCGTCGAGTCGGCTCGTGAAGCCCGCCTCGACGCGCCCGTATTCAAGCCGTACTCCGACGACGCGCTCCCCGTCGGCGAGGTCGAGGTCGGATACCGCGAGCTCGGTCGCCGTCGTTGCATCCACATCGCTCGCCCAGAGGCGCCAACCCGTATAGTCGACCGCGCGCCCGTCGCCTCCCAGCATCTCGGCGGTGCTTTCATCGGTGAGCCAGGGGTTGATATGTCCGTCCGACAGCGTGGCATTGGCGCTGGTAGCAGGCTCGGACGCCTCGTCTTGGGTGTCACTGCTGTCTGTATCTCCCGCGACCGTACGGTACCAGACGTTGAGCTTGCCGTCATAGTCGCCGACCACTTGCGGCGTGACGATTGCGACGAGGTTCGCGCGTCCATCCGCGGCCGCGGTGATCTCGTCCGTCACGGTGAATTCGTCAACCCATGTCGTGGATGTCGAGCGGACGTCGATGGAATACATATACGACCCGTCATCGGAGACGCTCACGGCGGCGCGGTTCGCCCCATCGCCATCGGGCTCGATTCCCTCGACGATGGGATCGGCGACCTCCTGGCGCTTGTCCACCTCACCGGAGACCTCGATGGGCTCGTCGTACATGGTCACGGTCTGGATCTCGCCGGTTGCAGCTACGGTGAACTCGACGGCGGTTGCCTGCTCGTAATCGTGCGGGGTCATCTCCTCGACGAGCGTGTAGTCGCCGGGCGCGAGTGCGTCAATGCGATGCGGTGTTTCACGGGAAACCCAGCTGTCGATGATGGTTCCCTCGCTGTCGAGCAGCGTGAGCGTAGCGCCCGGCACCTCGGATTCATCGGTGATGTCGCGCTTCGAGAGCTCTACCTTCGTGTAATCGTCCTCGACGGCGATCGAATAACTCGGCATCCCCTCGGTCATGCCATTCCCGTCGATGGTGAAATACCGGGTCGTGCGGTCGACGAAGTAGCCGTCCGGCGCCGCCGTCTCGGCGATGCGGTACGAGCCCGCGGTGAGGTGCGTGATGCGCAGCATTCCATCGGTATCGGTGACGAGCGAGATGGGCTCGCTGTCGGGGGTGAGTAGGTGATCTACCAGAGAGAATACCCCCTGTTCAAAGATGCTGTAAGAGCAGGAATCCGGCACCGTGACAACGGTTCCCACGCGCTCGCCGTCGATGAGGAGCGCATAGTATCCCACATCGAGATCGCGCGCGGTGAAGGCCTGCGCCGATTCATCGTAAGCAAGCGAAACGGGTTCCGCGGTCTCCGAGGCAGACTCGTCCTCCTCGCTTCCGGTTTCGAGCGCGAGTGCGACGGCATGCTCGGCATCCGTGCGGATGGCGACGGCGGCGCGGCCGTCTTCCGGGTCGATGCGCAGCTCGTCATCGGCACTCCAGAGCTCGAACGTTGCTCCGGCGAGCGGCTCGTCCGTTCCCATGATGCGCTTGTCGAGCAACGTCTCGGTGGGCGTGTTCTCCACGGTCACATCCGTGTATACAAGATTCGTTTCAGCATCCTCGAACGAGAGCGTGAATTCATGCGGCTCGGAGTCGAGCACATGCCCGGCGGGCGACACCGTCTCGACGAACGCATAGGTGGCCGACCCAGTGCCGAGCCAGAGCTCCGGGGTCTCGGCGCAGCCCTCCTCGTCCGTCACGACATGTGCGACGACCTCGCCGTCCACGGCATGCACGGTGCCATCGGGGCTCACGATGTCGCCGACCGCGAGCACATCGAACTCGGCTCCTTCGAGCGAGCAGGAGCCATCATGGTCGCCGCTTTCGCCGACGCAGGCTTTCTCGATCCGCGCGATGCCCATGGCCTGCGCGTCCGCCACCTCGACGACCGCCTGGGGAGTAGCCGTTTGGTGGTCGGCGGATACCGTGAAGGACACATTATCTGCGAGCAGGTAGGGTGCGACGGTGGCAACCTCGTGCACCGCGTACGTGCCAGGAGCGAGGCGCTCGGGGAGCGTGACGGTTCCATCGTCGCCCGTGGTGAAGGTATCGATTGTCTCCTCGTTCGGATACCAGGTGGTCATGCTCACGGGCGAACCGGCTTCATCGAGGATCTGGAACGAGAAGTCAGCAAGCGGCACGCGTTGACCGGTTGCGGCGTCGAGCTTGACGATCTGCAGGCGCGTGGAGAGGCCCTCGTCCGTCATGCTGTAGCGCAGCTGCGCGCCCGCCGCCATCTGCTCGGGCGTGATCTGCCACGAGTCGACCACGTCGAAGCCCTCTGGTATGGTTTCGGGATCCTCGCGCACCGTGTAGCCAGCCGCGTCGTAGGGTATTGCCCCGCCCACGCCCTCCGGTCGCGTGCCCGCACCGAACCAGAGTGTCGCGTCATCGCGGGTGCTCGCGAAGCCATCGGCATCGGTCGTGAGCGTCCCCACAACCTCGCCCGTGGTGTTCGACACGACCTCGAAGCGGACGCCGACGGCAGGCTCAGCGTGACCGTCCGTTTCGTCCCAAGGATCGTCAGTGCCCTTCGTCTTGGCGATCTCTATATCGAAGGCAATGACATCCTCGGGATACGTGTCCGTGAGGGTGATTACGCCGCCATCAATGTTCGGGTTGTTCGCGCTTGCGTAGTACTCGTGCACGGTGGTGTCGAGCATGTAGCCCTCCGGCGTCGCCGTCTCGACGACGCTCAGAGCGCCGAGCGGGATGCCGGTGAAGGAGATGCGTCCG
This sequence comes from [Collinsella] massiliensis, assembly GCA_000333815.1. GTDB lineage: Bacteria > Actinomycetota > Coriobacteriia > Coriobacteriales > Coriobacteriaceae > Enorma. The sequence continues at coordinate 12,961 of CAPI01000039.1, forward strand.
TCCTCGTCCGATGTCGCGATGTGGACATTCCCGTTCGCATCCGTGAGCTTGTATTCTGCCCCTTCCAAGGTCGCGCCCGCCTGCGCCGGGCCGCCTGTGGCTGAGTCCTGTTTCTGCACGGCGAGGCCCACGCTGGCAGGGGTGTCGGGAAGGTCGACCTGCGCACTCGCCGTGCCGCGGTCGACGGTGAAGGTTACCGGCTCAGGACTGACCGTGAACCCCTTCGGGGCAGCCGTTTCCTGCGCGTAATAGCTTCCGTAGGGGAGGGCGCAGGATGCGTGACCGTCGTCGTCCGTCGTGATCGTGGTCACATGCTCGCCCGTCTGCGCGTTGTAGATCGCGTACGTCGCGCCGCCATAGGCGTATTCGGCATTACCACTGGTCATGGACGCATCGGCCGAGGTCTTGGTGAACTGGACGTCGATGGCTTTGTTCGCCGTGACGAGACCCTGGCGGAACACCCCGTCCACGAGCCGCTCGTCCGGCGCCCAGTAGACCGCGCAGCCTGCCTCGAGGCCGCCCGCGCCCGCCTGCTTGTAGGCAAGCGCATCCTGGTACAGCTGCCACGCGGCGGCCTTCGTCTCCGCGTCATAGATGAGCTCGTAGCGCCCTTCGGCATACTGGTTGCCGTGGAAATAGGTGCCGGTACTCGTGGTGATCCCCAGCACGTCCGACCGCTGCTCACCGATCGCGAGCCATACGGCGGCAGTGGTCGCGACCTGCGACTTGAGCGCGTCGAGGCCGTAGATCGAGGTGACCACCTCGCCGTCGTAACCGTGGTACATGACGTAATCGAGCTCAGGGATGCCAAGCGATCCGTAGCGGGTGAAGGTGGCCCCCGCCTGCGATATACGCAGGTAGCCCTGGGCGCAATAGGCGATATTACCGGTGCCCGTGTTCACCGCGATGCGGCTTCCGTGCTCGAACGCGAGGTCGGCCGGTATGGGCTCCACCGAGGTGATGGTCATCCTGTTTGGCTCCGCCGTGTACGCTGCGGTAGGTGCGAGCAGGCCGAACGGTATGAGCGCGGCTACCAGGAGCAGGAGCCAGGCCGCCGGTGGGATCCGGCGGCGGAGGGAGGACACCATGCGTCTGCGCGAGCGCTTCTGCTGGGGCGCAGCTGTATCGCGTCGGGTGTTTCGTGATGGTTGCCGTGTCGTTCGATGCGTGTTGCGTTTCGCGCCAAACATGGTTGCCTCCCTCGCGTCGCCGGGAGCCGAGCATAGCGCGCGCTTCTGACATCTATCTGGCATGAACCTTGCAGGAATCTGGCAGGGTTCTGGCAGCTGGCTGGCATGTGCGCCGTCGCACCAGATGGCGAGACTCCATGCGTGCCCTGTTCAGGGAACCAGTGGTTCTTTTGCCTCGTCGAACTCCACAAACATCCCACGGAGCCATTGAGTCATTGGGGACGGGTTCAATTGACTCAATGAGACAAACGAACCCGACCCCAATGACTCACGACCCCAATGACTCACCGAGTCAATTGAACCCGTCCCCAATGACTCAAAGTCGTTTGAAAAAAGTGGTTGACGCGCCGACATGGCCGGGTTATTATCTCCTAGTGCGATGGACCTGTAGCTCAGTTGGTTAGAGCGTCCGGCTGATAACCGGGAGGTCACAAGTTCGAATCTTGTCAGGTCCACCATCTCTTTCGCAATAAACACCCCAGCGAGAGCCGAGTCGCCGCTGGGGTGTTTATTCCTAAAAGGGGGTATAGCTCAGCTGGGAGAGCGCGGGCTTTGCAAGCCTGAGGCCAGGGGTTCGAACCCCCTTACCTCCACCAGAACCGACAGCCTCGCAGGTGCGGGGCTTTTTCATCTCAGGAAAACATATCTCGTCACGAATCTCCGACGAAGCGCAAAGCAAGAGCCGTGCCGGGTTTTCACTCGTTGTCCTCGCCGTATGCGGCATGACCCCGACCGAACAACGGTCCCCCTGTTTGTCCACGCTTGTTATTGCAGATAGAATTGATGAAGGCAGGACGCCGAAATAAGGTTCGAGGTCGAAAGAGTCGACATGGCAAGCAGACAGTTATGCGCTCCTGGTGCTATCTTGCGCGATGAGGAGACGGAGGCGGAAGGCACGTCATCTCGGGAAACCGGGGCGGTGGCTCGAGAAAACGAAACGCCTGCCGCGCTATATGTTCAGCTTGCCGATATCATCAGAGAAAAAATCTATTCACGCGAATGGGCGGTGAAAAGCAAGATCCCCTCAGAGCATGAGCTCATGGCCCAGTTTCACCTGGCGCGGGGAACCGTGCGCCGTGCCATCAGTGCTCTCGTGGACGAGGGTTTGCTGGTTCGGGAGCATGGCCGTGGTACCTTTGTGGCCGAACCGGGACTTTCGCATGCGGTGGAATCACGCCCGTTCTCATTTGCCGAAGCCCTCCACAAGCAAGGAAGGGATTTCAAGACCGCAGTTGTAGACGCATGGGTGACGCCCGCGCCCATCGACGTTGCAACCGAGCTCGATGTTCCCGAGCACAGTGATGTCATGTTCCTTCGCCGGTTGCGTTATGTCGACGGCGTTCCCATCATGTGCCAAGAAAGCTGGCTGAGCCTCGACGAGTGTCCCGGGCTGTGCGATGTTGATTTCGAAGGAGAATCGCTGTTCAACGCGGTCGAGCGATGCGCAGGTCGCAAGATCAAGTATTCAAGAATGCGCTATTCTGCGCGCATTGCCGGCAAGGATCACGGAGAGTTGCTCGATTGTGAGGAAGGGGCGGCGATCTTGCTGCTCGAACAGACCATCAGCCTCGCCGACTATCGTCCCATCGAGTGGAGCACCACATGGTTTCGCCCGGGGCAGTCGATTGTGAATGACGCCGTCCAGCCCGATTAACGGAGACAACCTACCGCTTGCGGAGAAACGCGAATCGTGTCTTGAAAACTTGTCTATAAAACTATATACATGTGAAGTAACTTGTATATAGATTAGTGTACAAGTTAATCAAGCAAGGTGTGGTCTAAACCAGAGCGGAAAGGATGTCGATTATGGATAAGGTCAAGTTGAGGAAACCGTTTTTTGTGGTAAATCCCAAGTCGTACCTGTATGGCGAGGACATCTATGCCCTCGCCCGCAAAGCGGATGAGCTTGCTGAGCGCTATGACGTCGACTGCTTGTTCACGGCGCAGCTCGTCGACCTTCCGCACATCATCGAAACGTGCCCGCACCTTGTTCCCTGCGCGCAGATGATGGAGAGCCTGAAGCCGGGTCGCGGCATGGGCCACGTGCTTCCCGAGGCGCTGGCCGCCGCCGGCGTCAAGGCGACCTTCCTGAACCATGCCGAGAACCCGTGCACGGTTCACGAGCTTGCTGCAACGATTTCTCGCGCCAACGAGGTCGGCATCCTTACCGTCGTGTGCGCCGACTCCGTGGAAGAGGGCGCCATGATCGCCTCGCTCAAGCCGGACGTCATGGTGTGCGAGCTCACGAGCCTTATCGGCACCGGCCAGGTTGCCGGTGAGGACTACATGCGCGGTTCCACCGAGGCCGTCAAGGCGGTTTCTCCCGAGACCCTTGTGCTCCAGGCAGCTGGCATCTCAAGTGGTCAGAACGTGTACGACGCTATCAAATATGGCGCGGATGGAACGGGCGGCACGTCCGGTATCGTTGCTGCACCCGATCCCTTCGCCATGCTTGACGAGATGTTCGCCGCGCTCGACCAGGCGCGCACCGATTTTTGCAAGGAGGCGTAAGCCATGACGGTATACAAAGACCTCATCAAGATGGAGACGCTCGCCGGTAAGCCCACGTATGTGGACATCACGGATGGCGTGCGCGACGCGGTGAAGGCGTCTGGCGTGCAGGAAGGCATCGTCGTCGTCATCTCGTGCCATACGACATGCGCGGTGTTCTCGGAAGAGTACGACCACGATCACACGCCGGACGGAGACACCTTCCTTCAGGCGGATCTTTCGGACGGCTTGAATAAGATCTTCCCGGAGCAGCACGACTGGAGCACGTATCGGTATCCTGGCGTACAGCATTTCGAGGAAGTTGAGAGCTGGCCGAATCCCGAGTCATGGCTCCCGAACCTTGATCGGCGCATGCTGTGGAACGGCGATGCGCACCTGCGCTCCACGCTCGTGGGTAGCAACCAGACATTTGAGGTGGAGGCTGGCGAGCTTCAGATGAACGGCCTCGCGAGCATCTACTTCGTTGACTTCGACCGCACGCGCGAGCGCACGCGCAAGGTGAAAGTCATCGTTGTCGGCGAATAGGAGAAAGCCGGGGTATGGCATCGCGCCGTACCCCGGCTACCTCGCGTGGCGTCGCGTTGTCTTACCGCACTACTGAGTGAGGGATGCGTTGACCTGCTCGATGTCTTGCAGGGTTAGTTCGCCAGCGCGTCGCGTGTCTGGGTCGCGATCGAAAAGGCCGCGGCCTAGGCAAAGGGCATCGGCTCCTGCTTGCGCAAGCGGCAGGAAGCGCTCGGAACTGCAATTGCCGTCGATAACGATGCGGTAGGTAAGATTAAGCTCTTTGCGCAGCTCACATGCGCGGCGGATGCGATCGTACGTGGAGGGGATGAAGGCTTGGCCTCCAAATCCCGGATCGACAGACATAAGCAGCAGGTGGTCGATTATTTCCGCATAGGGGAGAATGGTTTCAATCGGCTGCGTGGGGTTGAGGAAGATGCCGACGCGCGCCCCTGCGGTATGGATGCGCTCGGCGAAACGGTTGAAGCTCCTACCTACCACGTCAGCGGGCATGGTGATGATGCTCGCGCCCGAGTCGAGGCAGAGCTGCACCAGCTCATCATCGATGTTATCAACGTAAAGATGTGCATCTATGGGTACGGTGGTCGCGGAGTGCATGGCGCGGATGAACTGCGGAGTAAGACACATGTTCTTCACATAGTGCCAATCGATGATATCTACGTGGAAGAAGTCTGCAACCGGTTCGAGTGCGCGGATCTCGGCGCCAACTTCAAGAAGGTTTGCGCTCATAAACGAGGGTGCGATGGCAAGGCTCATGTCTACTCCAACCATTGTTCGGACGGACGACCTTCGTCATATAATAAACTTGTACACTAAATAGTGTATAAGTTTTCACGTACGATGAGGGAAAGAGAAAGGACGGTGCGGCCATGAAGGGGCGCAATCGGCGACAGGAAACCCCCGAAGAGCGCGAGCAGCGTCGCCAGAGCTTCGCGAAGGGGAGCTTTTATCTCGTAACGGCCATCGTCGTGATCTTTGTTCTTGCCTATTATGTTCCCGATGTGCTTGGCATCGACCTTGCGGGTCTCGCGCGCGGGGAACACGTGGTAGCGATTCTTCGAATCGGACTCGGCGTCGTGTTCCTTGGTGTGCTCGTCGCTTCAATTGTTCGGGCAGTGCGCATGTTCACACTCGAGGGTGAAGATTGGAAGCGCGGCTTGCGCAACGCGGCTGCCACGCATCTGTTCAGTCGAGATTTCATTTCCATTCTGTTCCTGCTGTTTGGCGGTATCGCGCTTATCGCTTGGGGCGTGGTTGACCTCATGTAGCGCGAGGCGCGGTGAAGCAAGGCGGTGACAGACGGGTCGAAGGCGGTGGATGATGCCTGGGACGCTGAACAAGAGTGACTCGGAACCCCTGTATAACCAGGTGGCGAACTACATCCGCGAGCAAATTTACGCACAGGAATGGGGTGCGACGGAGCGCATTCCCTCTGAACATGAACTCATGACGCTGCTTGGGGTGAGCCGCGGTACGGTGCAGAAGGGCGTCCGCTTGTTGGTGAGCGAAGGCCTGCTGGTTCAACGTCGGGGCAAGGGAACGTTCGTAAGGAAGCCCGTTGTTCAACATCCCATGGGCAACCGGCTACTCTCGTTCGCAGAGTCCCTGCGCATGCAAGGGCTTGAATTTGAGACCACTGTGCTTACCTCAGAGGTCATAACAGCGGATGCAGCGAGTGCGGAGCATTTGGGGATTAAGCCGGGTAGCCCGGTGTATCACCTGCGTCGAGTTCGTACGGTCGGGGGCGAGCCCGTGGTGCTCATCGAAAGCAAGCTCAACCTGTCTGCCTGTCCCGGCTTGGACAAGCTCGACTACTCGCGGCGAACACTGTTCTCCGGTATCGAACTCACCTCGCACAAAAAGATATCGTGGGGTGAGGAGCGCTATGGCGCCCGCGTTGCCGGAGCGACAAGAGCGAAGATCATGCATTGTGACGCAAGCGACCCCCTGCTCAACATAGATCAGGTGATCTATTTGGAGGATGGCATAGCGGTGGAATGGGGAAACATGTGGCTTCCTGCGAACAGCTACGTGACCTCGTCTGTTACCCAGCGCGGCGATGGCGCGGGCGAGTGGGAAGACCACCGCCCGGACACGGTTTCCAAGGGGGCTGGTTGACCATAGTTGACCACTCCGGATGAGCTGCCATGGCGTGCCGTTCGCCCGGAAAGCTACCCCGTTTGCGGTAAATCTTCACAAATGTGAGGAACCTTCCTTATAGTAAAAACAACTTGTATAGAAATTTATGGACAACTAGATACAGGAACGTTCGGTTGATAGAGGGATGGGAGAAGCAGTAAGCATGATAGGCATCGTGGTGATAGCGCACGGCACGCTTGCGGGCGGCCTTAAGAGCGCTGTGAGTTTGCTTGCCGGTGAACCCGAAGCGTTTTCCACTGTCGAGCTTCATCCAGGGGATGCCCCCGAGGAGTTCAAGGCGCGCGTCGAGGACGCTGTTCAGGCAGTCGATTCCGGCGATGGTGTGCTCGTGCTCGTGGACATCTTCGGGGGTACGCCGTCCAACACGATCTCTCAGCTGATTGCGCGCGGCGACCGTAACATTCAGGCAATCGCCGGCGCAAACCTTCCGATGGTGATTCAGGCGACGTTTATGCGCGAGCAAATGCCGCTGTCCGACCTTGCAGGACAGGTCATGCAGGCAGGGCAAGAGGCACTGATGGACATCGGGGCCATCCTTGCCCAGGCAGCTGAACGTGATGACGAGGAAGAGTTTTAAGCCATAAGGAAAGGAGAATCGTAATGGATACGAAGGGCATGCAGAATATCGTACTCACCCGCGTCGATGACCGTCTGGTTCATGGCCAGGTCATGACGTCGTGGGTCAAGGCTACCGGCGCGAACAAGATCATGGTGGTCGATGACGGGGTGGCTCAGGACGAGCTCATGAAGACGGTGCTCAAGGGCGTTGTTCCCAGCCAGGTCAAGCTCGGAATCTTCTCGGTGGCCAAGGCCGTCGACCGCATGGTGAAGGGCTTCAAGGATACCGACAAGGTCATCATGCTCGTCAAGACCCCCGAGACGGTGTGGCGCATGCAGCAGGCGGGCGTCGAGTTCAAGACGCTCAACATCGGTGGCATGGGCATCCGTTCGGATCGCACAACCCTGTACCAGAACATCGCGGCTTCCGAGAGCGAGCGCGAGGCGATCAAGTCGCTCGTCGATGCGGGATGCGCCGTCACGATCCAGATCACTGCGGATGACGCAAAGGTCGACGTTTCCAAGCATCTCTAAGGTTGTCGGTTAAGGGGTGTGGAGAAGCCCCTTAGTGAGAAGGAGGGGGTAATCGATGGAGATTACGCTTCTACAGTCCATCTTGGTGGGCGTGGTGTATTACCTCGGTTTCGTGGGTACGCCATGGTTCCTGCTGCTGGGCAGCATCTCGATCATCCAGAAGCCGCTTGTGGCAGGCGTGCTGGTGGGCATCATCCTGGGCGACCCTGTTGAGGGCGCCATCATGGGTGCCGCCGTGCAGATGCCGTTCATCGCGTACGTGTTTGCTGGCGGCGCGCAGAACAACGACCCCGGTCTTGCTGGTACGCTGGGTGTGGCTCTCGGCATCGCTGCTGGTCTCGACCCCAGCGCCGCTGTCGCCATTTCGGTGCCCATCGCGCTCATCGGCACCATCGTCAACGTGGTGCGCATGACCCTCAACACCACGTTCGTGCACATGATTGACCGCGCCGCCGCCGAGGGGAACATGAAGAAGGCTGTGTTCCTGCACATCGTTCCCCCGCAGATTCTTCAGTTCATCCTCTGCGTGACGCCGGTTGCCCTCGGTTGCTACTACGGTGTCGATGCCGTGACGAACATCATCAACATCCTGCAGGGCCGTCCGCTCTACACGCTCCAGGTTATCGGCGGCATCCTGCCTGCGCTTGGTATCGCTATGAACCTGCGCACCCTCGATCGTCCCGGTACGCTTATCTGGTTCGTGTTCGGCTTCATCCTGAGCGCGTACCTCGGCCTGGGAACCATGCCCGTCGCTATCATCGGCTTCGTCATCGCTTGGTTCTACGTGCTGCTCGAGTCCCGCGTCGACAAGGTTGAGGAGAGCCCCCAGGTCGCTGTAGCAGCGATATCCACATCGGCTTCGACCTCCACGGTCGCTTCCGACGACTCCGATGACGATTTCGAGTAAGAGGGGTGATTTGAATGAGCGAAGAGATCAAGAGCAACGCGACTGAGCGCCGGTCGCTAAATAAGAAGGACGCCCAGTTCGCCTGGCTTAAGTGGATTGCGCTTTCTAACTGCAACTACAACTATGAGCGCCTTATGGCTTCCGCTCTGCTGGCGTCGTTCTCCCATGTTCCCGAGAAGCTTTATCCCGGCGATGAGAAGAAGCGCATCGAGTTCATGCAGCGCCAGATGGAGTTCTACAACACCGAGCCGCACTTCGGCTGCATCATCAACGGCCTCGTGCTCTCCATGGAAGAGGAGATGGCGAACAACCCGAGCGTGACGCCTGAGGGCATCACCGCCGTCAAGACCGGCCTCATGGGCCCCTTCGCCGGCATCGGCGACACCGTGTGGCAGGCTACCATCACGCCGATCCTGCTCGCCATCTGCATGCCCCTGGCATCGTCGGGCAACCCCTTCGGCGCGCTGCTGTACGCTGTGCTGATGTATGCCATCATGGTGCCCATCAGCTACTTCATGTTCTTCACCGGCTACAACAAGGGCAAGGAGGGCGTTGAGAGCATGATGGCGAGCGGCCAGATGAAGCGCCTCATCGCCACTGCCTCCACCATGGGCGCTATCGTGCTGGGAGCGCTTGCCTTCCAGTTCGTGACCGTCACGTCCTACTGCCAGATCCCGCTGGGCGAGGGTAGCCTCGATGTTCAGGCCACGCTTGACTCCATCATGATCGGCATCGTGCCGCTCGGCATCACCATCCTTACGTGGTGGCTCATGAAAAAGAAGAACGTCAACCCCAACATCGTGCTGCTCATCCTTGTGGTGCTCGGCGTCGTGCTTGGTGCGACCGGACTCTTCGGCGGCGCCGCCGCATAGCGCGGAGCTCCAATAGCGGAAAGAACATTCGGGGCGCGGCTTCGTCGGGGTTCCGGCGGAGTCGCGCCTTCCAAACGAGGAGGATTGTATGCTGGTAAACCTTCGTGACATCTGCGCTATCGCAGAGCAGAACAACATGGCGGTCGGCGCCTTCAACGCGCCGAGCCTCGAGGCGGTTCGCGCCGTTATCGACGCTGCGGAGGAGACCGGCTATCCGGTCATCTTGCAGCACGCCGAGGTGCATGAGAACATCGTGCCACTCGATGTGATGGGGCCGACCATGGTCGCGCTTGCCGAGCGCTCCTCGGCGCAGATTTGCGTGCACCTCGACCATGGCGAGAATCTCTCGTACCTGCACCGCGCGCTCGAGTACGGCTTCACCGGCGTGATGTTCGACGGCTCAACCCTGCCTTACGAGGACAACGTGTATTACTCCGCCCGTGCCGCCGAGATGTGCTCTGGCTATGATTGTGGCCTCGAGTGCGAGCTCGGGTCCATGGGCGCCCGCGAGGGCGATGTCCTTACCGAGGATGGCGCCGAGGCGCAGGCCGGCGGAAGCGGCGCTGTGTACACGGATCCCGATCAGGCAAGTGATTTCGTCTCGGAAACCGGCCTCGACATCCTCGCCTGCTCGTTCGGAACCGTGCACGGCCTCTATCGTGGCAAGCCGCACCTCTCGTTCGATGTGCTCAAGGCCATTCGCGATCGCGTCCGCATCCCCCTCGTGATGCATGGCGGCTCCGGCGTTTCCGATGAGGACTACCGCCAGGCCATAGATGCCGGCATTCGCAAGATCAACTACTACACATATGGCGCGAAGTACGCTGGCGAGGCCGCCTGCGAGGTTGCCGACGCAGTGCGCGCCAATGGCGCGGGCTCGCCCGTGTACTGGCACGACCTCACGAGCGCGGCATACGATCGCCTGGTCAAGGACTTTATCGATGTCATGAAGGTGTTCGCCAACGGCGCGAAGCCGGTTGCCTAGGAAATCTTCAGCGCGCCGCCCACCAACATCTCCCATCAGGCGGCTCTTGTACAATGAGGGGGCTTTGCGGGCGGTGCCCGTGGAGCCTCCTCGTTTCTGTTTGCATCCGATACGGATTGGGTTGTGGTCAACGACATGGAAGGCGCGTGCATCGACCTGTTCAAGCCCGAGCTCGTGTTTTTCGACCTCGAGGCCGCGGATCGGCATGACCTCTTTCGGCAACTCGGTGCGGCACTTGCCTCGCAGGGGTACATCGAGGACACGTGGTACGAGGCGATCGTCGAGCGCGAGCGGAACTTTCCCACCGGGCTCCAGTTCGAGGCCGTCGCCGTGGCACTGCCGCACGTCGACCCTGTCCACCTCAAGAAACCGTACATCGCGGTGATTCGCCCGCGCATGCCCATCGTGTTCGAGGGCATGGCGGGCATCGGCGGCGACGTCCCGGCCGAGCTCATCGTGAACCTCGGGCTCACCGGCCACGCCGAGGGGCAGGTCGCCGTGCTCCAGGCACTCATGAACGTTTTCCTCGACGGCGCCGCGGTGGCAGACATCATGGCGCAGACGACGCCCGAGGGCGTGGCGGCCGCGATGCGCAGGTACTGCGGGTAGGGGCTCGCGTAGGATTTGGCGCACGAAGCCCTGGCACGTAGCAACGTCGCTACCTCGGCAGCCCTTCAGCTGCTTGCTCATCCTGTTAGAATTTGCTCATCTTGTTAGAATTTGCTCACCTTGTTAGAATCTGCTCATCTTGTTAGAATTTGCTCAACTTGTTAGAACTTCATAGCGCGGATGGCGGCGATTACGATGGCGCAACAACGCGGCAACCCTTTCAAGCCGACAGCAGGCATGAATCCGCCGGAACTCATCGGCCGCGATGAGATTCTCAACGACTTCCGTGACGCGCTTGAGAACGGCCCAGGTGCACCCGATAGGCTCATGCGCATCTCGGGCGTTCGCGGTGTCGGAAAAACCGTGCTGCTTAATGCGCTCGGCGACATCGCGCGAGAATACGGGTTCCAGGTTGTCGATGTGGCGGCGAACAAAGGGTTTTGTGACCGCATCCTCAAGGCGCTCACGCGGCGCCCCGCGTTGAACGCGCTGTCTGTTGCGCCGTCCATCATGGGTGTTGGGCTCGGCTCCATCGAGCTATCGAAACATGAGGCAGACTTGGGCGAGGCCATGCTCACGGCCTCCCAAAAAGGCGGTCTGCTCATCACACTCGACGAGATTCAAGATGCCCCGATCGATGAGCTGCGGGGGCTCGGCAATGAGATCCAGCTGCTTATTCGCCAAGAGGCAAATGTTGCCTTTGCGTTCGCAGGTCTCCCTACCGCCGTCGACGATGCGATCGGCGCGGATACCCTAACGTTTTTGCAGCGTGCCAAGCACGTCGAGCTTTCCAAGCTGCCAGATTTCGCCGTCGGCGAGTCGATTGAAGACACGATGCGCCGCACGGGAAAGGCGATCGATGGAAGCGTTGCGGCGCTGCTCACCGACGCTGCCGCAGGCTATCCGTTCATGGTTCAGCTGGTCGGCTATTACACCTGGCAGGCGAGCGAGCGCCGGGGCGGCGAGAGCGTGACGGCCGAGGATGCGCGAACGGGTATCGAGCGGGCGCGTGCCAACTTCGACTCGATGGTCATCGCCCCCATCCTGCGCCGACTGCCGCAGCGGCAGGTGGAATACCTCCTCGCCATGGCACAATGTGACGATGACCCAATATCGACGGGCGAGGTTTCGCGGCGCATGGGGCTTTCTACCAAAGATACCAGTTCGTATCGGAAGCGGCTCATCGACGCGGCGATCATCGAGAGGGTTGGCTACGGAACGGTCGACTTCGCCGTTCCCTACATGCGTGAATACCTGCTCGCCCACGCCGACGATTTCGCCTGATACCCCGCAGCCCTTGCTGTGAAATCGCCCTGCCGGCTGTGGCGGGTCTTCTCGCAGCCGCTCGTCTAGGTCTTTTTACGCAGTCGCGCGCTTGCGCTCGTCTGCCACGATGCGTCGCAGCTCTTCGGATCGGCTGACGCCGTTCTGCTTTGCCTTATGGTCCACATACTCCATGAGGGAGACGGGGAAGCGCACGGTGTAGGGGCGCACTTCCTCATCGGCAATGGACGGCCTGCCGCGCCGGGGCTTGCCGAACGTTCCGGCGTCCCATGCGTCGTGCTCATAAGCCGCACCACGCTTATCGGCTTCGGCTTCGGTCATGCCGATTTTTGCCAAAAGCTCCCTATCGTCCATTGCTACCTCCTTAGACCTAGCTCTTTAAGCGCTTTGGTTGTTGGCGGTGTAAACGCGTGCCAAATGACCCAATCGCCGTCTGCGGTGCGCCGTCCGATCATCTCGATGGCTCGACCCGTTCCGTCGAAGCCGACAGCCATGTACTCGAACGGGCGGGAATCCTCTCTTGGCGCATAGGCGACAGCATGCTCCCATGCCTCGCGCACGCTCTCCTCATCGATTTCCGGATGTCTTGCGTGTATGCGTTCGAGGACATAGATCATGGCGCTCCTTTCTAAGAATATCGTATTACAAAAATAGTAAATGAGAAATAGTTGGGCATGAAAATACGAACTCGAGATGTATTCCCGGCACGCGACCCGCGCATCTCGTCATGGGCGGCTTCAACGCCTTCTCGCAGCCGCCCACCTCGCGCTGAGCGCATAGTATATACTGGGCGCTGCACACCCACCGCATATCGAAAGGCGTTTCATGCGCAGCACCCCGACCGTTCCCGAACACGTCCGCGCCACCCCGCACGCCGCCCCCGCGCGCCCCGAGCTTCACCCCACGATGCTCCGGCGCTTCCTGGCGTACTACAAGCCGGAGCGCGGCCTGCTCATCGCGGACACGGTCTGCGCGCTCGTCATCGCCGGCATCGACCTCGCCTTTCCCAGCATCCTGCGCGCGCTCACGGGCGGCCTGTTCATGGAGGGTCGCAGCGCCATCCTCGGCGCGCTGGGCTACATCGCCCTCGGCCTCATCGTGATGTACCTCGTGCGCATGGGCTGCCGCTACTTCGTCTCCGCGCAGGGCCACATCATGGGCGCGCGCATGGAGTCGCGCATGCGCCAGGACCTTTTCGACCAGTACGAGCGCTTCTGCTTCACGTACTTCGACCGCGTGAACTCCGGCGACATGATGAGCCGCGTGGTGAACGACCTCTTCGACATCTGCGAGGCCGCCCACCACGTGCCGGAATGGATCATCATCTGCGGCGTCGAGATCATCGGCGCGTTCATCATCCTCGCGACCATCTCGCCCGTGCTCACGGGCGTCATGGCGGTGGTGACGGCGGTGTTCGTCGTCATCATGGTGCGGCAGAACCTCCGCATGCGCGAGGTCTTCGCCGACAACCGTCGCAAGATCTCCGAGGTCAACTCCCAGCTGCAGGATTCGCTCGCGGGCATGCGCGTGGTGAAGTCGTTCGCCAACGAGGGAACGGAGCGCGCGAAGTTCCGCCGCTCGAACGCCCGCTACCTCGATTCCAAGGTCGCGCAGTACCACGCCATGGGCGCGTACCAGGCCACGAGCGCCCTCATGACCGGCGCGCTCTTCACGGTGATCGTCGTGGTGGGCGGCCTGCTCGTGGCGCAGGGGAGCATGACGGCCGTCGACATGGCGACGTTCGCGCTCTACATCAGCCTGTTCACCACGCCCATCGAGACGCTCGTCAACTCCACGGAGAACATCCAGAAGGCCATCGCCGGCTTCAAGCGCATGGACGAGGTCATGCTCACCATGCCCGACATCGAGGACGCCCCCGACGCGCGGCCGCTTAAGGTCACCGACGGCGCCATCGAGTACCGCGACGTGTGCTTCAGCTACGAGGACGAGGAGCTGGGAAGCGACCGCGCCGGCCGGCCGGTCATCGACCACCTGAACCTCTCCATTCGCCCGGGCGAGACCATTGCGCTCGTGGGGCCGTCGGGCGGCGGCAAGACCACGACGTGCTCGCTGCTGCCGCGTTTCTACGACGTGACGAGCGGCGCCATCACCATCGACGGCCAGGACGTGCGCTCCGTGACGCAGGAGAGCCTGCGCCAGGCGATCGGCCTCGTGCAGCAGGACGTGTACCTCTTCGACGGTACGATCGGCGAGAACATCGCCTACGGCCGCCCGGACGCCACCCCGGAGGAGATCGTCGAGGCGGCGCGCCGCGCGAACATCCACGCGTTCATCGAGAGCCTGCCCGACGGCTACGACACCGTGGTGGGCGAGCGCGGCAGCCGCCTTTCCGGTGGGCAGAAGCAGCGCGTGGCCATCGCGCGCGTGTTCCTGAAGGATCCGGCGATCCTCATCCTCGACGAGGCCACCTCGGCGCTCGACAACGAGAGCGAGGAGGCGGTGCAGGAATCGCTCGAGCGCCTCGCGCGCGACCGCACGACGATCATCATCGCTCACCGCCTCTCGACCATCAAGAACGCCGACGAGATCGCGACGGTCGAGCGTGGTCGTGTTGTGGAGCGCGGCACGCATGAGGAGCTTCTCGAGCGCGACGGCACCTACGCTCGCTACTATCGAATGCAGTTCGAGGGTGCTCGCGCGGGGTCGTCGCTTCGCGGGGCTGCCGGTTCTGAGGAGCTGGGCGCGTAGGCGCTCGCATGCCGGCAAGGGTTCGACGGGAACGCGATGGCAAAGGGATCTAATCTGACACCGGAAGAGGCCGAGGAGCTGTTCTCGCGCGTCGATGCTGCCGGCGTCGTGGAGCCCGCACGCGCGGGGAAGGGCTCAAAGCGCCTTCGCCGGCGCGCCGCCGAGCAGAAGCACGCCATCGACCCGCTCTCCGATGAGGACCCGTCCGGCTCGAAGGCCTCCGTCTCCATCTCGCGCATGGGCATCGCGTTCATCGTGGGCACGATCCTGCTCATCGTGGGCATGCAGATCGGCTACGGCGTGATGCGCCGCCTGAACACGGCGAACCTTTCCGACACCGTGACGACCGAGACCGTCTCGCGCGCGCTCGAGGGCGGCGTCGAGTGGGGCAACGGCTTCACGCAGTTCCCGGCGCGGTTCACCGTGGACGAGGCCGACGAGCGCGCCGGCATCGTGGAGGTGAGCGTCGTCTCCACCGAGGCGGAAAACGAGCTCGAGCTGTTCTCGAACAGCCAGATCGAGGCGGCGGCGCTCGCGACGAACGCCCTGCTCAACGACAACATCAACCGCGTGGTCTACAACGTCTCCGCGTTCGTGGACGACGAGGGCAACATCGTGCCCGGGGACGGCAGCGCGTCGGAGAGCCCGCGGCTCATCTTTACCTTTATCTGGACGAAGAACAAGTCCGAGGCATCGAGCAACATCGACTGGGAGCTCAAGATCGTGGGAATGGACGAAGAGGTCGCCGGGCGCCTGCAGTCCCAGGTGAACTCCGTCTCGTCGCTCATCGAGACGCCAAGCGTGGACGACACGGACATCGAGGCGCACGAGCAGGAGCTGCAGGATGGCCAGGCGCGCAAGGGCGAGGAGATCTACCTGGGCGATGACGGCGGGGCCGCGCTCAATGCCGCGCGTGAGCAGGTGCAGGGGGACGACGCGGCGTAAGTGGTCGCGGCGAGCGTACGGAGGTGCGTGCACGGCGGCACGAAACGCGCCAAATGAACGGTTTCCGGGCTTTCCGAGAGCTGCCCGATCCCAAAGCGCGCGAAACGAGCGGTTTATGGGCACCCCCTCAAGTAGCAAGGGGTCACG
>CAPI01000038.1 GCA_000333815.1 [Collinsella] massiliensis
CGCTTCGAGCGGTACTCCTCGTCCTGCTTCATGAGGATGTTGGCCGCGGAGTACATGTGGTCTTCCTTGGCGCGGAGCTCCTGCTTGCGCGCCTTCTTCTCGGCCTTCGAAAGTCCCTCGAGCGACTCGCCCTGCTCGTACTCCTTGCGGCGGGTCTTCGCGCTCGCGGAGACGACGCGCACGGAACCCGCGGCGGCGCGGGCGGGCTTGGCGGATGCGGCGGACTTCCTCGTAGCACCCGTGAAATCGCGTTCCTGGGTGCGCTTGTTGGTTGCGCTCCGGATAGTCACTTACTCGTTTCCCTTCATGCTTACGAATTCGGTACCGGTGATGATCTGGTACGCCTCGCGATAGCGCTCGGACGTGCCCTCGATGACCTCGGTGGGCAGGTGCGGCGGCTCGCCGGTCATATCCCAGTTGGCACGGAGCCAATCGCGCACGTACTGCTTGTCGTAGCTCGGCTGGACGGCGCCCTCCTCATAGCTCGCCGCGGGCCAGAAGCGGCTCGAATCCGGCGTGAGGCACTCGTCGATGAGCGTGACCTTGCCGTCGATGATGCCGAACTCGAACTTGGTGTCGGCGATGATGATCCCGCGTGTGGCGGCGTACTCCGCGGCGGCGCTGTAGATCTTGAGCGAGTAGTCGCGAATCTGCTCGGCGATGTCCTCACCGACGATCTCCACGCAGCGGTCGAACGAGATGTTCTCGTCGTGGTCGCCGAGCGCGGCCTTCGTGGACGGGGTGAAGATGGGCTCGGGCAGCTTGGATGCCTCGGTGAGGCCGGCGGGCAGGGCGATGCCGCACACGGTGCCGTCCTCGTCGTAGGTCTTCTTGCCGCTGCCGGTGAGGTACCCGCGCACGATGCACTCGACCGGGATGGTCTCCGCGCGGCGCACGAGCATGGCGCGGCCGGCCAGGTAATCGCGGTACTCGGCGAACTCCGCCGGGAAATCGTTCACATCGATGGACACGAGGTGGTTGGGGACCAGGTCGGCGAACTTGTCGAACCAGAACGCCGAGATGCGGTTGAGCACCTCGCCCTTGAAGGGAATCTCATCCGGCAGGATGTAGTCGAAAGCCGAGATGCGGTCCGTCGCCACCATGAGCAGGTTCTCGCCCGCCTGGTAGATATCGCGCACCTTGCCATGGGAATCCGGACGACGCTCCATGTTTGCCACGTGGAATCAACTCCTCTTGCATGTACACCGGGCACGGCTGACACCGTGATAAAAACCAGCCTGTCTGCTTTTTATCACGGCGCCAGCCGCTATATCCTAGTGTTCCATTGTAGATGAAGCGGGCTCCGTCATGTGCTCGCGCGGCAGATGAATCGTAAATGTCGTGCCTTTTCCAAGTTCGGATTCGACCGAGATGTAGCCGTGGTGGCGCTCGACGATCTGCTTGGTCACGGAGAGCCCCACGCCCAGGCCGCCGGCCTCGCGGGCGCGGCTCGCATCGGCGCGCCAGAAGCGCCCGAAGATGCGCGACAGGTCCTCCTTGGCGATGCCGATGCCCGTGTCGGAGACGATGATCTGCACGGTGCGGCGGTCGGCGCGCACGGAGACGACGACCCAGCCGCCCTCGGGCGTGTAGCGCATCGCGTTGCTCATGAGGTTCACGACGGCCTGGGTGATCATGTCCGCGTCGACATCGATGACCGCGGCACGTCCCTGGGTGTCGTCCGAGAACCGGAGCCTGAGGTCGCGCTTGATGAACAGCTGCTGCTGGCCGTCCACGATGCGCCGCACGAACGGCACGATGTCCACCGGCTCCAGGTTGAGCGGCGTCGTGCGGTTCTCCATGCGCGAGAGGTCGAGCATCTGCTGCACGAGGCGCGCGAGGCGGCGCGTCTCGGAGGCGACCGTCTCGAGGTGCTCGTCGTCGCAGGGCAGGACCCCGTCCTGCATGGCCTCGACCGTCGCGAGCATCGCCATGAGGGGCGTGCGCAGCTCGTGCGCCACGTCCGAGGTGATGCGCCGCTCGTGCTTCAGGTCCTTCTCGAGCGAGGTCGCCATCTCGTCGAAGGTCTCGCCGAGCCGGTCGATCTCGTCGTCGCCGCGCAGGCCGGTGCGTGCGGAAAGGTCCCCGTCGCGGATCTGCTTCGCCGTGCCGGTGATGCGGCGCAAGGGGTTCGTGAGCATGCGCGACACGAAGATGCCGATGATGACCGCGATGGTGACCGCCGCGATCGAGGCGATGAACATGGCGTTGAAGGTGCGGTCGCGGAAGGCGGTGTCGGCCTTGCCCAGCAGGGCATCGGATCCGAAGACCCAGAGGCGCACCTTGCCCACCACGGTCCCGTTGGCGAGGACGATGTCGCGCGTCACCGACGCCGAGGCATCGGTCGGAGCGCTCGAGGTGAGGCCTTGGGTCTCATGTGCGTCGCTGCCCGCCGTGCCCACCGCGGGCGCCGCCGGCCACGAATCGTCGTACACGATGGTGCCGCTCGCATCGATGACCTGCAGGCCGATATCGTCCGAGACGATGCTCGAGTCCGCGATCTCGGAGAGCGTGGCGATGCTCCACTTGCCGCTCGTCTCGTACATCGAGGCGAGGCGCGAGGCCGTGGCCTCGGCGATGTCGGTCATGTTCGTGCGCGTGTAATCGGTGAAGGCGCCGCTCCACACCACGGCGACCACGCCCACGAGCACGAGCACCGTCATGATCGAGGCGAGCGCGAACGAGGCGGCCATGCGCGTGGCATAGCTCATACCCGGATGCGTGTCCGAGCGCGGCGTGTTCCACTGCGCCCGGGAGCTCGGCTCCTCGGTCTGCTTGTGCTTTGTCCCGGTCTCGATGCGTGCGGGCAACATGGCAGCGCGCTACTTCGCGTCCTGGGTGCCATCCTCCGCCGGCTTCGCGGGCGCCTCGAAGCGGTACCCCACGCCATGGACGGTGAAGAGCCACTTCGGGTGCTTGGGGTCGTCGCCGAGCTTGGCGCGGAGATTCTTCACGTGGCTGTCGATGGTGCGCTCGTAGCCCTCGAAGTCATAGCCGAGCACCTTCTCGACGAGCTCCATGCGGTTGTACACGCGGCCCGGGTGACGGGCGAGCGTGGTAAGGAGCTTGAACTCGGAAGCGGTGAGGTCGACTTCCTTGCCCTCGACGAGAATCTTGTGACCCGAGATGTCGATGACCAGGTCGCCGAAGTCGAGCACCTCGACCTGCGGCTCGTCAGTGAGATGCGTGCGGCGGAACAGCGCCCTCACGCGCGCGACGAGTTCGCGCGGGCTGAACGGCTTGATGAGGTAATCGTCCGCGCCGAGCTCGAGGCCGATGATGCGGTCCTCGACCTCGCCCTTCGCGGTGAGCATGATGATCGGCACGTCGGAGGTGTCGCGGATCGCGCGGCACACGCGCTCGCCCGAGAGCTTGGGAAGCATGAGGTCGAGCACGATGAGATCGAACTGATGCTTCTCGAACTCCTCGACCGCGGACTGACCGTCACCGACGCCGACGACCCAATAGCCTTCGCGCTCGAGATACGCTGCGACGGCATCGCGAATAGCCTTCTCATCTTCGACGAGCAGAATCCTTCTTGCGTCCGAAGCCATATCAGGCCTCCTTATCACTTTTCACCGAACCATCACATTGTAGCGTATACCGCGCTGCGAGGTGCAAGCGCGACGCTCGCTGGCGGTCTTTGGCCGTTCGCCGGCAGATTCTGCGCCTATTATTTCCATGTCGGCCGCATTCTTTCCGGAGGAAGCCATGCCATATTATATCCGCACCGCCACACCCGCCGATGCCGCGGGCGCGCTCGCGGTCTACGCCCCGTTCGTCACCGATACCACGGTGAGCTTCGAGCTCGAGCCTCCCACGGTCGCGGAGTACGCCGAACGCATCGCGCACAAGCTCGAGTGCGCGACGTTTCTCGTGGTAACGGATGGTGTCGACGGATCCATCGTCGGCTTCGCCTACAACGGGGAGTTTAGGGAGCGGCCAGCCTACGACTGGGCGTCCGAGATCTCGATCTACCTGGCTCCCGACCACCAGGGGCACGGGCTGGGTTCGGAGCTGCTGCGCGCGCTCGAGGAGCTCATGCGGGCGCAGGGCGTGGTCATGAGCGAGGCGTGCATCACGTCGAGCAACACCGCCTCGATAGCGTTTCACGCGAAACATGGCTATATGCTATGTGGCGAGCACCATGCCTGCGGGTTCAAGCTGGGTTCTTGGCTCGATGTGACGTGGATGGAGAAGATGCTCGAAAACCCGCGCACGCCGCCCGCGCCGCGCCGGCGCGTTCCCGAGGCGGAGGCGGCGCGCATCCTCGCCGCCGCGAACGAGCGGCTGCGTGCCCGGTAACCCCTACAGCTGGAACACGCGGGCGGTAACGCTCTCCGGGATGCCCGTGGTTCCGCGCACCGTGGCGAAGGTGAGGAACTGGCTCGACTGCCCCTCCGTGGCGGGGAAGTCGCCGTACTCGGTGGAGCGGTCGGGCGAGTAGAGCACGCCGTAGGTCTGCGCGTCCGTGTCGACGATGAGGTGCGACGACTGCGTCTTGATGAGGTACGTGCTGCCGTTGCCCGAGATCTGCGACAGCGGCTCGCGGCGCACGTAGAGGTAGGGACCGCCGGAGACGCCCAAGAACGAGCCCATGTTGCCGAGGCTGCCCGCGCCGTCGTACGACGCCTCGACCGAGAACGCGAAGCGATCCCCCAGGTACTCGGCATCGAGCGGCGAGACGGGGCTCGGCATGACGAGCTGGTCGACCTGGTCGTAGTTCTTGCTGGTCAGATCGAGTGCGGTGAGGCCGTAGTAGGTTCCCTCGTCCTCGCGCACGCGCGGGGCGATGGTGAGCACGTCGCCGGAAACGCGCGGGGTCGTCGCGAAGCGGCCATGAGAGGTCCAGATATCGATGCCCTCGTCCGCACCGACGCTCCAGATATAGCAATGCGAATCCTCGCCCGACGATGACCCCGTCGAGAGCGGCATCCGCTGCCAGATCACGCTATCGCCGTGCACCGTGATGCGCGGCGGCTCCCAGTTCTCGTCGCCCTCGTCGAGCTTCACCGGGTCGCCCGCGAGCGAGCCGTCGGAGAACTGCTGGCCGAAGAGCGCCCAGGAGCGATCCGTGTAGTTGATCTCGATCCACGCGAACACACTGTCCGAGCAGCGCACGTCGAAGTACGTGTAGGGCGAGCCCTGCGTCGCGTCCTCCTTGACGGTGACGAGGTTGCCGCTCGAGAGGCTGAGCGCGCCGAGCGTGTTGATGTGCGCGGCGGATTCCGGCGTGAGCATCGCCGCGGACCACGCCGCGTTGCCCGCATGGAAGAGCAGGGTCCCCAGGGGAAGCGTCCAGGTCGCGCTCGGCGTGAGCGTCGCGTCGGTGTACTCGTAGTCGCCGTCGAGCACGCTGATGATGAGCGAGCTATCGGTGACCACCTGCGGCTCGCCGGTCTGGGTGTGGTTCTCGCTGGACGAGCACGAGGTGAGCGCGATCGCCGCCATGCCCGCGCCCGCGGCGGCAGCGCTGCCGATCGCGAACGAGCGCCGGGAGAGGGACCGGTCAAATATCATGCCTGTGCCCTTGCCTGCTCTTGAGCCGCGTCGAGCGCGCAGCACAGCCGGTCGGCGCAGGACGTGGAGCGCGGGCCGCACGTGTTGCCGCGCAGGATCGCGGTGATCTCCGCGACGGGGTGGCCGGCGACGAGCTTGCTGATGGCCTTGAGGTTGCCGTTGCAGCCGCCGGTGAAGGCAACGCCCTCGATGACCTCGCCCGCGTCATCAAGCTCGACGTGGATGTTCTTGGAGCACACGCCGCGCGGCTTGAAATCGATTGCGACCATAGTGATTCCTTTCATCGGATGGGTTGGTTGGGGACGTGTTCCTTTCAACCCCTTTTTGGTTCAGCCCGCAGGGCGGATCGGGGACGCCCCCCCTCCCCGGGTTAGTCGAAGCTCAGCTGCTGCAGACGGTCGAACACCACGTCGACGCGCGTGAGGAAGCTCCACGGGTCGAAGATGCGGTCGAGCTCCTCGGAGCTCACGGTGCAGCGCGGGTCCGCCTCGAGCTTCTCGCGGAACGTCGTGCCCGCCACGCACTGCTGCACCTCGCGCCACGTGGCCATAGCGTTCTCCTGCACGATCGCATACGCCTCCTCGCGCGTGATGCCCGTCTCCACGAGAGCGAGCAGCACCTTGGAGGAGAAGATGAGGCCGCGCGTCTTGTTGAGGTTCGCCTTCATCTGCTCCGGGTAGAGGATGAGGCCGTCCACCACGCGGATGAGGCACTGGAACATATGGTCGAGCGCGATGAAGCTATCGGCCTGCGCCACGCGCTCGGCGGAGCTGTGGGAGATGTCGCGCTCGTGCCACAGCGCCACGTTGTCGAAGGCGACCTGGGCGTTGGCCTTCACCACGCGGGAGAGGCCGCAGACCTTCTCCATGGTGATGGGGTTGCGCTTGTGCGGCATGGCCGAGCTGCCCTTCTGCCCCTTCTTGAACGGCTCCTCGGCCTCGAGGGTGTCGGTCTTCTGAAGGTTGCGAATCTCGGTGGCGATGCGCTCGCAGGTGGCCGCCGTGGTGGCGAGCACGCCGGCGAGGTAGGCGTGGTGGTCGCGCGAGATGACCTGCGTGGAGAGTGGGTCGTGCACGAGACCCAGGTGCTCGCAGACGTACTCCTCGACAAACGGGTCGATGGAGGAATACGTGCCCACCGCACCGGAGATAGCGCCGAAGGCGACGTTGGCGCGGGCGTCCTTGAGGCGGTCGTAATCGCGCTTGAGCTCCCATGCCCAGCTGCCGAACTTCATGCCGAAGGTCATGGGCTCGGCGTGGATGCCGTGCGTGCGGCCGACGCACAGGGTGTCGCGCTCCTCGAAGGCGCGGCGCAGGCAGATCTCGCCGAGCTTGCGGCAGTCCTCGATGAGGATGTCCGTGGCCTGGACGAGTTGGTAGCACAGGGCGGTGTCGCCGAGGTCGGAGGAGGTCATGCCGAAGTGCACCCAGCGGGACGGCTTGGGCTGGCCCTCGGGGACGTCGCGGTCGATGTACTCGCCCATATTGGTGAGGAAGGCGATCACGTCGTGGTTGGTGACGGCCTCGATGGCGTCCACCTCGTCCTTGTTGAAGGCGGCATGCTCGCGGATCCACGCGGCCTCCTCCTTCGTGATGCCGATCACACCCATCTCCGCGTGCGCCTCGCAGGCGAGCACCTCGATTTCCTGCCAGATGGAGTACTTGTTCTCGAGCGAGAAGATGTGGCCCATCTCGGGACGGGTGTAGCGATCGATCATACGAGCTCCTTCGTTCCCCGCGCGCGGGGCGCGGCCTATGCGCTTCCTACCCGATTCTACCGCATGCGCGCACGCCGCCCATGTCCTCCGCAAGAATGGGGTATTTCAGCTGCGGCGGGCGTTGGCGATACGTCGGTGCCCGTCACCTGGGTGATAAAATGGTGTCAGTCACCTTTTTATCACCGAGCGTCACCGCAGAACGCCGCGAGAACCTCGAGGCGCGGCTCTATGTCCTCGATCAGATCGGCCGCGATATACGAAGTTGATGCAAGCGTCGCTCCGAAAGCACCATTTCCCGCATCACGAATTGTCACCGCGGCGTTCTCGACGATCGCTTTCGCCAGGCGTTTGAGCGCTGCGGAGGAGATACCCAGGTCATCGGCGAGCGTGGCAAATGCCTCCGGTGTCACCCGATCAATATCGCGTACTCCCCCGACCTCCATCGCCATATCCCTGCTGAACCTAGGGAAATACGTGGTTGAAACCAAATCGTATGCGGGCATCAACATGAACGAAGCGGGCCGACCGGGGCGCGCCGGGCTTAGCCGAATCGAATAGTTCTTCAAATGAGCGTCACAGTTGCCGATGACATATGAGTACAGAATGGTAGCGGCAAACTGCCTGATGTCGTGCGCGGGACGTGTGCTCCGACGCCGGATGAGACGAGCGATAGACCGTACGGTACCCCCTGGTAGCTCGGCATACTTCGAGCCAGGAGTGCATCCAAGCGCCTGCGCAAGATCCTCTTGATGGAGCCGAACGACCCTCAACGAACCATCACGGACTTCCGCCAAGCGATCAAAGCGCGAGACGGCAAGCACCGGTTGCGCCAAATCAAGCAGCTGACAATCGGGAACCGTGATGCCGCACGCGCGGGCAGCCTGCATGCAGAGGTACTCGATTTCAGGCAAATCCCGAAGATGGCTGGTTTTGAGGATATGGGTGGTGGCTGCGAATCCTCGAGGACGTAGCCAACCATGCGCCCAGTTCCCCTGCGGGGGAAGAGCGAGGCCGATTTTGTTCTGCGTTCCCGCGAGCGATAGGCGTGATGCCGCGTTCTCGGCAGCCAACTCCGAACGGCTGCGGAACATAGAGCACAGTTCCTCATACGGAATGGGATCATATTCTGAATAGCGCGTGTTTGGTGCGTCGTCGACATGATAGGCCACCACATCCCCGATGCACTCCCGTCCGCAGCTCACCAAAATGCCGAGGTAGTCGTCCTCCGATATCTGAAGCTCTGCCGCAAGCTCTTGGCGCGCCATGCCCTCGGCGAGCAACCCCTCGAAATACGGCCTAAACAAGGGGGCGTCGAAAGCCTCATCGCGAAGAGGAATGGAGAGCGAAAGCGGTATGGCATCTTCTCTCTCCAGATACGCGGAGTCGTATGTAAAGCGTGACCCATCTTGGGAGATGCGCCCAACAGGCACCATCTGGTCAAGCGCGAGGCGGGCGATGCAGATGTCGTTCATCACGCCCTCCGTTCCGCGATGAGGTCGATGCCCAGTGTCAGGAGCACGTCGATGACTTTGCCCGCCTCGGCGCTTTGCTTGCCGTTCTCAAGTTGGGAGATGAACGTGACGCCGACGCCCGCGAGGCCGGCGAGCTCTGTCTGGGTCAGTCCTTGTTCGCGGCGCGCCGTCCTGATGAGTGACCCGAGCTCGGACATATCGGTGATGACCATAGGCGCCTCCCAGATATGCGTTCGCATATATCATTGCAAGTATAGCTCATTTTTATTCGTACGCATAAATTAGTTGATACATGCTTCTAATGTATGCGTTCGCATACAAGATGATAAAAAGGTGTCTGACACCTTTTTATCACCTCGCGCGGGCAACGGGCAACGCGACTTGTCCGCCGAAAACCGACGCGGTATACTGTCCCCTACGCCGGTTTGCCCGGCGCGACATACGCGGGCATCGCCAAGTGGTAAGGCATCAGCTTCCCAAGCTGACATCCGCGGGTTCGAGTCCCGTTGCCCGCTCCAGGTAATGAAAAGGCTCCCAGAGATGGGAGCCTTACTTGTATGAGCGCATTACATGGACTCGAACCGCAAGGTCGCGAGACTGCGGAAACGCCCGAGCGTTTCCCAGCGAGCGTGCAAGGGCGCGGAGCGCCCGCAGCTGCGGATTCGCGAAGCGAATACGCGAGTCCCGTTGCCCGCTCCAGTGAACGAAAAGGCTCCCATCCTTGGGAGCCTTTCTTCATTTCCATCGAGTTTTCCGGGCAACGCGCCCTTACGCCTCGGCCATCTCCTGCTTCATCTTCGCGATGGCCTCGCGGTACTCGGGCATCGTCGCACCGAGGATCTGCGTGGCGTAGATAGCCGCGTTCTTGGCGCCGTTGATGGCCACGCACGCCACGGGCACGCCGGAGGGCATCTGCACCATGGAAAGCAGCGAGTCGAGGCCGCCCAGGTCGCTCGTCTTCATGGGCACGCCGATGACGGGCAGCGGGGTGAACGCCGCGACGACGCCACCCAGGTGCGCCGCCTTGCCCGCAGCCGCGATGATGACGCGAAGCCCCCGGTCGGCAGCGGTCTCCGCCCACTCATGCACCTTGTCGGGCGTGCGGTGCGCGCTCGCGATGACGAGCTCGTACGGAACCCCGAGCGCCTCGAGCTCGGCCGTGCAGCCCTCCATGGTCGGCATGTCCGACTTCGAGCCCATGATGATGCCGACGAGCGGCGTCTCCTGCTTGTCTGCCATTGCGTTCCTCCCTCTCCGCGGTTCAAGATACCCGCATGGTACCCCTTCATGCGATTATGGCATCAAGACGGTTACGCGCGGGCCTTTTGGGTAGTAATACTAGCCGAAGTACGCTAGACTCCAACGTCTGGCCGGCAACCGATACCCATCGACCATCAGGAGGTGCCATCATGATTCGCGCGGACATCGAGACCATCATCATGGCTTCCGGTGGCGGCCCCTCCCTCATCGTGCTGCGCGAGCGCTCGGGCGCAAGCGCCCCGGAGGCGCCGCTCCGCACGCTCTCCATCCAGACGGGCGCCTTCGAGGCGGCGTCGATCAGCCAGGGCATCGACGGCACGGAGCTGCCGCGCCCCATCACGCACGAGCTCTTCCTCAACGTGCTCTCGAAGCTCGACGTCAAGATCGAGCGCGTCGAGATCAACCGCTACGACGCCCCGGTCTTCTTCTCGAACGTCGTGCTCGTGCGCGAGACGGACGGCGACCTGCGCGAGGTGTCCGTGGATGCGCGTCCGAGCGACGCGCTCGCCCTCGCCGTGCGCGCGAACGCCCCCATCTACATCGAGGACGACGTCATGAACCGCGTGGGCACCGTGCCCGCCCGCAAGCGCGCGGAGGCCGACGAGGACGAGCTCGAGCAGTTCGACAAGTTCGTCCAGACGCTCTCTCCCGACGATTTCTAAGCCCGCCGCAATCGCTATGATGATGAGGGTGTCGCGCATCCCGCGGCACCCTCGTTTCATCTCGGGAGCGGAGGAGACCGTGCACGACATCCAACCCATCATCGATCGCGCCCTGCAGGTGCTCGAGACGCATCGCCTCGACCGCACGGGCGCATACGCGCGCTGGATCTGGCAGGATGCGGCGGGCGGGCGCGAACTCGGCCTCAACGAATACGGCTGCGCGGATGCCGCGAACATCCTCTACATGGTGGGCGCGTTCCCGTGCGACCCGGTCGAGCGCCAGGCGTGGATCGACACGCTCCAGGGCTTCCAGAATCCCGCAACCGGCCTCTTCACCGAGGCGACGCACCACCCATACCACACCACGGCGCATTGCATCGCGGCACTCGAGCTCTTCGACGCGCGGCCGCGCCACCCCCTGACCGCGTTGCACCGGTACCTCGACCAGGACGAGCTCTACCGCTTCCTCGACGGTCTGCATTGGCAGGACGACCCGTGGATCGCCTCGCACCAGGGAGCCGGCATCTACGCCGCGCTCGTCCTTGCGGGCGAGGCCCCGCGCGCGTGGCAGGATTGGTACTTCGCATGGCTCTACGAGGAGGCCGACCCCGCGACCGGTTTCTGGCGCAAGGGGCACGTCGTCCCCACGTGCCAGGGAGATTCGTTCTCGGGCACGCTCGCCGAGCCGACGGTCTTCCCGCACCTCGCGGCGTCGTTCCATTACCTGTTCAACCATGAGTACGCCCATCGGCCGCTGCACTACCCCGCGCAGGCGGTCGAGACCTGCCTGGACATCTACGCGAACCGCCGCTGGCCCACCTTGGGGCACGCGGTCACCTTCGCCGAGGTCGATTGGGTCTACACACTGAACCGCGCGCAGCGCCAGGCGGGCACGCGCTTCACGGAGACGAAGGACGCCCTCCGTGCGTTCGCGGACGAGTACGTGGGTTTCCTGCTTGAGCTCGACCCCGAGACGCATGAGAACTTCAACGACCTGCACACGCTGTTCGGCTGCATCTGCGCGCTCGCCGAACTACAGGCGGCGCTGCCGGGCTACCTCGCGAGCGACAAGCCGCTCAAGCTCGTCCTCGACCGCCGGCCGTTCATCTAACGGCTCCCCGCGTGCGGTGATAAAAAGGTGACTGACACCATTTTATCACCGTGCAGCAAAGGGGTTCATACGCAACGAGGGGGCTCGAAAGCCCCCTCGCGTCGTGATGGTTACTCGTCCATCAGGTCCTCGAGCGCCTCATCGGATGCGCCGATGTCCACGCGCTCGTCCTCGTTGCTCGCGATGTCTCCGAGCGGAAGCGTGCCCTGGTGCTCGTCGGCCGGGGTCTTCGGCTTCTTCTTCGCGCTCGTCATGCGCGCCACGGCGGTCACGCGGTCGCCGTCAGCGACATTCATCATCTTCACGCCCTGGGTCGCGCGGCCGGTCTGCGAGATCTCGCTCGTCTTGACGCGGATGACCGTCGCGCCCTCCGTGATGATGAAGAGCTCGTGCTGCGGCCCCACCGTCTTCATAGCGGCGAGCTTGCCCTTGCGCGGCGTCATCTGAATGGTGTAGACGCCCTGGCCGCCGCGGTTCTGCAGCGGGTAGTCCGCCACCGGCGTGCGCTTGCCGTAGCCGCGCTCGGTGATGACGAAGAGGTCGCCCTTGCCGTTCGAGATCTCCATGCCCAGGACCTCGGCGTCGTCCTTGAGGGTGATGCCGCGCACGCCGCTCGTATCGCGGCCGGTCGCGCGCACCTGCTCCTCCTCGAACACGATGGCCTTGCCAGCCGTCGTGGCCATGATGATGCGGTCGCCCTCGCGCACGCGGCGCACGTCGAGCAGGGCGTCGCCGGACTTGAGGTTGATGGCGATGATGCCGTCGCGGCGGCTGCGGTCGTAGGCGCTCATCACGGTCTTCTTCACCATGCCGCTCTTCGTGGCGAACAGCAGGTACTCGTCGTCCGGGAACTCGCGACAGGAGATGACGCTCGCGATCTTCTCGCCCTCCTCGAAGGGCAGCAGGTTCACGATGGCCGTGCCGCGCGCCTGGCGCGTGCCGATGGGCAGCTCGTGCACCTTCAGGCGGTACACCTTGCCGCGGTTCGTGAAGAAGAGCACGTACTCATGGGTGCTCGCGATGAACATCTCGGAGATGACGTCGTCCTCCTTCAGGCTCACGCCCGAGACGCCCTTGCCGCCGCGCTTCTGCGAGCGGTACGCGGCCACGGGGATGCGCTTGACGTAGCCGGTGTGGGTGATGGTGACGACCATGTCCTCGTCGGCGATGAGGTCCTCGACGTCGAGGTCGCGCTCGGCGGCGGCGATCTCGGTGCGGCGCTTGTCGGCGTACTTCTTCGAGATCTCGCGCATCTCGTCCTTGATGACGCCGAGGATCTTCTCCTCGTGCGCGAGCAGGTCCTCGTAGTAGGCGATGGCGCGGCGCAGGCCCGCGAGCTCCTCCTCGATCTTGTCGCGCTCGAGGCCGGTGAGGCGGCGGAGCTTCATCTCGAGGATGGCGTTCGTCTGCTCGGGCGTGAAGCCGAAGCGCTCGATCAGGCGCTGGCTGGCCTCGGCGTCGGTCTGCGAGGAGCGGATGATGTGGATGACCTCGTCGATGTGGTCGAGGGCGAGCAGGTAGCCCTCGAGGATGTGGGCGCGCGCCTGCGCCTTCTTGAGGTCGAAGCGCGTGCGTCGGGTCACGACGTCGACCTGGTGGTCGATGTAGTGGCGGAGCATCTCGGTGAGCGAGAGGCACTTGGGCACGCCGCCCACGAGCGCGAGGTTGTTCACGCCGAAGGTGGTCTGCAGCGAGGTGAACTTGTAGAGGTTGTTGAGGACGACCTGCGGGATGACGCCCTTCTTGAGCTCGATGACGAGGCGGATGCCTTTCTGCGTGGACTCATCGCGCATGTCGGCGATGCCCTCGATGCGCTTCTCGTTCACGAGCTGGGCGATCTTCTCCTGGAGCGTGCCCTTGTTCACCTGGTAGGGGATCTCGGTGAAGACGAGGCGGTTGCGGCCGGTCTTGGTGGACTCCACGTGCGCCTTGGCGCGCACGGTGATGGAGCCGCGGCCGGTCTCATAGGCCTGGCGGATGCCGTCGGAGCCCATGATGACCGCGCCCGTGGGGAAGTCCGGCCCGGGCATGATCTGCATGAGCTCGTCGACCGTCGCGTCGGGGTGGTCGATGAGGTAGCACGTGGCCTCGACGGCCTCGCCGAGGTTGTGCGGCGGGATGTTCGTGGCCATGCCGACGGCGATGCCCGACGAGCCGTTCACGAGCAGGTTGGGGAAGCGCGCGGGCAACACCTGGGGCTCGGCGAGGGACTCGTCGTAGTTGGGCTGCCAGTCCACAGTGTCCTTCTGCAGATCGCGGAGGAGCTCCATGGCCGGGCGCGCGAGGCGGCTCTCAGTGTAGCGCATGGCCGCGGCGCCGTCGCCGTCGATGTTGCCGAAGTTACCGTGGCCGTCGATGAGCGGGGTGCGCATGCTGAACCACTGCGCGAGGCGCACCATGGTGTCGTAGACCGCGAAGTCGCCGTGCGGGTGGTACTTGCCGATGACCTCGCCGACCGTCCAGGCCGACTTCTTGTGCGGACGGTTGGGATAGATGCCGCTCTCGTTCATGGCGTAGAGGATGCGGCGGTGCACCGGCTTCAGGCCGTCGCGGACGTCCGGCAGGGCGCGGGCGGTGATGACGGACATAGAGTACTCGATGAAGCTCTGGCGCATCTCGCGGCCGAACTCCGAGATCTGGAGCGACCCGCCGTTGATGTCCTCGCCGGCGGCCTCGCCGCGGTCGACCTCGCCGAAGCTCTCCTCGAGCTCCTCGTCGTCGACCTCCTCCTCGTCGGCGTCCTCGTCCTCGACGTAGACGTCGGCGCCCTCGTCGTCGGCTTCGGCGCGGGCGAGCAGGCGCTTCAGGTCGTCGGGCAAGCCCTCCGAGCCCTCGCCGGCACCCGGGGTGTTGTTCATATCTTCAGCCACGTACTACCTCCTTGCAGGGGTTGGTTGGGGACGTGTTCCTTTCAACCCATCCCGTGACGGGATGGATCTGGAGGCCAACATGTCGGGGGATGGGTTGAAAGGAACACGTCCCCAACCAACCCCTCCGGCCGGACCGTCAGACCAGGATCGCTATGCGTCGAGGAAGCGGGCGTCGTGCGCGTGCTTCTCGATGTACTCGCGACGGTACTCCACCTGGTTGCCCATGAGCTCGCGCACGGCGCGGTCGGCGGCCACGGCGTCCTCGATGGTCACGCGCTGCAGGATGCGCGTCTTGGGATCCATGGTGGTCGACGCGAGCTGCTTGGGATCCATCTCGCCCAGGCCCTTGTAGCGCTGGACGGTGTAGCCGCGGCGCTTCTTCGTGACCCTGCCGCCCTCGGCCTCGTCGCCGTCGTCGGGGTTGAGCCCAAGGCGCTCGATGGTCTCGCGCAGAATCTCCTCCTCGGGCTGGCGGCCGTTGGGGTAGACGTAGTGGATCTTATTGCGCACCTTCACGCCGAAGATGGGCGGGCACGCCACGTACACGTACCCCGCGTCGATGAGCGGCCGCATGTACTTGTAGAAGAACGTGAGAAGCAGGATGCGGATGTGCGCGCCGTCGACGTCGGCATCCGTCATGATGATGATCTTGTGGTAGCGCGCCTTCGTGATGTCGAAGTCGCCGCCCTCGCCCGAGCTCGACGTCACGCCGGTGCCGATGGCGGTAATGAGCGACTGGATGGTGTCGCTCGAGAACGCGCGGTGGTCGCCCACGCGCTCGACGTTCAGGATCTTGCCGCGCAGGGGCAGAATCGCCTGGATGTCGCGGCGGCGGCCGTCCTTGGCCGAGCCGCCTGCGGAGTCACCCTCGACGATGAAGAGCTCGGTGAGCTCGGCGTCGCGCACGGAGCAGTCGGCGAGCTTGCCGGGCAGGCTGGCGGTCTCGAGCAGGCTCTTGCGGCGCGTGGCCTCGCGCGCCTTGCGGGCGGCGGTGCGCGCCTTGGATGCCTGCTGCGCCTTCTTCACGATCTCGCGCGCGGCCTTGGGGTGCTCCTCGAGGTAGTCCGTGAGGCCGTCGGTCACGACCTTGAGCACGAGCGTGCGCATGAACGAGCTGCCGAGCTTGGCCTTCGTCTGGCCCTCGAACTGCGGGTCGGAAAGCTTGACGGAGATGACCGCAGCGAGGCCCTCGCGCACGTCGTCGCCGGTGAGGTTGGAGTCCTTCTCCTTCAGGATGTTCTGCTTGCGCGCGTAGTCGTTGATGACGCGGGTGAGCGCCGTGCGGAAGCCCTCGAGGTGCATGCCGCCCTCGGGGGTGTAGATGTCGTTCGCGAAGCTCATGACGTTCTCGGAGTACGAGGTGTTCCACTGCAGGGCCACCTCGACCTCGCCCGTCTTCTCGAGCGGCGCGTCGGGCTCGCCCTTGCCCGAGAGGTAGATGGGCCGCTTGAGGCCGTCGGGGATCTCCTTGCCCTCGTTCAGGAACTTCACGAAGTCGATGATGCCGCCCTCGTAGCAGAACTCGTCCACGCGCGGCGTGAGCTCGCGCTCGTCGCGCAGGATGATCTTCAGGTTCTTGTTCAGGAAGGCCGTCTCCTGCAGGCGGTTGCGGAGCGTCTCGTAGTCGAAAACCGTCGTCTCGAAGATCTCGTCGTCCGGCCAGAAGGTCGTGGTGGTACCCGTGCTCTTCGCCGTGCCCACGGTCTTCATCTTCTGCGTGGTCTCGCCGCGGCTGAACTGCATCTCATGAATCTTGCCGTCGCGCTTGACCTGCACGATCATCTTCTTCGAGAGCGCGTTCACCACCGACACGCCCACGCCGTGCAGGCCGCCGGAGACCTTGTAGGCGTTGTTGTCGAACTTGCCGCCCGCGTGAAGGATCGTCATAACGACCTCGAGCGTGGGGATCTTCTTCACGGGATGCTTGTCCACCGGGATGCCGCGGCCGTTGTCGACGACCGTGACCGAGTTGTCCGGATGGACGGTCACCTCGATCTTGGTGCAGAAGCCCGCCATCGCCTCGTCGACGGAGTTGTCCACGATCTCCCACACGAGGTGGTGCAGACCGCTCGAGCTCGTCGAGCCGATGTACATGCCGGGGCGCTTGCGCACCGCCTGGAGGCCTTCGAGAATCTTGATCTCGCTGCCGTCATACTGCTGCTTTTTTGCCACGTGTACTCTTCCTTTCGCATCCGTGCGCCCGCGCACGCAGCCAAGGTTCAATCTTATCTATGATAGCGGAATGTGGGGGCTCTCATACGCCCCAATGAATACCTCTACAAGGCTATCAGATTCGATTTACGCCCCGTTCTTGGCATCCCTACCCTTTTTCCACTCCATAGAGGCCGAAATCGCCGATTTGAGGGCTTTGCGGAGATGGTCGTCGCCGATGGGCGCCACGTCCGCGTCGATCGCGCGCTCCTCGGCGGCCGTGAGGTCCTCGTGCGGGACGGGGGCCGTCTGCCGCGGGGCACCCACGTGCTCGACGCGCTTCTGGGCCTGCTTGGCGCGGTACCCCTCCGGCGAGGTGCGGAACACGAAGCCGTCGATGCGCACGCCCGCGCGCTCCATGCGGGCGCGGATGATCTCGCGCAACATGGTCATCTCCTGCGTCCACGACGCGCCGTCGAGGTAGACGAGGAGCTCGTTCGTGTCGGGGAGGAACTTCAGACCCGTCACGTGCTCGCCCTCGCGGGTGCCGCCGCACACCGTGTTCCACGCATGGTACACCGCGCGCGCCCGCTCGGCCGCGGCCATGCGCTCCCGCTGCTCGGGGGTTGCGCCGGAGACGATGCGCGCGCGCTCGGCACTCACCAGGCTCGCGAATGACGCCGCGCCCACGCGGTCCTGACCTCTACGCTTGGCCATGGCCGATCGTCACCACCTTCGCGCGCGCGAGCGCCTCGTCGTCGAAATACCCCAGGTTCGTCGTCGTGATGACGGTCTGCACGCCGTCCTCGATGCCCGCGATGAAGGCCGCCCGGCGCTCGGCGTCGAGCTCGCTCATCACGTCGTCGAGCAACAGCAGCGGCGGGCGGGACAGGATGTCGCGCGTCACCGCCACCTCGGCGAGCTTCCACGCGAGCACGAGGCTGCGCTGCTGCCCCTGCGAGGCGAAGGTGCGCGCGTCGCGGCCGGCGATGCTGAACCGCACCTCGTCGCGGTGCGGGCCTACGAGGGTGATGCCGCGGCGGAACTCCTCGTCCGCATGCGCCGCGAGCGCGCGGGCCATGCGCTCGCGCACCTCCTCGATCGCGGAGGTGCGGTCGGCAGGTGCGGAGAGCTCGGCGATCACGTCCGCGCCTTCCGTATCCCAGGTGGGCTCGTAGGAGACGTCGGCCTCCTCGCCGCCGGCGAGGGCAGCGTAGAACGCGCGCACGTAGGCGCGGATGCGCGCGAGGAGCGCGAGGCGGTGCACCGTGAGCGCCGCCCCGTTCGCGATGAGCGCCTCGTCCCAGGCGCCGATGAGGTCGCGGGCGAGCGCGCCGTCTTTGAGCAGGGCGTTTCGCTGCTCCACCACGCGCTCGTAGGCGCCCTCGAGCCGCGCGTAGCTCTCGTTGAGCTGCACGCCGAAGCCGTCGAGGGCTGCACGCCGCACGCTCGCCCCGCGCTTCACCATATCGAGGTCGTCCGGGCAGAAGAGCACCGAGGGCACCACGCCGCGCATCCCGGCGGCGCGGCAGCGCTTCCCGTTCCGCATAAACGTGCGCTTGCCCTCGGCCACCCGGCAGGCATGGTCGATGACGCGGCCCTCACCCGTGAGGTTGAGCGCGAGCGAGCACGCGGTCGCGCCCTCGCGCACGAGCTCGGCGGGCGACGGGCGCCGGAACGACCGACCCGCCGTGAGCAGCTGGAGCGCCTCGACGAGGTTCGTCTTCCCCACCGCGTTGCGCCCCACGAGCATGGTGAGGCGCTCGTCGAGCTCAAGCTCGAACGAGGGGAAGTTGCGGTAGTTCTCGACGATGAGGTTCGTCGCGAGGATCGCCATGCGCTAGACCCACATCGGCATGATGAGGTAGAGGTAGTTCACCTTGTCGTACGACTTGAACACGCCCATCTTCGTGTAGCTCTGCAGCTCGAGCGAGATCTCCTTCTCCTGGTGCCCGAGCGCGGAGAGGCAGTCGTGGATGAAGCTGTTCTTGAAGGCGATGGTACCGCTCTCGCCCTCCACCTCGATATCGATGGTCTCGCTCGCGCGGCCCTGGTCGGCCGAGATGACCGCGAGCGTGAGCGTGCCTGCATCGACGTCGATGGTGAAGCGCACCGGGCCGTCGGGCTTCGCGATGACGGCGACGCGCTTGAACGCCGCGGAGAACGCCTCGACGTCGATCTTCGCCCGCACGACGCAGTCCTGGGGGATGAGCTGGCGGACGTTGGGGTACTCGCCCTCGAGGCGGCTCGCCACGTAGCAGGTGTTGCCGGCCTCGAACACGATCTGCTTGCCCGAGACGCCCACGAAGATGGACGGCGAGGACGCCATGATGGAGAGCGCGTCGTTGAGGGCCGTCGCGGGGATGTTGAGCTCGAAGTTGCCCTCGAGCGAGGAGGTCTCGACGTTCGTGTCACACATGGCCAGGCGCATGGAGTCCGTGGCGGCGAGGGTGAGCGTGTTGTTCCCCACCGTGGTGTGCACGCCCTCGAGGATCGGGCGGGCGGTGTCCTTCGTCGTCACGCGCCACACGCGGCCGACCATCTCGGAGAGGATGCCCGTGGGCAGCTCCACGCCGGCCTCGATGGCGTAGGCGGGAAACTCCGGGAAATCGCGCGGGTCGAGCGTGGCGAGCGTGAAGGTGCTCTTCTCGCACGACACGACCGTCTGGCGGTCGACGGATTCGATGTGCACCGGCGCGTCGGGCAGGGTCTTGGCGATGTTCGTGAGGAGCTTGCAGGGCACTACGAGCTCGCCTTCCTCCTCGACGTGCGCGGCGATGCGGTGGCGCACCGAGGTGGTGTAGTTCGACGTCTGGAGCTCGATGAGGCCGTCGCCGGCCTTGATGAGCACGCAGGAGAGGATGGGGAGCGTCGAGGTTCCGGAGACGCCCTTCGACACGACGGCGAGCGCGTTCGACAGCGCGTCCTGGCTTACGGTGAACTTCATGGGCCGCTCCTTATTCTTATATCTTTAGATATATATATCCTTACAGTAATAATAAGGCCGTTGATGGTGTTGAGAGCCACCATTCTATCAGGTCAGGGCGTTCGTATATCTCGACAGCCGCTCGTTGATAACCGGTTGGCGGCGTCGGGGAACCGGGTGTGCACGAAGCTTTCCCCTCGGCGTCCTCGTCGCGCCCACGCCCTTTCCCATACTTTCCCACAGCTTTTCAACGCCCCGCCCCGATGGGTTGGTTGGGGACGTAAAATTACCCCAGGGGTTATTTTACATTGCCTGTCTGTAGGACGAGGAAGCCCTCGAAAAGCATCAATGTAAAATAACCCCTGGGGTAATTTTACGTCCCTCAGCCCGGGCAGCTTATGACGCCAGGATGATCTTGTTGCGGAGCGCTTGGAGCTCCTTGCACAGGGCGTTGTCGTGGGCAAGCTGCTTCTCGATCTTCTTGATCGAGTAGTGCACGGTCGAGTGGTCGCGGCCGTCGAACTCCGCGCCGATGGCGACGTTCGTCATGTCGCACATATCGTAAGCGAGGTAGATCGCGATGTGGCGCGCCTGCGTTATGTCCTTGCGGCGCTTCTGCCCGCACAGATCCTCGTGGCTCACGTGGTAGAACTCCTCGACCACGGCCTGCACCGTGGAGATCTGGATGCGCTTGTGCGCGCGGTCGAAGTACTCGTCGGCGATGCGGTCGATCTCCTCGGCCTCGAGGGTCTCGCCCTTCTGCTCGCACTCGTAGGACGCGCCCGCGCAGCGCTCGCAGAAGCTCTCGAGCTCGCGGATGTTCGTGCCGGACACCTCGGCCATGTGCTTGAGCTGCTCGTCGGTGAGCGTGCCGCCGCCCGTGCGCAGGGCGCTCAGGATGGAACCCGAGGCGTCGAGCCCCGCCGCGGCATCGCGCGCCTCGGCGTCGGGCAGCACCGTGTGCTCGTAGTAGCGCTTCAAGATCTCGTACTTCATCTCGAAGCCGGGCTCCGACACGAGGCAGAGCATGCCGGCGTTGAAGCGGCTCGTGAGGCGCTCGTCCATGCCGAGGTTCTTGGGCGCGCGGTCGCTCGCGATGGCGATCTTCTTGTTGTTGCGGATGAACTCGTCCATGAGCGAGAAGAAGTTCTCGATGCTCTGCGTCTTGCCGATGATGTTCTGGATATCATCGATGATGAGCACGTCGGCGTCGTGGTACTCGCGCAGGATGCGCCCGCCGTTGGCCTTCTGGACCCTGAGCTCGTTGATGTAGTCCTCGACGTAGGTCTGGGAGTTCGCGTACTTCACGCGGATGCCGGGGCTGTGCTCGCTCAGGTAGTTCTCGATGGCGAGCAGCAGGTGCGTCTTGCCCAGGCCGGACTTGCCGTAGATGAAGAGCGACGTGTAGATGCCGGGCTCGTCGGCGAGCAGCGCGAAGCGCACAGCGGACTGGTAGGCGTGCTTGTTCTCGTCGCCGTAGACGAAGTTGTCGAACGTGAATTTCGAGTTGATGGGCACGGCGGGCCCGCTCGCCGCGGGCTCCTTGCGCACGGGCTCGGCCTTCACCTTCCGGGGGACCTCGTGGCCTCCGACGCTTGCGGTGAGCCGCTGGAGCTCGTCGGGCGAGATGATGTTCGTCACCTTCACGCGCTCCTCGCCTCCCGCGGGCGCGCCATCCCAGCTCGGCGCGGGGATGGGGATGGAAGCGGGGCTCGGCGCCGGCTCGGCTGCGGGCTCGTGGGCAGTAGCCGTCGCGTGCGTGGCGCCCGCGGGCGCATGGTCGCTCGCGGCGCGCTCCGTCGAGCGCTGCGGCTCGGTCTCCGTGGGCGCGGTGATGGAGGCCGGCACCGTGATGCTGAGCGTGAGCGGGATGAAGGCGATGTCCTCGAGGTAGCGCTCCACGATGTCGCGCTGCTTGATGAGGTAGGCGTAGGCGAAGCGCGTGGGCGCCTCGATGGAGAGCGATGTGTCGGTGAGTTCAAGCGGGCGGGACTGCTTGAGGATCTGGATCAGGCGCGCGTCGCGGCCATCGCGCTCGCAGAACGAGATGGTGTCGTCCAGGATGATTTTCGCCTCGGTGTCCATGTCACTCCTCTGTGCGTGCTGTCATGCGGCGGATCGGCGGGGTTAGCGGGGGTTGCCGCGATGGTCGGCGACCCAGGCGGCGCCCCGTTCGGAAAGCGTGTACTTCCGGCCGTGCTTCTCGGCAAGGCCGAGCGAGCTCAACTGGGCGAGGACACGCGACCAGGTGGGCGCCGAGCTGCCGAAGGTGTTCACGAGGTCCGTGGGTCCGCCCTGGCCGTTGTCCGCGATGTAGGTGAGCGCCTGCGCGCCGCGCTCGTCGACGAACGGCTGCGCGCTGGCAGGTGCCGCGGACGCGACAGCCTGCTGCGCGCCGGGTACCGCCTGCGGGGTCATGCCCATGGCCGGCCAGCCGGCTGCGGTCGGGGCGCCCTGCATGGCGGGCTGCGCGGGCATGCCGGCGTAGGCCGGGGCGTACCCCGGCACGGCGCCCGTGAAGGCGACACTCGGGTACGCGCCCGCCGCCGCGGCCTGTGCCTCCCCTGCACCCGGGTACCCCTGCCAGGGATACCAGCCGGGAACCTGCTGGTAGGGCATGGTGTTCGGATATGCTCCAGGGACGGCGCCCTCTGCTTGCGCGGGCATGCCGCCCATGGCTGCCCCCGGCACGGCGCCCAAAGCCGCCTGCTGCGGGGTCATCCCCGGCACCGCCGCTCCGACCGGCGCCGCGCCCCCGCGTGCAGCGAGCGCGGCCTCCTCCGATGTGAACGCCGGCCCGCGCACCGCCGCGCCGCGTCGGGCGTGGGATTCGATCTCGCGCACGCGCGCCGCGTCGACGCTCACGGTGACGACCGTCCCGCAGCCGAGGTTGTCCTCGATGGACACCGCGCCGCCCGCGTGCTCGAGGTACTGCTGCACCATGGGCAGGCCGGCGCCCGTCCCGCGGATGTAGCGCTTCATGGAGCGGTCGGCCGAGGTCACGCCGAACTCGAACGCGCGCTCCTTATCGGTGATGCCCGGTCCCAGGTCGGCGAAGCGTATCGTGTTGCCGTCGTCGAGGATGGAGACGATCGGTTCGGTGAAATGGGCATGGATGAAGTTTTCCACAAGCTCGCGGATGATCATGAGGGGAAGCGAGCCGCCCTGCTCCTTCATGCAGCGGTAGACGGTGTTCGTCACCTCTTCGAGATAGGTGCGCGGGTCGCTCGGCTGGATGACGAGGATGCGGGGCGTGGAAAACAGGTCATCATATATAGAGATGCGCGTCGCGTACACGGTGCTCTCGACACCCTCTGCCTGAGCTGCGGCTTCGGCATCTACCGCGCCGCGCACGCCGGGCAGCTCCTCCTCCGCCGCTCCCGTGATGTGCCTGTTGTCGGGCGCGGGGTCGCCCGAGTCGACAAAGGGGTAGAAATCATCCGCCATCAAGAGCCGTCCCTGCTGCGTATAGGTGGTGCGTATCATGTGGGAAAGTTCCACGCGTCGATGGTACCGCAACTCGGCTCCGTTTCGAACTTTCCACAAGGTTTCAAAAGATGTTGAAAACTTGAGAAATCTAACGAAAAGTTATCAACACCCGTGCGTAACGTGTTGAAAAGTCTGGAATGGAATGAAATAAACGGTGAAAACTTGCTCTGCGGCGTTCATAAGCCGTGCGCCCGTTTCCCTCGTGTGGTGAGTTTTCGACTATATCTCACCTGCTTATTGACATAGCTCCCTCCAGTTCCCTACAATTTTGAAGCTCACGAGCCTTATACGTTTGCTTGTTAGCAACAGGAGGATAGAAATGAAGCGTACATACCAGCCCAACAAGCGTAAGCGTGCCAAGACCCACGGTTTCCGCTCCCGCATGG
Source organism: [Collinsella] massiliensis (assembly GCA_000333815.1). Lineage (GTDB taxonomy): Bacteria > Actinomycetota > Coriobacteriia > Coriobacteriales > Coriobacteriaceae > Enorma. The sequence continues at coordinate 23,565 of CAPI01000038.1, forward strand.
CGACCAAGGGTGGTCGTGCCGTGCTCGCGCGTCGTCGCGCCAAGGGTCGCAAGCGTCTCACCGTCTAGTTGCCGGCGCGCGTCTGCGTATGAGGACCATCAAGTCCCGATTGGATTTTGAGCGCGTATTCAAGCATGGGCGGCGGGTCAACCACCCGTTGGTGCGCATGGTTATATGCGATGGCGAATGCGAAGGCGGCTCCGGGCGGGTCGCCTTCGCTGCTGCTAAGCGCTTGGGTAACGCTGTGGTGCGCAACCGCTCGAAGCGCAAGCTCCGCGAGGCTGCCCGCGCCTGCGCGCTCCCGGTACCCGGGACGGATCTGATCCTCTTCGCTACGCCCAAGACGCGCGATGCGCGACCCGAGGAGCTCGCCGAGGCGCTCGCGGGTCTCCTGAAGCGGGCTGGTCGGCGCGATGGGTAGGTTGGGTTCGTTCGCGCGCCGGTGCGCCATCGCCCCGATCCGCGTGTACCAACGCTTCATCTCCCCGCTGCTCCCACCGGCGTGCATCTATACGCCGACGTGCTCCCAATATGCGGTCGAAGCCATCAGCAAGCACGGCGTCGTTCGTGGCTGCTGGCTCGCCGTGAGGCGCATCGTTCGGTGCAATCCGTTTCACGACGGTGGATACGATCCGGTGCCGTAAGGCTCGATATTCGGAGGAAACCTTACATGTGGGATGCAATCGTTAACATTCTCTTCCAGATCCTGAAGTTCATTCAGAGCTTCGCCACGGACTGGGGTCTCTCGATCATCATCTTGACGATCATCGTGCGCCTCATCCTGACGCCGCTCGTCTTGAAGTCGACGAAGTCGACCGCGCGCATGCAGGTGCTCCAGCCCAAGCTCATGGAGATCCAGGAGCGCTACGCCGACGATCCCCAGCGCCAGGCCGAGGAGATGCAGAAGTTCTACGCCGAGAACAAGTTCAACCCGCTCGGCGGCTGCCTGCCCCTGCTCATCCAGATGCCCATCCTCATCGCGCTCTTCACGCTTCTGCGCGGTCTTGACACGTATTTCGAGGGTCAGACGTTCTCGTTCTACAACATCCTGCCCAACCTCACGACCACCCCGGGCGCGATGTGGTCGCAGGGCTTCATGGCCGCCCTGCCGTACCTCATCTCGCTCGTGCTGTTCGCCCTGCTCACGATCATCCCGACGCTCTACCAGTCGCGCAACCAGACCGGCGCGCAGGCGTCGAGCATGCGCACCATGTCCATCGTGATGTCGCTCATGATGCTCTGGATGGGCTGGAACCTTCCCGCCGGCGTGCTGCTCTACTACGATGTCTCCACGCTGTGGCAGGTCGTCCAGCAGGTGTTCGTGACCCGTCACGTGATGGAGAAGGCGAAGGCCGAGGAAGAGGCCCGTCTGGCGAACGCGCCCATCGAGGTCGACGTCGTGCGTCGCGAGCGCAAGGCTCGTCCGCACAAGAAGAACTAGCGTCCGAGCAATCCTGTTCGCGTCTGATATTTAATTAGGTACCTTATTATTTGTGAGGAGCCTGGTATGAGCGAAGAGTCCCAGATCGATATGGAATCCCAGGATACGGTAGCTGTCGTGGAGACCGAGAACGAGGAGTATGCGGGCGCGTTCCCTGAGCTCGCCGCGAAATACAAGGCTGGCGAGGAGCTCTCGGATGATGAGCTCGACCAGATCGCGGACGTCGCGCTCACCGTGGTGCGCAACATTCTCGCCCAGTTCGATGCCGAGAACGCCCCCATCGATGAGTATGAGGGTGACGAGGGTGAGCTTATCCTTGATGTGACGGCTCCCGACCTTGCTGTGCTCATCGGCCGCCATGGCCGCACGCTCGAGTCGCTGCAGACGATGGTCTCGCTCATCGTGAGCCGCCAGCTCGGCTTCCGCTATCCTGTCGTGGTTGACATTGAGGGCTACAAGAGCCGTCGCAACGAGAAGGTCGCCACGATGGCGCGCTCCGCCGCTGCCCGTGCTATCCGCCAGCACACCTCGGTCAAGCTGCCTCCTATGAGCGCGTACGAGCGCCGTCTTGTGCACATTGCCCTGCGTGATAATGATGCGGTCGATACGCACTCTGAGGGCGTCGATCCTGAGCGTCGTGTTGTGATCACGCTTGTCTCGTAGTGGTTGCTTTGTATAGATTGGTTTGGGGCGCGGCTTTGCTGCGCCCTTCTTTTTGACAAGAGTCCTTGCATAACCCATTCTTGTCAGAACAGGAGGTTTGCCATGGATGAGATGGTGCATGTCGATGAGCTCGTTGCCGAGCTCCGCTCATACTGCGATGCGTACGAACTTGATGTTGATAGGGAGCTTGCGCGCCGATGCGTCGAGCACTTCCTGCTTGTGGTTGAGACGAATAAGACTATGAACCTCACGCGGATCACGAATGAGCACGATGGGTTGATTCTGCACATCCTTGATTCCTTGCTCCTGCTTCCCGAGGTTCGCTCTACGCCGTATGGAACGCTCCTCGATATCGGTACCGGCGCGGGGTATCCGGGGATTCCGCTCTCGCTTGCGACCGGTCGCCCCAGCGTGCTGATTGATTCGGTTGCTAAGAAGGTCAAGGCTGTGGCAGGGTTCATCGATGAGCTTCAGATCGCGGATGCTCAGGTTTCTTCCGAGCGTGTCGAGACGTATGCTCGTGAGCATCGTGCATCCTGCACTTGTGTTGTTGCCCGTGCCGTTGCAGGGCTTCCTGTGCTCATCGAGTATGCGTCCCCGTTGCTCGCCCAGGGCGGCTCGCTTGTGGTGACGAAGGGTGTTCCCTCTGACGAGGAAATATCCGCCGGGTTGCACGCTGCTTCACTTTGTGGTTTTGAATTTGGAACTGTTCGCCACCTTACGCTGCCTGATGATTTGGGTGAGCGGACGATTCTGCGCTTCGATAAGCTACATGAGGCTAAGCTCGGTTTGCCTCGTAAGGTGGGTGTTGCCAAGAAACATCCGTTGGGCGCGTAATTCGGCTTGTACTTATATATTTGTAAGCTTATGTTGAGTCCCATGTTTCACGTGAAACATGGGACTCTTCTTGTTTACATCTTGTCAGAGTGTTTCACGTGAAACATAATAGAGCCAGGTGCTCAAGAACCATAGTTATACACTCTTTGACCTTTTGCACCAATGAAGCTGAAACGAACGAAGGGGGTCAGATGGGTTATACCGAGTATCAGCGGAAAACGGACGGAACACCGCGTGTTATCGCGATAATCAATCAAAAAGGCGGTGTTGGAAAAAGCACCACGGCGGTTAACCTATCTGCTGCACTCAGTGAGCGTGGTATGAAGGTGTTGCTTATCGATTTCGACCCGCAGGGTAACAGCACGAGTGGTCTTGGAATCGAGAAGGAAGAGCTCGAACAATGCATCTATGATGCGCTGATTCGCGATGTGAAGGCTTCAGAGATCATCCATGAGACGGAAACCCCGGGCGTGTATGTGATTCCCGCGACGATTCAGCTTGCAGGAGCTGAAATCGAGCTTGTTTCCGCTATGGCACGTGAGACGCGTCTTAAAGAACTTATCGCGCCCGTGAAGGATGAGTTCGATTTCATCTTCATCGATTGTCCGCCTTCGTTGGGATTGCTTACGATCAATGCGCTCGCAGCAGCTGATAGTGTGCTCATCCCCATTCAATGCGAGTACTACGCGCTCGAGGGCGTTACAAAGCTTCTTGAATCGATGAAGATGGTGAAAGAGCGCATCAACCGAGATCTTGATGTATACGGTGTGCTCATGACAATGTACGATTCGCGTACATCGCTTGCGAATCAAGTTGTGGAAGAGGTTCGAAACTACTTTGGGGATGTCGTATTCGATACGCTCATTCCCCGAACTGTCAAGATTTCGGAGTCTCCCTCCTTTGGAATGCCGGTTACAACATATGCACCGCAAAATAAGGGTGCAGAAGCGTATTTCAGCCTTGCGGATGAGGTGATTGATCGTGCCAGCCGCTAAAAGAAAATCCGGATTAGGAAAAGGTCTGTCCGCACTCGTGAGTGAAGCTCAATACGAGACAGGACATTCTTCAAGCGAAACCAACGTCTCACTGGAGAAGATTCATCCGAATCCCAACCAACCGCGTGTTCATTTCGATGAGAAGGAGCTTCAGGAGCTGGCGGACTCCATTCGCGAGCACGGTGTGCTGCAGCCGCTCCTCGTGCGCAAGGATGGAGACGGATATCAGATCATTGCGGGCGAACGCCGCTATCAGGCTTCGAAGATCGCTGAGATTAAAGAGGTCCCCGTTATCGTCAAGGACGTGGATGAGACTGAGGTGCTCGCGCTCGCCCTTATCGAGAACCTCCAGCGTTCCGACCTGAATCCCATCGAAGAGGCGCGCGGGTACCGCCAGCTCATCGATGCGAGCGGCATGACCCAGGAAGCGCTTTCCAAGGCGGTGTCGAAATCTCGTTCGGCGATTACCAATGCGCTTCGCCTGCTTGATCTTCCGGAGTCGGTTCAGACCATGCTTTTCGAGGGGAAGCTCACTGCGGGCCATGCGCGCGCTATCCTTGCGGTGCCCTATGAGGACGCCCGCATTAAGCTCGCCGAGAAGGTTGTCAAGGATGGATTGTCGGTTCGTGCGACAGAACATCTTGCTCCATTGTTTTCTGTCACAGAGGAGCCTAAGCGGACGAAAGTCATCACCCCGCAATCCTATAAGCGGGCGGCGCGCATCCTGCGTCAGGCGCTCAACACGAACGTTCGCGTGAAGAACACGCGCGGCAAGAATAAGATTGAGATCGAGTTCAAGGATGAGGAAGAGCTTGCGAGCATCCTTGAGCGTATGGTGGGTGATCAGGAATGAAGCTCAATGTGTCTGCGGTCGCGCTCGGCATCATCGGAGGGGCTGCGATCGCCTTAGGCGCAGCTATCGGATATAAGCTTGCGACAGATGATGATCTGCGAAACACTATCGTGCAGAGTGTGCGTGAAGCAGTTGGTGCCGTCTATAAGAATGCTGCGGACATGAGCGAAGATGTCGCGCTCCGCACCGCGCAGCTTACGAAGAACCCGAAGGTCAACCAGGATTGGGTCGAGCATCAGTGGGAAAGCATCGGGTATTAACTACTTAGGTACCTTAGTAAATCTTTTGAGAAGCTTCTTATCTGAAAAGGGCTTCCCTGCCTACAAGTACCAAAAGAGCCTCTCCGCGCGGTTTTGCGGAGAGGCTCTTCATGTGCGTACTGAGTTGATGCAAGTAGTGGCGGTTGTAAAAACCCAATTACCCTACGCTTTGCGCAGACGGATTTGACGCTGTTTGAGCTGGCCGCAGGCGGCATCGATGTCCGCGCCGCGAGAGTTTCGGATCGTCGTCTCCACGCCGCGCGATGCGAGTCGGCGCTGCAGATCCTCGACCTTCTTGAGCGGCGATGGACGGAAGGGGCTGTCCGGGATGTCGTTCAGCTGGATGAGGTTCACATGGCAGAGCGTTCCCTCGCAGAAATCGCAGAGCGCCTGCATCTCAGGGTTCGTGTCGTTCACGCCCTCGATCATCGCGTACTCGTACGTGGGGCGGCGACCGGTGGTCTCCGTATAGAATTGAAGCGCTTCATGTAGGCGAAGAAGCGTGTATTTCTTTACGCCGGGCATGAGCTGGTTGCGCGTGGACTGCACCGCGGAGTGGAGCGACACGGCGAGCGTGAACTGCTCGGGTATGCGCGCGAAGTCGCGGATGCGCGGAATGATTCCGCTGGTAGAGACCGTAAGATGGCGTGCGCCGATATTGAGCCCCTCGGGATCGTTGAGCATGCGGAGCGCGCGGATGGACGCGTCGTAGTTCGCGAACGGCTCGCCCTGCCCCATGAGGACGACGCTCGTCACGCGCTCGCCGAAATCCTGGGCGACATGCGTCACCTGGTCGACCATCTCCTGCGCGGTGAGCGAGCGCGTGAGTCCCGCGAGCCCGGTCGCGCAGAAGGCGCAGCCCATGGCGCAGCCCGCCTGGGTGGAGATGCACACGGCAAGGCGGTTGCGCGACGGCATGCCCACGGTCTCGACCGCGACGCCATCGGCGAACTGCAGGAGGTACTTGCGCGACCCGTCGCGGGAAACCTGCTTCATGACTTCGACGGGCGCCGCGATGCTATAGCGCTCGGCAAGCTCGGCGCGCAAGGCCTTGGGAAGGTTCGTCATCTCCTCGAAGGAGCGCGCGTTCTTCTGCACGAGCCATTCGTGGACTTGCTTGGCGCGAAACGCCGGCTGCCCGAGCTCGCTGAAGGCTTCCTGCAACTCGGCGAGCGAGAGCGAACGGATATCGATGGGATGCTTCGCCTGTTCCATGTTGACCTTTCCTGCCGTGTAAAAGACCCTAGGGTTTTGGATCTGTCCTGATGCGGGTGCATCATTCATATATACAATAAGGGAATCGCGAATCCGCTAGGTTTGGTGGCAAACAATAAAGGAGCAGACCATGGCTACTATCGACCGTGCCGCAATGCGCGTGGCAGTGCTCGAGGGAGGCATTTCCGACGAGCGGGACATCTCGTTCAATTCCGGTCACGCGGTCGCTCGGGCGCTGGGAGATGCCGGTTACGGCGTGATCGACGAGCTCGACCCCAACGAAGATGATTTCCTCGAGCGCCTTGCGGG
>CAPI01000037.1 GCA_000333815.1 [Collinsella] massiliensis
CGTCGCCGGCGTCCGGCGGAGCGGGCGCGCGGTTTTCGGCATGCTCGTCGCGACCGCCGGGGTTCACCTCGGGGGTCGTGCGCTCTTCGGTATGATCTGCCATGTTACGAGTAAACCTCCGGTTTAAGAATGCCCACATAGGGGAGGTTGCGGTAGCGCTCGGCGAAGTCGAGACCGTAGCCCACGACGAACTCGTCCGGGCAATGCGCGCCCACGTACTTCGGGTCGATGGCCGCCTGCTTGCCCTCGACGTCCTTCCACAGGAACGCCGCGACCTCGAGCGAGGCGGGCTTGCGGCTGCTCAGGTTCTTCATGAGGTACTTGAGCGTGAGGCCCGAGTCGAGGATGTCCTCGACGATGAGCACGTCGCGCCCCTTGATGTCCATATCGAGGTCCTTCACGATGCGGACGATGCCCGAGCTCTTCGCGTTGCTCCCGTAGCTCGAGACCGCCATGAAGTCGATGGCGAGCGGCAGGTCGATGGCGCGCATGAGGTCGCCCATGAAGACGACGGCGCCGCGCAGGACGGCGATGAGCACCAGGTCCTTGCCCTGGTAGTCCCGGGTGATCTCCGCACCCAGGCGCTGCACGATCTGCGCGATGTCCTCCTCGCTGAAAAGGATGGTCTCGACATCCGGATGCATCGTCGAAAGCTCGCTCTTCTCCTCCATGGCAACCCTCCTGCTCGCCGTCTCTGTACGCAGCTTACCCCACCGAGCGGACAACGACCGCGGAATCGAGGGGGCGAATAGTTAATTGTATCAACACGCGGCTGAGCGCCGTGCATTTGAAGCGGTCGTCGAGGCGAATTCCGCCAACCCACACAACGGAGCCGCCGGGGGCCGTGCGCAGCACCGGCACGAGCTGACGCTCCGCCACGGGAACCTGCTCCTCGCCCAGGATGTCCGAGAGCTTCTTCGACCGCCCGTGCATGCCGAGCGGACACATGAGGTCGCCGGGCGCGGGCGAATCGACCCAGAGCCGCGCCCCGCGCGCCAGGGTGGCCGAGCCGTCGCCCGCTTCCTTCAGCGCCACGAGGTCCCGCTCGGCGTACCCGAGCGCGGCAGCGTCCACAAACGCGACCGCCTCGTCCGCCGCGGCATCGCGCGCCGCGTCGCGGGCGAGCGCCACGGCATCCGTCCCCGCCGGGACGCGCAGGGCGGACGCCTCGAGGACGCGCGAGGCGGCAAGCACCATGCGGCCGGGAACGGTGAGCCAGCCGGCCGCGAGCTCCTCGCGCGCCGCCGCCGTGCGCAGGGCGCAGGCACCGAACTCCATGCGCACGTCGATGCCGTCGGGCAGCGTCGTCGAGCCCGCCCCCGCCGCGACGAGCGCGAGCACCGCCTCCACATGGCGCAGCTCCAGCCGGGCGCCCTCGTCGAGCTGGCGCACGGCGAGCCGCACCATACGCCGCGCTATCGCGACCTCCGCCGAGGCGAGTCGCGCACCGTCGAGCACGATGAGCCCGTCCTGCTGGCGGCGCGTGCAGGCGCGAAGTGCCTGCGCGGCGAGCTTCGAGAGGAGCGCGTCCTCGTCGCCCAGGATGTCGCAGGCCGCGCCGACGTTGCGCACGACGTTCGCGTTGCGCTCGCGCATGAGGGGAATCACGCGGTGGCGCACAAAGTTCCGCAGGTAGGAGGTATCTTGGTTGCTCTCATCCTCGCGCCAGGCGATCCCTTTGACCTCGAGGAAGCGGCAGAGCTCCCCGTGGGTGCTGTCGATGAGGGGGCGCACGATGATGTTGCGACGGCGCGGGATGCTCGAGAGCCCCGCCGCGCCCGCGCCCTTGATGGCGTTCATGATGAACGTCTCCGCCCGGTCGCTCGCCGTGTGCGCCGTCACGATGCGCGCCGACGCACGCGAGCAGCCCGCCTCCGCGCAGAGCTCCCGCACGTAGCGGCGGGCGGCGGCATAGCGCACCTCGCGGGCGGCGGCCTCGAGGTTCTGCCCGCCCAGATCGGTGAACGACGCGTGCTCCACGCAGAGCGGCACGCCGTAGCGCGCGCAGAGCTCCCGCACGAACGCCTCGTCCGCATCGGAGGCCGCGCCGCGCAGGTGGTGGTTCACATGGAGCACGTGCAGCCGCTCGCGGGCGATGCGCGCCGCGCCCCGGCCGTCATCCAGGTCGAGCTGCGACGTGCACGCCATCACGAGCAGCGCGGTGGAGTCCGCACCGCCGGAAACCATGAGCACCACGGGCCCCGCCTGCTGCCGGGAGCGGCTGCCCCCACCGGCGTGATGCCGCGCGAACCGCTGCGCAACTGTTGGCATGTTCCCTCCGAACCATCTTCGCCGCATGTCTCGTACAATATCGCTTGTCGTTCCCAAAGCGCACCGGGCTTGTACCCGTGCGGGCGCCGCGCGATGCGCGCGCCTCCGGGAGCGTCCCAGGATTTCATTCTCTCACGGAAGGTCGCCCATGACGAACGCCCTGCACCTGCACATTCTCGGCAGCGGTTCGAAGGGGAACTGCTCGCTCGTGGAGTCGCCCGAGGGGCTCATCATGATCGACAACGGGTTCTCGCGCCGCGAGACGCTCGCGCGCATGCATGCGCTCGGGCTCGACGAGTCCCGCGTGCGCGCGCTCGTGCTCACCCACGAGCATGGCGACCACACCCGCGGCATCGCCGTGTGGTGCAAGCGGTTCGCGGGCGAGCTCTACGCAAGCGCGGGCACCCCCGCCGCGCGGCGCGGCTTCGAGGAGCTGCCCTTCCACGAGGTCGAGCCCGGGGAGGACGTGCAGATCGGCGACGTGCTCGTGGAAACCTTCCCCACCTCGCACGACGTGGTGAACCCCATGGGGATGCGCTTCATCGCGGGCGGCGACGCCATCGCCTTCGCGACCGACACGGGCGTGCTCACCCCGCCCGCGCTGAGGCTCCTTGCCGACGCGCGCATCCTGGCACTCGAATGCAACCACGACGTGACGATGCTCCGTCACGGCGGCTACCCGCGCTTCCTGCAGGAGCGCATCCTCTCAGACGAGGGGCATCTCTCGAACGCCCAGGCGGCAGAGGCGGTGCGGACGCTCGTCACCACGCGCACCGAGCAGCTCATCGCCATGCACATCTCGCAGGAGAACAACCGCCCGAGCCTCGCCGTCCGGACGCTCGCCGAGGCGCTCGGCGCCACGCTCGACAACAAGATCGGCTCGGCAGCGACGCTCGAGCGCCCGGGCGGGGCGCAGCCCCTCCACATCCGCGCCGCCGGCCAGGACCGCCCCCTCACCATCCTCTAGTGATAAAAACCAGACAGGCTGGTTTTTATCATCCCCCCGATCCCCGGGTGATAAAATCCAGCCTGTCTGGTTTTTATCAAAAAGGAGGCCCCCGAAGGGGCCTCCCTGCCAAGGTTTATGCGCGCGGGCACGTGTTAGTCGATCGAGACCTTGGTGACGTTCTTCTTCTCGACGATCTTCGGGACGGTGACCGTCAGCACGCCATCGGCGAAGCGGGCGGAAAGCCCCTCGTTCGAGGCATCCTTGAGGTAGATGCCGCGCGTCGCGCTGAACGCCGCGAACTCCTTCTGCAGGTAGTTCTTGTTCTTGTCCTCGTCCTTCTCCTCGACCTTCACCGAGATGGAGAGACGGCCCTCGTTGAGCTCGACGTCGATGTCGTCCTTGCTCACGCCCGCGAGGTACGCCTTGACCTCGTAGCCCTCACCGGTGTCCTCGACATCCATGGGGAACGCAGCCGACGAAGCGCCGGACGCCATGTCCATCATGTCATCGAACGCATCGAAGAGCGAGGTGTTGAAGGGACGAATGCCGAACATCGAACGATACGGAACCAAGCTAGCCATAATCAACCACTCCTTCGTGGGTTGCCCGGACGCTGTGTCCGGGACTTCTTTTGACGTTGTTGTTATGCCCGCTGGGCGCGCTTCTAAACATGATTGATTAGATTTTTTAAGCGTCACATTATCATCAAATCTAAGTCTCTTACACTTAGATTTAACCATCCATCACATATGGCGACTCTTTCAAAATGTAACCCCAGGTACGATATGATGCCTTTATGCATGAAGCGTGAACGGTCGCCTCGGGCGGCGGCCCGCGCGGTGGGACGGGTGCCCAGGATTTATCATGTACCTAACGGCGATATGCAATCGAGGGCTTATGGATGACGTGACCTCCAAGCGAAACGAAACAACGTCGGCGCCGCATGCGAACGCTGGCGCGTCGAGGACCCCGTATCGCCGCACCGTACCGCACCTTTCGCAGGCGCCCATCACCGACGAGAGCCTCTCCATGCCTCCGCGGCAAAACGCTGCGGGCGCGGCGCGCACGCCGAGCGGGGGCGGGCGGCGGCATATGGGCACCGCCACATCCGATCCGCAGTACCTTCCCCAGAACGGTCCCGCGCATCCCCGGCGCAGCCAGCCCGGAGACCCGTCGCAACACCTGCACTACGATCGCTACCTGCAGACCCCGACGTCGAAGAAGACCATCTTCACCGCCCGGCAGGAGCGGTCGCGCCGCCGCACGCTGCTTGCCGTGGTGCTCATCCTCATCGTCGCCGTCGTGCTCTTCGTCTGGTTCGTGTTCCTGCAGTAGCGGAACGGCAGCGCACCTCCCGAACCTCGCCACCCGTATCTCCCAAACTATGCAAAGCAAGGAAATAAGCGCCCCGTTTGAGGCGCTTATCTCCCGACTTTGCATATTCTGGAACGAACCGGCCGCCGTGAATCGCACGGCGCCCGTGTACCCGCGCCCCTACGACAGCAGCTCGCGACCGTCGGCCTCGATCTTCTCGATGAGCGCGTCGGCGGAAGCGGCGTCGTCGCCCTTCGCGAAGATGTAGATCTTGATCTTGGGCTCGGTGCCGCTCGGGCGGACGATGGCTTTGTTACCGCCCTCAAGGTCGAACTCGAGGACGTTCGCCTTCGGCAGGCCGTTCACGCCCTCCGCGTAGTCGACGACCTGCTCGACGGCGAGACCGGCCATCTGCGCGGGCGGCTCGGCGCGCAGCCCCGCCATGATGCCCGCCATCTTGCTCGCACCCTCGGCGCCGGGGTAGCTGAGCGACACGGTCTTGTTGTGGTAGTAGCCGTACTTCTCGTACAGGTCGCGCATCGCCTCGACGAGGTTCTTGCCCTTGAGGCGGTAATCCTGCGCCATCTGGCAGATGAGCAGCGACGCGTTCACAGCGTCCTTGTCGCGCACGTGGTCGCCCGAGAGGTAGCCGTAGCTCTCCTCGAAACCGAAGATGAAGCGGTCGGCCTCGTCGGCATCGGCGAGCGAGGTGATGATGTCGCCGATGTACTTGAAGCCCGTGAGGCAGCGGCGCAGCTCGAAGCCGTAGTCCTCGGCGAGCGCGTCAGCCATCGCGGAGGACACGATGGTGGTGACGGCGACCTTGCGGGAGAGGTCCTCGCCGCGCTCGGCGCGCATGCGGCAGATGTAGTCGAGCAGGAGCACGCCCATCTCGTTACCCGTGATGAGCGTGTAATCGTCGCCGTCGGCACAGGCCACGCCCACGCGGTCGGCATCCGGGTCGGTCGCGAGCAGGAGGTCGGGCTGCACCTCGCGGCACAAGTCGATGCCCTTCTGCATGGCCTCGCGGATCTCGGGGTTCGGATACGGGCAGGTGGGGAAATCGCCGTTGGGGTCGCGCTGCTCGGGGACGACGGTGATGTCCGTGATGCCCGCGCGGTTCAGCACGGTCGTGACGGGGATGAGGCCGGTTCCGTTGAGCGGGGTGTACACGAGCTTGAGCGGGGCCTTGGCGGCCTCCTCCGGCGTGAGGTTGCAGACGGACTTCGAGAGCACGGCGTCGTAGTAGCGGTCGAGGCAGTCGTCGTCAATCCACTCGATCATGCCCGCGGCCATGGCCTCGTCGAAGTCCATGGTCTTGATGCCGCCCCACATGTCCACGCGCGCGATGGCGGCGGAGATGGCGTCGGCGACCTCGGATGCGATCTGGCAGCCGTCGGGGCCGTAGGCCTTGTAGCCGTTGTACTGCGCGGGGTTGTGCGACGCGGTGACGCACACGCCGCCGGAGCACTTGAGGTCGCGGACCGCCCACGACAGCGTGGGTACCGGCGAGATCTTCGGGTACACGAGCGCCTTCACGCCGTTCGCCGCGAAGATGGAGGCAGCGGTCTTCACGAACAGCTCGCCGTTGTTGCGGCTGTCGCGGGCGATGGCGACCGTGGGGTGCTCGTAGGTCGCGACCAGGTAATCCGAGAAGCCCTGCGTGGCGCGGCCGACGGTGTAGATGTTCATGCGGTTCGTGCCGGCGCCGAGCGTGCCGCGCAGTCCGGCCGTGCCGAACTCGAGGTCCTGGAAGAAGGCGTCCGTGATGGCGTCCTCGTCCCCCGATTCCTTCAGCGCGACGAGCTCGGCCTTGAGCTCGTCATCCTTGACGTTGGCAAGCCATTCGTCGAGGAGCGCGTATACGTCTGCCATATGAAGCCTTCCTTTCGAGCAAAGCCCTGTCCTTCCCCGTGCGATCGTGGCGGGGCGGCGCCGAAGCGCAGTCTTGGTAAGCATCATACGACAAGCACAAGATGCGGGACGCATCGAGGCGATAGGCGCGCGGATTCATCGGTGACGGGATGGTTCGCGCGGCGCACGGGGTCGAACGAGGCTGCAACCCGTGGTACAATGCTCGCGCGGGCCGTTAGCTCAGCTGGCAGAGCAGGGGACTTTTAATCCCAAGGTCTAGGGTTCGAACCCCTAACGGCCCACCATCGATGCGCGAGGTCGGGCGGTATGCCCGGCCTTTTTGCATATCCGGGCGAATATCACTGCGATGTACACAGACTCCTAGGTGATAAAAAGGTGTCTGACACCATTTTATCAGGCGGAGCGCAGGGCGCGGTAGATGCTCGGCGCACTGATGCCCGTCAGGCGCGCCATCTGCTTCACGGTGATCCCCACATCGCGAAGCGCCTTGAGCGCCTCGGCGCGGCGCGCCAGCGGGAGCGCTTTCACCTTAGCGACATCCGGAGCCCCCGCCTGTGCCAGCGCCGCGCGGGCGACGGTCAGCGCGAGGTCGTCGGGCACGGGTGTGCCCTCGATGCGCCCGTCGAAGCACGGCGTCTCCTCCGCGCAGAAGCGGTCGAGCCCCTCCCGTCCGTCGAACAGCTCGAGCACCCGCGCGACGTCCGTGCAACCCTCGCCGCGCAGCACGTCCTGGTAGCTGCTCCACGGATACTCCTGCCACGAGCCCAACCCGGCGGCCGACGGGTTCTTCAGCACGTAGCGCACCACCTGCATGAGGTAGGCGTCGTCCTCGATGGCGAAGCTCCCGAACCGCTGCTCGAAGAGGTTGCCCGCGCTGCCATGGCGCAGGTTGAAGGCGCGCGCGTACGTGCCGCTCGTGCGCTGCATGGCACGGCTGAGCTGCTGCCTGGGATCGTCGAGCACCAGGTGCACGTGGTTGCTCATGAGGCACCATGCCACGAGGCCGATGCCCGCCGCCTCGGCGGACTCGGCCATGATCGTGCGGAACCGTTCGCGGTCGGCGTCATCCTCGAAGATGAGCTGCTTCGCGTTGCCACGCAGCACGACGTGATAGAAGCCCGATTCCGAAACCATGCGCCGTTGCCTGGACATGCTCAGCTCCGTTACCTCGCGATTGATAAAAAGGTGACTGACACCATTTTATCATTCCCAGCTCCACTGGCCGTTCACGAACACCGGGAGCTCGATGCCGTCGGCCTGGATGCCGGTGATCGTGAGGTCGTCGGAGCCGATCATGAAGTCGACGTGCACCGCCGAGGCGTTCACGCCGCGGTCGCGGAGCTCGTCCATGTCCATCTCGTAGCCGCCGTCGTAGCACTCCGGGAATCCCGTGCCGAGCGCCAGGTGGCAGCTTGCGTTCTCGTCGTAGAGCGTGTCATAGAAGAGGATCTCGCTCTCGCGGATGGGCGTGTTCTTGGAGATGAGCGCCACCTCGCCGAGGCGGCGGGCGCCCTCGTCGGTGTCGAGGATGCTCTTGAGCGTCTCAGCGCCCGTGCGCGCGCCGAAATCCACCACGCGACCGGCCTCGAAGCGCAGCCAGAAATCCTCGACCTTGCTCCCATGGTGGATGAGCGGGAGCGCCGCGTGCACGATGCCGTCGGCACGCAGGCGGTCGGGCGAGGTGAACACCTCCTCGGTGGGGATGTTGGGGAAGAACGGGTGCCCCTCGGGCGTCTCGCTCCTGCCGCCGGCCCAGATATGACGGTCGGTGAGACCCACGGTGAAATCCGTGCCATTCTCGGAGGTGTAGTGCAGGGCGTCGAAGTGCCGGTCGTTCAGGAAGCGCAGGTTCTTCTCGAAGGTCGCGTCGTGGAGCTCCCACGCGCTCTCGGGGTCTTCCCCATCGGCGCGAGCCGCGGCGAGGATGGCGCACCACAGGCGGTACACCGCGACCTCGTCGGGGGCACCGGGGAACACCTTGCGCGCCCAGGCCGTCACGGGCGCGCCGGCAATGCACCACGGGTTGACGTTGAAATCGAGGCCGCGACGGAACGCGGTGCACTGACTGTTCTTGGCCTTCGCCGCGGTCGCGGGCTTGACGGGGTCGATGTCCTTGAGCGCCTCGGGGTCGGATCCCTCGATGAAGATGAAGCACGCGCCCGCTGCGGCGAACCCGTCGAGCTGCACGCGCTGCCATTCCGGCGTCTGCTCGAAATACGCCGTCTCGACGTATTCGTACGTGAGGCGCGACACCTCGTCGTCGTTCCAGATGACCGTCACGTGGCCCGCACCGGCCTCGTAGGCGCTCCGCACGAGCACGCGCGCGAACGCGGCGCATTCCACGGGAGCCATCACCACGACCTCCTGGCCGGGCTCGACGTTCACCCCTTTGCGCACGATGAGCTGCGCGTAGCGCTCGATCTTGGGCGCGATGGCCGTCATGCCCGCGCGGGCGTCCTCCACGGTGAGGGCGACTTTGATCATCTCGGCTCCTTACGGCGAACAGGGGCGCGACGGTCGCATGCATGCGGAAACGAACATGCCGCGCGCCGTCGCTCCACATAATAAGGGCGCACCGCCGAGACCGGCATGGTGCGCCCCCTCAAAACTCGATTAGCGGCGAGAACGATGGTTCTTCTTCGGTCCGCGCTTCTTCGCAGGCTGCTCCTGCTCGGGCTCCTCGGCCGCCTTGGCCTCCTTGGTGCCCTTGCCCTTCTTCTCCGCCTCGCGCTCGGCCTCTTCCTCGAGGACCTCGATCACCTTGCGATCGGTCATGCCGGCCACCTGCGCCTTATAGAAGTTGCGCAGGGGACGGATCTTCACGAGGTCGTAGATGAAGCCGCCGATGACGAAGGCGTACGCGATGCCCAGGCCCACGAGCTGGCCCACGGCGATGGTCTCCGCGGGGATGAACGAGTTGAACACGCCGGTGAGCATGAGCCACACGACGACGATGCCCACGATACCCACAGCCTCGAGCACCCAGAAGAAGCGG
>CAPI01000036.1 GCA_000333815.1 [Collinsella] massiliensis
CGGGGGTAGCCAAGTAGCCGGCAAAAGGGCAACTCGACTACCTGCGCTTTCTTCAACGCATGACCCCTTGCTACTTCCGAGGGTGCCTATAAACCGCTCGTTTCGCGCAAAACGGGAAATGGGTTGGAAGGAACACGTCCCCAACCAACCCATTCCGGTGCTAATCCTCCAGGTAGCGCGCGAGGAAGGTGCGCGTGCGCTCCTGCTTGGGAGCGGTGAAGATCTGCTCGGGCGTGCCGCGCTCGGCGATGACGCCACGATCCATGAACAGCACCTCGTCGGAGACGCTCTTCGCGAACGACATCTCGTGCGTCACGACCACCATGGTCATGCCGCCCGCCGCGAGCCGCCGCATGACCTCGAGCACCTCGCCCACGATCTCGGGGTCGAGCGCGCTCGTGGGCTCGTCGAAGAGCATGAGATCGGGGTTCATGCAGAGCGCCCGCGCGATGGCCACGCGCTGCTTCTGCCCGCCGGAGAGCGTGTTCACCGCGGCGTGTGCGAAAGCCGCCATCCCCACCGATTCCAGGTGCTCCATGGCTACGTGCTCCGCCTCGTCGCGCGTCATCTTCTTGAGCAGGACGGGCGCGAGCGTGCAGTTGTCGAGCACGTTCTTGTTATTGAAGAGGTTGAACCCCTGGAACACCATGCCGATCTTCTCGCGCAGGGCGTTCACGTTCACGTGGTCCGCGGCGAGGTTCGCCCCGTGGAACCACACATGCCCCGCGTCCGGGCTCTCGAGCAGGTTGATGCAGCGAAGGAGCGTCGATTTGCCCGAGCCCGACGGCCCGATGATCGTCACCACCTGACCGGGCATGACGTTGAGATTGATGTCGCGCAGCACTTCGAGCGAGCCGAACGACTTGCGCAGCCCCTCGATGCGCACCATCGGTTTAGCCTGCGTATCCATGCACTACACATCCCCTCGGTCGTGCTGCGGCTTGAGCATCTCCGCCTGCACCGTCGAATCCGACATCACCACGACCGGCCCCGTCTGCGCGCTCAGGCGCTTCGAGAACATCCCGAGCAGCTTCGTCGCGATCATCGTAAGCGCGAGGTACGCCACCGCGGCGATCATGTTCGCCTGCAACTGCTGGTAGTAGATGCCGGCGATCGAGTCCGTGGCGAACATGAGGTCGAACGTGCCGATCACCGAGAGCACCGAGGAGTCCTTGATGTTCACGACGAGCTCGTTCGACAGGCCGGGGATGGCGTACTTGATGCCCTGCGGGAACACCACCGTGCGCATGGCCTGCCACTGCGAGAGGCCGAGCGAGCGCGCCGCCTCCGTCTGCCCCGGGTCGACCGATTCGATGCCGCCGCGCAGAACCTCCATCATGTAGGCGGTGGAGTTGAACGTGATGGTCACGAAGCCCGCGATGAACGGCGACCACACCACGTTGATGCTGGCCGTCGTGAGCCCCGCGCCGCGCAGGATGGCGACGCCACCGAAGAAGATGATGCCCGCCTGAACCATCATGGGGGTGCCGCGCACGATCGTGCTGTAGACGCGGGCGAAGTCCGCCCCCACGACCTTCCAGAACCGCACGAAGTCGTTGTCGGAGCGGTCGGGCACCTGGATGCGGCAGAACGCCAGCAGCAGCGCGAGGAAAAACGCCAGGATGGTGCCGAACACCGCGAGCACGATCGTGGTGGTGATGCCGGTGATGAACGTCTGCCGCCCCTGGTAGAGCATGTAGAGCGCGCTCTCGAGCGCGTTGTCCACCGGGCGGGAGGACGCGGTGGTGGCCACCGCCCAGGCCGAGGCGAGCCCCATGACGAGGCGGTCGACCGCGAGCACGGCGACGATGAGCCACACGACGTACGACGCGTAGCGCAGCGCACGGCGCACGGCGGGCCGCACGAAGGGCGCGCGCTCCGCATACGTGCGCCAATGCGTGAGCTTGAACACGAGCGCCACCGCGCTGAGCACAAGCCATGCAACGAGCAGGTAGTACATCACGACCTCGAGGGTGTACGCCCGCGCGAGGAAGCTCAGCGCCGGGCGCGGCTGGCTCGAGAGCAGCATCCCCGCGAACGCGACGACGCTCGTGCCGAGCAGCACGTACCTGTGGTCGTTCGTTAGAAACGCCCGAAGGCGGCCGATGCGCGAACGGCCGCCTTGAGGCGAAGACTCATGTGAATCCATGATGCTCCTTGATTCCCGTGGTTCTGCGGCGCCGGCGCCTTACGCGGGCTGGCGATCCATGCAGGCGTTCCACATCTCCTGGCGCTCATCCTGGTCGATACCGTCGATGACCGCGTTGATGCGGTCCATGATCTCGGTATCGGAACCCTTCACGATGGCGGCGTTGTCGGGCATGACGGAACCCTCGAACTTCTCCTCCATGGGAATCTCGACGAAGGTGGGATACTGCTCGATGAGCTTGGGCACGGAGAGCATCGAGTACGTGATGATGTCGCAGGCGCCGTTCGAGAGGTTCTCGACCACGAGCGGGACGGTCTCGGCGGGCGTCATGTGCGTGACGTCCGGGATCTGATCGATGACGTCGTCGTACATGGTGGCCGCCTGCCCCAGGACGGTCGCGCCCGCGAGGTCGGCGAACGTCGTAGCATTGGCGTAGGCGGAGCCGTCGGTGGTGATGAGCACGATGTCGTCATCGATGTAGGAGTTGGAGAAGTCGGCGGATGCGGCGCGCTCCGGGTCGACGGACATGCCGGCGCAGATGATGTCGATCTGGCCGTTGTTGAGCGCGTCGATGAGGCCGGCGAAGTCGAGCTTCACCGCGACGGGATCGAGGTCGAACTCCTCAGCGATGCGCTTGGCGACCTGCACGTCGTAGCCGTCCGCATAGGCGCCCGAGACGTTCTCGATGGGGATGGTGTATTCGGACTCCTCGGAGACCTGCCAGTTGTACGGCGCGTACGCGGCTTCCATGCCCACGCGCAGCACGCCGTCCTCACCGAAGGACGCGGCGGCAGCGGTCGCGTCGGAGCTGCCCGCGGTATCGTCCGTCTCCTGGGCGGCGGGGCCACACCCGGCGAGGAACATCATGCTCCCCATCCCTACCGCTGAGAGCCCCGAGAGCTTCAAGAACTTGCGGCGCGAGCACGCGGGCTGCGTAGATGACAATGCGGTGGGGGTGGTCTTCCTCATGATGGTTCCTTCCCTGATGTGTTGTATAACCCCTTCCGTACGCGCAACCGGAGGGGACCCATTCCCCTCCCCCTTGCAACTTAATGCGAGAAAGTTCCGCGCACGTGGATAAGGATATGCCGGGAAGGCTTGCACGGGCAAGAATACTTTGGCCGAAACAAGCATGAAACGATGCGCGGGCGCGAACGGACGGGCCGTTGCGCCCGCTCGACACAGCAAAGCGCCGCAGGCGAGTCGCTTCCTGCGGCGCTTTTCAGCGGATGTACATTTACCCCAGGGGTATTTTTACATGGGGACGAGAACACCTCCCGCGTGAGTCAAATGAACCCGTCCCCAATGACTCAGCTAGCGGCCCTGGGCGCGGGACTCCTCGTAGAACTCCACGAGGTGCTTCTGCACGTCGTAGGGCACCTGCTCGTAGCCGGCGGGCTCCATCTGGAAGTCGCCCGTGCCGCGCGTGATGGAGCGCAGGCGCGTGGCGTAGTCGGTGAGCTCGGCGAGCGGCACGGTGGCCGTGACCACGGTGTTGCCGCGCTCGTCCGTATCCATGCCCGTCACGCGGCCGCGCGAGCCGGAGACATCGCCCATCACGGCGCCGGCGTAGCTCTCCGGGATGGTGACGGTGATGTTCTCCATGGGCTCGAGCACCACGGGGTCGGCCTCGGCGCACGCCTTCTTGAGCGCGATGCGCGCGGCGGCGCGGAAGGCCATCTCGTTGGAGTCGACCGGGTGGTAGGAACCGTCGTAGCAGGCGACGCGAATGCCCGTGAGCGGGTAGCCGGCGATGACGCCTTCCTTCATGGTCTCCTGCACGCCCTTGTCCACGGCGGGGATGAGCGCGCGCGGGATGCGGCCGCCCACGACCTCGTCGACAAACTCGTAGTCCGTGCCGTCGAGCAGCGGTTCCACGCGCAGATAGCAGTCGCCGAACTGGCCGGCGCCGCCGGTCTGCTTCTTATGGCGTCCCTGCGCGCTCGCCACGCGGCGGATGGTCTCGCGATACGGGATCTTGATGGGAACAATATGCGCGGCGACCTTCGTGCGCTCCTCGAGGCGGTTGAGCAGCACGCTCACCTGCGCCTCGCCCACGGCGGAGATGATGGTCTGGCCGGTCTCCTCGTTGCGCTCGATGCGCATGGTGGGGTCGGCCTCGCAGGCGCGGTCGATGAACGTGAAGAGCTTGTCCTCGTCGGAGCGGTTCTCGGCCTCGATGGCGATGCGGTACTGGCTGTTCGGGAACTGGAACGCCGCGGCCTCGACCTTGCCGGTCACCGAGAGCGTGTCGCCCGTGTCGGCGGCGATCTTCGTGGTGACGATGATGTCGCCGGCCTCGGCCTTGCCCACGTCGGTCATCTCCTTGCCGCACATCACGTAGAGGTGCGCGATGCGCTCGCCCTTGCGCGTGCGGGCGTTCACGAGCTCGATGCCGGGCGTGAGCGTGCCGGTGAGCACCTTGAGGAAGCTGATGCGACCCTGCTGAGGGTCGTTCAGGGTCTTGAACACGAAGGCCACGGGGCGGTCGTCCTCGGACGAGATCTTGAGCGTGTCGCCGTCCACGAGCGGCATCTCGCCGTAGTCCGTCGGCTTCGGGAAGTACGTGGCGATGTCGTCCATGACGGAGTGGACGCCCAGCTCGTGCGTGCACGAACCCACGAACACGGGCACGAACAGGCGCTTCGCGATGGCCTTGGACAGCAGCCCCTCGACCTCTTCCTGCGAGAGCGCCTCGCCCTCGAGGTACTTCATCATGAGCTCGTCGTCGGCCTCGGCCACGGCCTCGCACAGCTGCTCGCGCGCCTCCTCGGCGGCGTCGATGTACTCGTCGGGGATGTCGAACTCGGTCTGCGTCGTGCCCTCGCAATGGCGCGCCTTCATGCGCACGATGTCGATGACGCCCTCGAAGTCGTCGCCCGTGCCCCACGGCAGCGTGACGGCGCCCAGGCGCGCGCCGAAGCGGTCGCGCAGCGCCTTCATGCAGGTGTCGTAGTCCGCGTTCTCCTTATCGATGCGGTTGATGAACACGGCGCGGGCGAGGCGCAGGTCCTCGGCGGCATACCAGAGCTTCACGGTCGTGGGCTGGGGGCCTTCCGCGGCGTCGACCACGAAGAGCGCGGTCTCGCACACGCTCATCGCCGCGTAGGCATCGCCGATGAAATCGGGGTAGCAGGGCGCGTCGAGCACGTTGATGCGCACGCCCTTCCAATCGATGGGCGCGATGGAGGTCGAGATGGAGAACTCGCGCTTGACCTCCTCGGCGTCATAGTCGAGTGTGGGCTTCGTGCCCGCATGACCACCCAGGCGGGCGGTCTTGCCGGAAAGGTGGAGCATGGCCTCCGCGAGCGAGGTCTTGCCCACCCCGCCTTGGCCTACGAGAACCACGTTCCTCACATCACTTGTCTTAGGCGCACCCATAGCAGCCTCCTTGTCTGGGGAGCGCGGCGCGCGCGGGCAAGCATGGGGCCAGCTCCGGGGCGCGCGGCGCACCGAACACATACGCTGAGAAGAGCGTACCCCCGGCACGGGAAGCGCTAACCGTGTTTTCGACCAGTGCGCGCGCAGGAACGCCAGACGGCAGCGGGGCGGGGCGCAGCCGATGTGCACCCCGCCCCGCCTCGTTGCGCGGCTCGTTGTCTCGGGCAGGCGCAAGCCCGCCATGCCGCCGGTGCGTACCGGCCGCGTGCGCGGCTACTCCTCGGTCGCCTGCTCCTCGCGCGGCGCGGCCTCATAGTCGCCGCCTTCGCCCGGGTTCCCCTCGGACGCCATGGCCTCCTCGGCGAAGCGCGCGGCCTCGGCGGCGATCTCCTCGTCGCTCTGGCGCGGCTTGCGGCGCGCGGTGGAGCCCGTCGAGCTGGAACCGCCCTTCACGTCTCCGGCGGCCTCGCGCTCGAGGTAGGCGTCCCAGGTGCCGTCAAGCAGTGCCTCGACCGCCTCCCCCTCGACCGTCTCGCGCTCGAGGAGCACGTCCGCCATGAGCTCGAGCTGCGCACGGCGCTCCGTGAGGATGCGCTTGGCGCGCTCGTGCGCCTCGCGCATGATGCGCTGCACCTCGGAATCGATCCGCCGTGCCGTCTCCTCGGAGTAATCCTGGTGGTCGGCGTAGTCGCGGCCCAGGAACACCTGATGCTGCGCCTCGCCGAATACCTGCGTGCCCAGCTCCTCACTCATGCCCAGGCGCGTGACCATCTCGCGCGCCATCTTGGTCGCGCGCTCGAGGTCGTTCGACGCGCCGCTCGTCACGTCGTCGCACAGCAGCTCCTCGGCCACGCGGCCGCCCAGGAACACCGCGAGCTCGTCGAGCATCTCGTTGCGCGTCTTGAGGAAGTGGTCCTCGGTGGGCAGCTGCATGGTGTAGCCGAGCGCCTGGCCGCGCGGGATGATCGTGATCTTGTGCACCGGGTCGGCGTGCTCCAGCACGTGCCCCACGAGGGCGTGGCCGCTCTCGTGCACGGCGATGGTGCGGCGCTCCGTCTCGGTCATGATGCGCGTCTTGCGCTCCGGGCCGGCGATGACGCGCTCCATGGATTCCTCGACCTCGTCCATGCCGATGCGCGGGCGGTGCCGGCGCGCGGCGAGCAGGGCGGCCTCGTTCATGAGGTTCGCGAGGTCCGCGCCCGTGAAGCCGACGGTGAGCTGCGCGAGCTTGTCGAACTTCACATCCGGGTCGAGCGGCTTGTTCGCGGCGTGCACGCGCAGGATCTGCTCGCGGCCCTTCACATCGGGGCGGTCGACCGTGATCTGGCGGTCGAAGCGGCCGGGGCGCAGGAGCGCCGGATCGAGGATGTCGGGGCGGTTCGTCGCGGCGATGAGGATGACGCTCTCGTTCTCCTCGAAGCCGTCCATCTCCACGAGCAGCTGGTTGAGCGTCTGCTCGCGCTCGTCGTGCCCGCCGCCCAGGCCGGCGCCGCGCTGGCGGCCGACCGCGTCGATCTCGTCGATGAAGATGATGGACGGAGCCTGCTCCTTCGCCTTCGTGAACAGGTCGCGCACGCGGCTTGCGCCCACGCCCACGAACATCTCCACGAAGTCGGAGCCGGAGATGGAGAAGAACGGCACGCCCGCCTCGCCGGCAACCGCCTTGGCGAGCAGCGTCTTGCCCGTGCCGGGAGGGCCCACGAGCAGCACGCCGCGCGGGATCTTCGCGCCGAGCTTGCGGTAGCGCTCCGGGTCGGAGAGGAAGTCGCGCACCTCCTGGAGCTCCTCGACCGCCTCGTCGATGCCGGCGACGTCGGAGAACTTCACCTTGGGGCGCGTCGCCTCGTTCATCTTGGCGTTCGTCTTGCCGAACTGCATGGCCTTGTTGTTCGCACCCATCATCTGGCGCATGAAGTAGATCATGATGAGCACGAGCAGAACCGTGGGGGCGAGCCCCAAGAGCAGATCCATGAACGCGTCGGGGTCGCTCGTGTCCACGACGTATTTGGTGGCCGGATGCGCCGCCATGAGCTCGGCGAGCGCGTCGGAGCCGATGTAGGTCGAGGTGAAGGGCTCCGCCGCCTTGGCGTTGCCGATGTCGGCGGCGTCCTTCCAGTACGTCCCCTCGAGCTCGCCGGTCACGATGGTGTAGGTCACCGAGTCGACGCGGCCGTCCTCGACCGCCGTCACGAACTCGCTCGTCGCGAGCTCCGTGGAATCGGACGGGCGGGCGGGGCCGCCATTCATGCTGAAGACGAGGTACGCGATGAGCGCGCAGGCGACGAGGATGTAGAGCCACGAGGCGCGCGAGGGGCCGCGGCGCGGACGACCCGACGAGGGTCCGCCCTCCTGGCGGGAGCCCCCCTGCGGCTGCTGCGCGAACGGCTCCGGGGAGCTGCCCGGG
>CAPI01000035.1 GCA_000333815.1 [Collinsella] massiliensis
CCCGCCGCAACCTCCCCCGCTCCCGCGGAGAAACCGAAGCGCAAGAGCCATCGCACCGCCATCATCGCGGGCGCCGTGGCAGCCGCGCTCGTCTGCGGCGGCGGCATCGGAGGCTTCGTGTGGTGGCAGGGCGAGCAGGAGCGCATCGCCGAGGAGGCGCGCGTCGAGGCGGAGCAGAAGGCCGCCTACGAAGCGGCGCACCAGACCTATCCCATCACGCTCGAGATCCAATGCGACGGCCTCGATACCTCCACCGGCACGAAGATCCCCCTCCATGTGACGGGCACGGACTTCGAGGGCAATGCGGTCGACGAGCTCTTCTTCACCGACCAGAACGCCACGGGCGTCGAGCTCATGCGCGGCGACTACACATTCGACATTCCCGCCTCGCCCATCGCGGCGGACGGCACCATCTACGACGTGAGCGCATCCGGAGCGGCCGGTCTCGGCGGCAGGGTTGACGACGACGGCTCCTTCTTGACCCAGAACGCGCTCTGGCTCGACCCCATCGATGCCGCCGATGTCACCGACGACGAGATCGAAGCGGCCTATGACATGGCCGTCCAAGGCGGCTGCGAGAATGCCGACGAGCTCCGCGACGCTGCCTACGCCCGCCGCGACGAGGCGCTCGCGAAGGACGCGCTCGGCGCTTACGAGGCGGCGTCCTACAGCTTCACCATCCCCGAGCAGTGGATTGGCCGCGTCGAGGTAACGATCGACGGCGACGACGTCACCATCACCCCATCCGGCCAGCCCGACCACGTCCTCTGCGAGCTCGAAGTCATCCAAGGTGAATTGCATAGCGCCGGCGACATCGCCGATGCCACCCAAGCCGTCTGCGACCTTGGCGACGGTCGCACCGTGACCGCGCGGGTGCGCAACTACTGCTACATCATTCCGCAGGCGCTTGACTCGAACAGCACGAACCCCGACGACTTCTATACGCTGGACGAGGCCGAGGAGCTCGTCGGCCTGGAAACCCTCGGCGCGTACACCTACGACGACGCGCTCTCCGGTTGGGAGAGCAACCCGGGCGTCGGCATCACGGGCGCGAGCGATGCTCTGTTCGATTACCTCAAGCAGTCAGTTACGGCGAAGTAGCGATGGGCGCCGTCCGCGACATACTGGGTTTCGGGCACGCGCGCTGCGCGCTAGAGCTGCCGGCTGTGCAGGAGGCGGGCGATCTCGTCCTTCTTGCTCAGCAGCTCCTCTTGCAGCGGCTTGTGGAGGATGCGCTTCCAGTCGAGCCCCTCGCGCATGCAGCGCGTAAACAGCTCGGCGTCCCAGCCCTCGTTGTTGATGGCGCTCTTCACCTTGTTCTTGAGCTCTGGCCACTTGTTCAGGATGTCGATCACCTCGGCACGGGCTTCATCGAGCATCTGATCCTCCCGCTGGAGCTCGCGTGCGATCTCCGTCACGGAACGGCCGCCGTTGAAGTCGCTGTCGCCCTTGAACAGCTCGCGCACCCGCTTCGTGCGCATGCTCTTCAGACGGTTCTTCGCCTCGTTCTTGCACTTCTCGCTGCAGAAGAGACGCTCGCGGCCGCGCTGGTTGACGCGCGAGAACGGCCTGCCGCAGTTGCCGCAGTAACCGATGCGCACCTTCTCGATGCCGCTGGAGTACTCGTACCAGAGCCACGCGAGGTAGTTGGGGAAGCGCAGGTGGCCGGTCTTCTCGTCGGCGTAGAACACGTCGAGGCGCGCCTCCTGGAGGTGCGCGGCCACGAGCAGGCGCACGAGCGAGGCGATGGGCGAGCAGTCCGCGTCGTCGAACGGCACCGCGTCCATGGTGTACAGCGCGCCCTGCGCGATGCCGTACGCCTTGGAATCCTGCGCGGCCGCGAGCTCAGCGCGGTCGGCGTCGGATACGAAATGCTGGAACACCTGGGCGTCGGTATCGGCATCGAAGTCGAAGACCCTGCTCAGCGCGAGGTAATCGGGGAGGCTCATCTCATGGGCGAACGAGACGACATGCATGTACAGCATGACGGCCGGCTCGACCTCGGGTTCGTGCTTGATGGAAAGGAACGCGTAGTTGATGCGTCCCTCGCGCTCCTCGCGGCGCACGAAGGGAACCTCGAGGTGCCGGGCGTACTCCGCATCCACCATGCACGCGATGACGATGAGGTCGAACCGCGAGCCCGTCTCCGGGTTCGCGAGGCGGTACTTGGCGATGTTGTTGAACGCTCCGCCGTTCAGCGCGGCGACGCTCATCGTTCCCTCGAGCTTCGAGGCGATCTGCTGCAGGCGCGTCGCGAGGTCCGCCACGCTGGCCGCGGACATCCACACCTCCACGGGCTCCTCGGCGGAGGTGCCGAACAGGGGGCCGTGGTGCTGCGCGAACCGGTAGAGATCCTTACCGGAGACCTCCTCGACGCACACCGGCTCGCCAGGCGCGTCCCCCGCGTCATCGGACTCGGGTTCGATGGTCTTATGCATCACGCATTCGGCGAGCTCGAGCAGGGTGATGCCGTCCGCCGACGCAGACGCGCCGTCCGACGCATCCGCCGCGCGCGCCTCGTCGACCGACATGGGCTCGAAGCGGAAGGCCTGCCACTCCTTCGAGTCGCGGTCGGTCGCGACCGCGCCGTCTGCGATGGGCAGCACCGACCGGCAGGGAACTTGTCCGCGCGTCGTGCGTATCTGCAGAAACGGATCGAGCTCGCTCATCGTCTTCCCTCCTCGACATCAAGCCTAATCATACAACGCGTTTCGATTCAAACCGGGAGTTCATCATGAGATGCAGGATTTGCGGCACTGAAAACAAAGATTATCTGCGCTACTGCGTGATGTGCGGGGCGCCGCTCCCGGAACACGAGGAGGCGCGCGGAGCGCACGCGGGCGATGGGCGCGGCGATGCTGGCCCGCGCGAAAACGGGGGTGGCGAACGTGCGGCGCAGGGGGCCGATGCTCCCCTGACGGAACGCCCTACGAACGACGCGTAGGCCCGTGGAGCTCGATGCGGCAGGCGCCGCCTTTGTGGAGCGCGTGTTGCACTACCTCCCTGCACCCCCTCCCACCTCGTCTGAAAAGGAGTCATGATGTACTGCCCACAATGCGGAACGAACGTCGCCGACGGCCTAAACTTCTGCCCCCGGTGCGGGGCGCAGCTCGGCGGCGGCTCGGGAAACCCCGATAGCCCCGGCGGCGGAGCAGCCTCTTCCGAGAGCTCGTTGACCGCGGGCGCAAC
The DNA here is from genome assembly GCA_000333815.1 of [Collinsella] massiliensis. Taxonomy (GTDB): domain Bacteria; phylum Actinomycetota; class Coriobacteriia; order Coriobacteriales; family Coriobacteriaceae; genus Enorma. Next base: position 3,190 of record CAPI01000035.1, read on the forward strand.
CGCAACGTACGCCGCAGCTTCCACGCCCGAGGCACCTGGTGCCGCCGACCCCGGTGCACCCGATGCCGCCACCCCCGGTACCCCCGCCCCCGACACGCTCTCCGCGCAGGTCTCGCGCGCGCAGAAGCACAGCAAACGCCGGTTGCCGATGCTCCTCATCGTCATCCTCGTCACGCTCGCGCTCGCCGCTGCCGCCTTTGCCGCCACGTACGTCTACCAGAACGTCATCCTGCCGCAGCTCGAGGAGCAGGCGCAGCAGCAGGCCGAGGAGGATCTCGCGGCGGAGCAGCAGGCCGAACAGGACGCCCAGGCAGCCGAGGAGGCCCGCCAGCGCGCGGTCTACAACGACATCCTCACCACGTACCGCGACTCGCAGGCGCAGGCCTGGCAGAACGCGAGCTCATCCACGCTGAACGACCTCGCGTCGCTGGGCGCGATCGTCGACCTGCAGGAAGATATGAACGTGAGCGTCACGTACGACGAGCTCATGAGCGGCACCGTCGCCTACGCCTACACGGACTTGGGCAACGACGGCACGCTCGACCTCGTGATCGGCGTGCTCAGCGGCAACGGCGACGCGTACAAGCTCATCGGCGCGTTCTCCACCGACGGCTCGACCACGACCTCACTCATGAACGGCAGCCTGCTCATGCGCGTCACCTGGGACGTCGATATCGACGGGTACCTGCGCTCGGTGGGCGCGGACGGTGCGGATGCGGGCTCGGTGACGCTCTACACCGTCGAGGACGGCAACCCCGTGATCGTCCAGCATCTGGGCTGGCGGGACGGCTCCTACTTCACGTACAACGACGACGGCACCACGAGCCCGGTCGACGAGAGCGAGGTGTCGAACGCGCGGAACGCGGCGCAGACCGATTTCTACCTCGACTGGACGCCGCTGGAGGACTTCGAGCCCGTCGTCGCCGACGGCGAGTAGGGGCGGCAGCGCGTCGCAGAAAAATGTATCCCCCTCAAACACCGCGTGAGAGTAAAATTATCCCAGCCGCCGCGCCTCGGCACCCATGAGGTGGCGCGCGGCTGGGAGGGGGTACCATGCGCTGTCCCGTGTGCGGAAGCACCGTCGGACCATCGTTGTCGTTCTGCCCGCGCTGCGGCGCGCAGCTCAACGATGCGGCTCGGCGCGCCCAGGCGGGCTCAGTCGCGGACGCGGGCGCCTCGCCCACCGATACCGCGGACGGCGCCGGCGACGACGCGGCGGCGAACGGTTCTGTCACCGTGAACGAGGCCGTGGGCGTCGACCCCGACGATACCGCGCCGCTCCCGTTCATCGCCGAGGACGCGGATTTCCTGCACCGCGACAGTCTCTCCTCGCATTTCACCGATGCGCAGAAGGAAAGCAAGAAGCGCCTGCCCATGGTGCTCATCGTCGTCATGTTCGTGCTCTTCGTCATCGCGATCAGCACGCTCGCCATCGCGACCTACTACATCTACCAGAACTACGTCGAGCCCCTCATCCGTGAGCTTGTGATGCCGACGCTCTACGACGACGAGGGCGCCACGGACGACGATGCGGATCAGGGCGACGGCGCGACGGGAGCCCTCATCACCCAGGCCCCGGCTGCCGCACCTGCTGCAACCGCTCCGGCAGCTCCCGCTTCGCCCGCCGCACCCGCGACTCCGGCGCCGCCCGCGAACGACGGGGGCGGCACCGCGCCGCCGGCACCCGTCGCCACGGAGGACGACCCCGCGAAGCAGGCGATCTACAACGACCTCCTCACCGCCTACCGCGACGCGCAGGAGGACGACTGGCAGAACGCGCTCGGCTCCGAATACCAGGACCTCTCATCGCTGGGCGCCATCATGATCATGCATGAGGACATGAACGTCAGCGTCACCTATGACCAGGTGGAAAGCGGCACGGTGTCGTATTCCTATGTGGACCTGGGCGACGACGACACGCTCGACCTCGTGATCGCGACGGTGCAGGACGACGGCTCGTACCAGCTGCTCGGCGTCTTCAACACCGACGGCGCGGAGCCCATCTCCATCACGAAGGGCGCCGTGGCTATGCGGTCGTACTGGAAGCTGCGCGACGACCTGCTCCTCGAGAACGGCGCACCATACAGCGCGTGGGAGTACAACACGTACGTCTACCGGGTGTCTGGTTCCGAGCTCATCACCGAGTCCGCCTACGGCTACGACGACTACGGATATTGGAGCGAGGACGCGGAGGGCACGCGCACCTACATCACACTCGAGGAATACGCGGAGCTGCAGGCGAGCGACACGGCGACGCTCGACTGGCACCCGCTCTCGGAGTTCGTCGAGGTCGAGCCCGATGTAAATTTACCCCAGGGGTAATTTTACATGCGCGCCCGTTCCGCGCGCACCTCCTGGGCGCGAACGCGCACGAGCGACGAGATGGCGCACTCGAGCATGCCGCGGTCGGGGACGCGCGTCGTGAGGCGCTGCATCTGGAGCCCCGGCCAGAGCACAATGCGCACGAGCGGGTTGTCGGGGTGCTTACCTGCCCAGCGAACGGTTATCTCGTAGGAAATGCCCATCACCAGCGGCAGCAGCACGAGTCGGGAGGCGAACACGACGAGCCACCGCGCGATGCCCGTGGCGCCGAGCGCGTCGGCCAGCGCGCCCACCGGGACGACGGCGTTGACCGCGACCGCGATGATGACGGTCATGACGATGAACGCCGTGCCGCAACGCACGTGGAGCCGCGAGAAGCGCATGCAGTTCTCCGGCGTGAGGTCGAGGCCGTGCTCGTAGCAGTGGATGGCCTGGTGCTCCGCACCGTGATAGGCGAAGACCCGCGCCATATCCGGCAAGCGGCCGACGCCCCAGATGTAGGCGACGAGCACCGCGAGGCGAAACGCCGCCTCGACGAGGTTCCACGCGAGGCTGTTGTGCGCCTGCAGGTCTCCCATGAGGAGGTTCGTCGCCGAGACAGGCAGGGCGACGAACAGGGCGACTCCCAGCAGCACGCCCACGGCAACCGATGCGAACATGCCGGCGTCGGAGGGCTCGTCAGGGACATCGGCGGGCGGAGCGGGCGGGGTCACCTGCGCATCGCGCGGGGCTTCGGCCGTGTCCTGCACGGTGCGCGGCGTGCCCGTCTCGCCGCCCGGCGCCGAAGCGACCGCCCCGGCCTCCGCCGCTCCGCCCGGCGCCTCGTCACACACGTGATCGACGGCGATGGAGAGCGCCTCGTACGAGATGCGCATCGATTCGACGAAGGACACGCAGCCGCGCACGATGGGGAGCTTTTGCCACGCGGGCCGTTCGGCCGCATCCGGCAGCGCGCGCTCCTCGACGTACATGCCGCCCGAATCCGTGCGCACCGAAACCGCCCAGCCGCAGCGCCCGCGCATCATGACGCCCTCGAGCACCGCCGAGCCGCCGATGTGCGTCTGGAACAGCTCTCCCGCGTCTGCGCCCCGTGCGGCCAGCATCCCCATCGCCTGCAGCCCCTAGAGGAGCGTCACCGTGAACGAGCGCTCGTCCACCGCGCCGGGCTCGAGCAGCGTGATGCCGCGCTTGTGCTCGAAGATGTCATCCTCGCTCGTGAGCGTCGCGTGGCCCGTCCACGGCTCGAGCGCGACGAAGGGTGCGCCGTCGCCCGCCCAAACGCCCAGGTACGGGAAGCCCTCGAAATCGAGGCGCACGCCGTGCCCGCTCTTCGTGCCGCGCAGCGTCACCGTGCTTCGCGGCACCCCCTCGAGCATGATGGTGTCGAAGCGGAAGGCTTCGCGCGTGAGCGGCATGCAGTCTGCCGCATCGACGATGGGGTTCATGACGTCATAGGTGAGCAGCCCACCGTCCGCGATGGTGGGCGATTCGTACGTCCACGGCTCGGCGAACTCAAGCACGTAGTCCTCCCACGCCTCGCCGTCGCCGCCGGGTGCGGGCACGTTGAACGCGGGATGGCCGCCCACCGAGAACGGCAGCGGCACGTCGCCCGTGTTCTCGACGCGAAACGTCTGGGTCAGGCTCGCCGGCCCGGTGAGGGCGTAGGCCATGTTCAGGCGGAAGGCATACGGGTACGCCGCGCGCGTCTCGGGCGTGTCGGTGATCTCGAACGTCACGCTCGCATCGTCACGCGACACGATCGCGTGCTCCATATCGCGCGCGAAGCCGTGGCGGCCGAGCGTGACCTCACCCTGGGCGGATGCCGCGCGGCTGTCGCGCAGGGTGCCCACGATGGGAAAGAGCACCGGCGCGTGCTTGCCCCACCAGCCGGGGTCCGCCTGCCAAAGGTACTCGCGGCCGTCGAGCGCAAGGCTCGTGAGCTGCGCGCCCTTGGAATCGATCGACGCCGACGCCGTGTTGTTCGTGATGGTCACAACCTGGGACATATCCGCTCCTTCGCGCCCGATGCTGCCGCCCGGTGCCACAAAATGCACCCGGCAGGATTGTAGCATCGGGCGCGAAGACGCCCCGACGGGGTGCGCGGGAACCAAACGGCGCGAAAGGG
>CAPI01000034.1 GCA_000333815.1 [Collinsella] massiliensis
AAACAGCGCTTCGCAAACAAAGTCGTCAACTTTATGCGCGAAGCGAACGGCACCGGGACGCGCTCGTGCCCCGCGCACGCCAAACGCAAAGCGGGGCACCCCGGACGCCCCATGCGACCCGAAGTGCCCCGCGCACATCGGTGCTCCCAATGCACCAACGCCCGGCTCTCGCCTGCCTACACGGCCTCCGCCAGCTTCTCCGCGCGGTCGGCGGCGGCGAGGGCATCGATCACGGCGCTCAGGCCATCGCCCAGTAGCACGTTGTTGTACGTGGAGTTGAACCCGATGCGGTGGTCGGTCACGCGATCCTGCGGCTGGTTGTACGTGCGGATCTTCTCCGAGCGGTTGCCGTGGCCGATCTGGCTCTGGCGCTCCGCGCCCAGCTCGGCCTGCTGCTTCTGCAGCTCCATCTCGTACAGGCGGGCGCGCAGCATCTGCATGCACACCTCGCGGTTCTGGATCTGCGAGCGCTGCTCCTGGCTCTGCACCACGGTGTTCGTGGGCAGGTGCGTGATGCGCACGGCCGAATACGTGGTGTTCACGCACTGGCCGCCGGGGCCGCTCGCGCAGTACGTGTCGATGCGCAGGTCGCCGGGGTCGATCTGGATGTCGATCTCGTCCGCCTCGGGCAACACCGCTACGGTGGCCGTCGAGGTCTGGATGCGCCCCTGGCTCTCGGTCTTGGGCACGCGCTGCACGCGGTGGACGCCGCTCTCGTACTTCATGACGGAGTACACCTTGTCGCCCGTGACCTTGAACTCGATGCTCTTGAAGCCGCCGGCGTCGCTGGGGCTCGCGTCGAGCACCTCGACCTTCCACTTGTGGCTCTCGCAGAAGCGCTGGTACATCTTGAAGAGGTCGCCCGCGAAGATGGCCGCCTCGTCGCCGCCGGCAGCGGAGCGGATCTCCACGATGGTGTTCTTCTCGTCGTTCGGGTCGCCCGGGATGAGCATGAACTTGATGTCTTCCTCGAGCTGCGGGAGCTTCTCCTCGTTCGCGGCGAGGTCCTCCTGGAGCATGGCCTTCTCGTCCGCGTCGGAGGTCTCGTGCAGCATCTCCTTCGCGGCGTCGATGTCGTCGAGCGCCGTGAGGTACTCGCGCGCCTTGGCCACGAGCTCGGCCTGCTTGGCGTGCTCCTTGGCGAGGCGCGTGTATTCCTTCTGGTCGGCGAGGACGGAGGGGTCGAGGAGCTTCCGTTCGAGCTCCTCGTAGGCGGCGATGAGTTTCTCGAGCTTGTCGCGCATGATGGTTCCTTTGCGTTCGGGCGCCCGGGGGCGCGGAGGGTTCGGCAATGACGGGGCGAGGGCGCCGGGGCACGAAGCGACGGCGCGGGCAATCAGCCCAGCTAGAACATGTCGAACCGCAGGTACATGCGCAGCTTCCCTTTCACGTATGTAAATTTACCCCAGGGGTTATTATACATGTGGCTTGTCTTCGGGTTCCTATCATACCCAGAGCTGGGAAAAGGGCAAGGCATGGCCGCGCAACCTGCAGAAACGACACGTCGAGCCGCGCACCACGATGCGCCTTGATACACAGCTGATATACAGATGATATAGGGAATTCGAAACGCGAATTGGCATAGCATCGAAGAACCCGCAGGTCAACGGCTTGTGCGGGAGCAGCGAGGTGCTCCCGCGACACTCAGATGATATTGAGTGATATAGAGAATCCCGCCGGGCGCAGCCGGGGCATGTAGAAAAACCCCTGGGGTGTTTTTACATTCGGCTTGTTATGTAGAAAAACCCCTGGGGTAATTTTACGCGACAAAATTTTCTAACTCTTTCAAAACCCATAATAGGGGTAGATGAATCTTCTATACTCGTAGCTGTACCGCAGAGGAGGGGCGACGAGCTTCTGCGGATGCTCGTCTATTAGAAGGGAACGATGATGGCAATCGTTCATCTGTTGAACAGCGGAATAACCGCCGATACGGCTGGCCCGGACAACCTTTGGCAAAACGCGTGTTGCTGGGCACTGATGTTTCGTCTTGGATTCAACAACGCCACGCGAATCGCCGATATGGTCGATGCGGATACATACGGACGTCTGCCTGTTGGAAACAAGGAAATGATGTTCGTCGGAGCCTCGGAGAATCCTTACGAGGAACCAGGGTTCGAAGCATATGTTGCTCGACTGCGGCGTTCCGTTGTATGTCACTTTTTGCATACAAAGTACGGCATCGATACCCTTCCCGACAACATGGAAGCGTCCTGTCAGAACCGTCCGAACGCTTGGTGCGACGTAAACGCGTTCGCCGACCGATTCATGGACGACGAGGTGCTTTCCGAATTCATTCCGACATGGGGGCGAACGATTCGAGGAAGCAGGGAAAAGCACGGCAATCTCTTCGAATCCATCGTCGTGCCCACGTACGAGCGGCGCACGGGCAAGCGCTACGTGCCGCGCAACTGGGAGGATCCTGCGCACCCCGGCATGCCGCGCCCGAAGCAGGCCGCACCGGCGTCAGCCCCTGCGGCAACGCCCGCATCCGCCGCGCCCCAGTCTGCATCCACGCACCCCACACCCAAATTCTGCAGCAACTGCGGCTCGCCGCTCTCGCCCGGAGCGAAATTCTGCTCCAACTGCGGCAACCGCATCGGTTAGCAACGCAACGACCATCCCATCGAACACATATATAAGAGAAAGGAACGGATATGGGGCTCCTGTCGAACAAGCGGCTCGAGGTCGAACGTGTGAACGGCAAAACGCAGGTCCATGTGGTCGAGGAATTCACCGCGCTCGGAACGCTCGCCGCGCTCGGGGTTTGGGCGCTCGTGTGGTACCACGGGAGCACCATCTTCGAGGCAATCGCCGCAGCGGGCACCGCAGCGCTTGTATCGATCCTCGTGCTCGTCATCCTGCGCTGCGCGCTGCGCCTCATGAGCGAGGGGATGGGGCAGCTCGCCCAATGCAAGCGCCCCGACGGCGGGAAGCTCTTCCCCAAGGCCGAGCGCATCGGGTACGGACTGCTCTTCGGGAAACGGCACCCCGTCCTGCTCTACCTCATCAGCTTCGTGCTCTGCTTCATCGGGCTCTTTCTCTCCTTCCAGTAGAAACACCATGGCGGCATGCAACGACGCCGACCGCCTGAACCCCTCGCCCATCCCGACATCGAAAGGAATCACCATGTTCTGCACATCCTGCGGCGCCCAGCTCGTAGATGGCGCCAAGTTCTGCACCTCCTGCGGCCAGCCCGTCGCCCAGAGCGCCGCGCCCGCTACGGCTCCGGCGCCCACGCCCACGCCTGCGCCCGCTCCCGCTGCGGCGCCGACGCCCGCGCCGGCTGCTCCCGCGCCTACCCCCGCACCCACGCCCGCCGCATACACCAACCCGGTGGCTGCCCCCGCTCCCGCAAGCTACTCCGCGCCGGCACCCACGCCGGCACCCGTTACGCCCCAGGCCGCGCCCGCGACCTCGCAGATGTCCCAGGCAGCGGCGGGCACGCTCGCGGACATCAAGGTGATTCTCGCCACGGGGGAGAACCTCAAGCACATCTCCGCCGCGACGGCATACTGGGGGTTCGGTCTGTTCATCGCCTGCATGGCGTACCTGTTCATCCTGGTGAGCTACGGCGCCCCGGAGGCTTCCATCTTCACCGTCATCGCCACCATCCTCTTCCTCGCTGGCATGGCGCTCGCCGCAATCGGGGTCATCGGGGTCATCGTGGCGAGCGCTAAGGACGGACTACAGCGCCGGTAGCGCGACCTCAGCCAAATAGGACGATCTCTAGGGAAGGAGTCCAGATGAGTTTTTGCACGACATGCGGGGCGCCGCTCAAGCCCGGCGCGAGGTTCTGCGAGCAATGCGGGTCGCCCGTAGGCGTCGCGGCGCCGGCAGCGAGCCAGCCTGCGCGACCGGCACCAGCCGCGCGCCAACAGCCCGCCGCAGCGCAACCGGCCGCCGCGAGCCAAGCGGCGAATCTGGCAGCGCAGCAAGCCGACGCGGTGAAGCGCGCCGCCCAGGCGGTCGCCAACGCCGCCGAGGCGCGCATCGACGCGGCCCGCGCCGCGGCCGGCGTGGAGCACGACAGCCCTCGGCACTATGCGATGCAAAGCGAGGCGAGCACGGGCGCCATCGCCCGCAGCGCGGCAGCGCCCGCAGGCATCGTCGCCGCGAGCACCGCAATCGAGATCGCGCCCTACGCTTCTCCCTTCTCGGATGAGGAGCGCGAAGCGAGCGCGCACCTGCCGGCGAGCGCGCCCAAGCACGCCCGGAAGATGTGCGAGAAGGACATCGCCGAGGTGTCGCGGCGGGTCAACAGCCTCGCCGTGAGCATCCGAGAGCACGTCAAGAAGGCGGCCCGCGACGATATGGACGCGGTGCAATACGCCGGCGCCATCATCGACCAGATGGGGCGCGACGGTACGTATCACAGCGACGTCGTGCCGTTCAACGAGCTTGAGACCGTGACGCGTTACCGCGCGAACATCAAGGAGCGCCTCGACGCCGACCGCACGGTCATCAAGGACGTCTCCGCGTGGCTCGACTATGGCGTGCCGACCTTCGTCGATGACGCCCGGGCGCTCGCCGTGCGCATGTGGGGCACCTTCGACCAAAGCGTTCTCGACCGGGCGCAGGCCGACTACGATGCGGCAGCAGCCGCGTACGACCAAGCGAAGCAGAGCTATCTGGACACGGCGGTCGCTTACGACGAGAAGGTCCGCCTCAACACCAAGCAGAACATCGAGCCGAGCTACGCCCTCCCCATGAGTGCGTCGTTCAGGCGCTATGCGAAGCTCTTCCTGTGGCTCGTCATCCTGACGCTCGTGCTCTCGCTCGTCTGCTGGCTGTTCCTGCATGTCGCCATTATCATCATGGCGCTGCCCATCGTGAGGCTCATCGGCATCATCGGCGCCATCGGGTTCTTCGTCGCGAGCATCGTTATGGAGCGCGGGGTCGAGCGCAAGCGCACCGCGGACCTCAACGCGCAAAATGCCGCCATCATCGCATGGAACGCGCAGCTGCAAGCCGAGCGTCAGCAAGCCCTCGTCCAGCCGAAAGCCGCGATGGATGCGGCGGAGGAGCGCAAGAACGCCGCGCGGAAGGCGCTCGAGCAGGCGAAGCAGAGCGTCGACCCCGACGAGCGCGTGGCCTTCACGTCGCTCACCAACACCTTTGTGCAGGCGCTTGATGCGCTCAACCGTGCCATCGAGCCCGTGATCGCAGCCATCGGGAAGCAATGGCCTATCGACGGGTTCGAGCAGGCTATCGACGACGACTGGATGGATCAGCTCAAGCGACATGATCCCCCGCGCTACATGATGCTTCACACCGAACGCTCGAACGAGCTGCAGTCTGCTGCCATCGCGCACGCGAGCGAGGTACAGGAGAAGGAGGCCAAGCGGCAGACGGCAGAACAGGCGCGACAGACAAGTATCGCCGAAAAGAATCTCGCAGAAGCGCGGAAGCGTCGTCAGGAGGCAAGCATGCTTGACCGGCAACGCACGCAGGATAACGCCAGAGCCGCCGCTGCCACAGTAAGAGCGCGAAGGGCTCAGGAATCGGCTGCATGGGCTCAGGAAAACGAGGCTTGGGCAGGCGCTGATGCCAACCGAGCCACTGAAAGAGCCGAAGATGCCCGACGGGCCAGCTACAACCGGAACTAAAACTCCAAGGAGCGTTCATCGTGAGTATTTCCATGAAACGCAATCACCATCACACGCTTTCCCGCATCGCGACGGGCATCGCCGCGTGCCTACTCGTCGTCGTGCTGAGCGGGTGCTTCGGACAGCGGCCCGAAGCGAAAACGGGCGACGCGACCGAAACCGAGGCCAAGACCGTCCTGGCAACCATCACCATCGACGCGCCGGGCTGGAGCAAAGACAGCTCGCCGTTCGTCGTGCACTTCACGGGACTCGACGACGCGACCGCGGGCGTGGACTTCTACCACGCCGTGAGCGCGGGCGACGACGCGAGTGCCCAGGTGGAACTGCCCGCCGGCAGCTACGAGGTGGGCTACATCAGCGCCATCAACGCGGACGGCAGCATCTACCGCACGCCCGATGAGCCGGCGACCGTCGTCATCGGCGAGGCCGACGGGGAGAGCGACGACGCGTCCGAGGAGCAGCCCACCCTCGACGTGGATGGCAGCTTCGGGCAGGTGCCCGCCGAGGACGTGACGCAGGACGACATCGACGGCATCCTGGGAGACCTCGCCGACGCCGTCGAGAAGGGCGACGAGACGCTCTCCGGCGACGTGGGCAAGGACGTGGTCGACACCGCCACGGGCAACGCGCAGAACGCCCCAAACGTGGACAAGGACAAGGTCGAGCAGGCGGGCGACGAGGCGTCCGACGCGGTGAAGGACGAGCCGACCAAGCCCTCGACCAGTGGCAACGGTGGCTCCGGCAGCTCCTCCGACAACAGCGGCTCCTCGTCCAAACCGAGCGGCGGCAGCTCAAGCGGCTCTAGCTCCGGCGGCTCCTCCTCTGCCAGCAAGCCCGCGCACCAGCACGCCTGGGTGGCGCAGACCGAGCAGCAGTGGGTCGTCGACGAGGCGGCCTGGGACGAGCCGGTGTACGAGACGCGGGCCGTGACCAAGTACATCGCCGAGTGCCGCTACTACAAAGAAGATGGTTCGGCCGGCGGTTGCGGTGCGAGCGCCACGTTCGACAATGCGACCGATGCCAGCAACTGGATGAAAGATCACCTGTTGGCGCATCGCTACGACGACGAAGACCACTTCACGCACTACTACTCGAAGACCGAGTACGAATACGTCCAGACCGGCACCGTCCACCACGATGAAGTCGGCCACTGGGAGACCGTGACGACCGGTTACAAGTGCTCCGGCTGCGGCGCGACGCAGTAAGCGCACCCGTCCTGCGCCCTCGACACCTCACCACCCCATGAAAGGAGTACCACCATGACACATCACCAGGGCACGTCCCTCGTGCACAGCATCCTCGCGCGCGCCGCGGCAGGGATCGCCGCCTGCCTGCTCGTCGTCATGCTGAGCGGATGCTTCAGTCCCCACCCCGACATCGTGGGCTCGTGGAGCGCGCCCGCGAAGAACAACGATGCCGTTACCTACACCTATACCTTCAACAGCGACGGCACGGCGTCCGTCGAGACCTCGGATACGAAGACGGGCAGGGTCGGATACCACGAAGATGCCACCTGGATGACCGACTTCGGCAACGTGGTGATGGACTTCCCCACGGGCGAGGACGTCGTCTTCTCGCTGTCCCTCACCGGCGACAGCATCTCCGATCCCTACGGCAATACCTACCATCGCAGCAACTAAGCGCAGAAGGGAGCGTGCTCCATGGAGGACATGTCCAACGGACGCAAGGTCATCTCATCGGTCGATAGGTTCCTCGACCGCGCGGGCAGCCTGTTCGGAACCATATTCGCCGTCGTGGCGACGCTGCTTTCCGAACTCTTCGGCTTCGTCGTGCACACCACGGCGGGCAAGATCATCGCGGTGTTCGTCACCCTGCTCATCATCGCGAACGTCGCGCCCGAGCTCGCGCAGCAGATCTCCCAGGCGGTCGGGATCGGGCTGGCGCTCGTGATCGTCATCCCCATCATCGTGGTCATCGCCATTCTCTGGTGGCTCTACAACAAGTTCTGGTGGCTGTAGCAAGCATCAAACACGTCGATGAAAGGAAGCGCGTATGATTCTCGTCTCGCTGCTTCGCCCTAACCTCAAGCTCAACCTCGCGTCTACCGATGCGCTGTGGCGGCAGATCTGCGCCGGCCAGCTCGTCGACCATCTGGGTATCCAGAACGGCGAGCGCATCGCCGCCGCCTGCACGGATGCCGCCTTCGAGCTCGTGCCCCTCGACCCCGACGGCCGCTGCTTCATCGACGTCCCCGAGGACATCCGCGCGTGCCCCGGGTTCGACGACGCACTCGAAGCGCTCACCGGAGCGACCGAGGCGCACGTCGCGGACGGGGAGTTCGGTATCGGCGCGGGCGTGAGTAAGGATCTCGACGGCTTTCGCGGCTTCGACGACCTCGCGAGCCTGCTGGACGATCCCAGCGTGCTGCCGGACATCCAGGCGGACGCCGCCCGGCTCATGGATGGCATCGTGGCCCACGCGCAAGCCATCTGGACCGAGGACCGCTCGCATTCCAACGCCTGGTATGGCAACGTGTACGAAGCCGTCGCGGGGCAGTTCGTGAGCGAAGAGAGCGTCTGCCGGCTGGATAACGAGGACGTGCCGCCCATCTCGCAGATGCCCCTGCGCCAGAACGTTTTCTGGGACGCATGGTTCCTCCCCTCCCCGCAATTCCCGTTCACGCGCTACGACGTTCAGTCCGGAGACGCGCCCGCGCTCGAAGCGGAAGCGAGCCTGCCAAACGGCTACCGCGCCGAGAGCTGGCTGCTACCCGCGAGCGATAGCCTGTGCGACGCCGTGGATACGTTCGAAAGCATGATGGAGCGGACATGGGAGCCGCGCGGGCTCACGAGCCGGATGCACTGCCTCTTCGGCGGGCCGTTCGCCATCAACGGCATGTACTTTCACCTCTATAGCGACGTGTTCCGCTCCGATTGGCAGACGTTCGTCGTGGGCGGTGTCGCGGCAGTCGTGGAGGGGCGGGTGCGCCTGTTCGCGCTCTCGAAGCTCATTGAGAGCGACCGTGCCGCCGATGAGGAGTATCCGGATCGCGTGGTCGCGGCCATCGAAGGCGCCTTGCGCTCCGTAGCTGCCCGGATCGCGGGCGCGCGGCGCTCGACGGGCGGCGCCATGCTGTGCGCGCCGGCGTTCACCTCGACCGGCCTCGTGCGCATCAGCACCTCGCTGGGGCGCGGGTACGTGCCCATGTCGGAGCTCACCGTGTCGATCGGTGCGGCCGTCGAGGAGGCGATGTCGAAGCGCTACCAGACGGACATCAGCGCCGAGATCATCAACACCGACAGCCTGTATGGCACGGAGTTCGAAAGCCGCGTGATACGCGTGCGCCTGCCCGAGCAGAGGCGCAGCGCCGTCTACCTGGTCATCACGCGCGCGGATGATTGCTTTGCCGTCGAGCAGCTCACAACGCTTGACTACGACAACGATGCCATCATCGACGCGTTCTTCGACGTGCGGGATGCCGTGATAGACGCCCTGGATGGCTTGGGCGGCCGGGTCTCGTGCATCTCATTCGTGAATTCGCATCTCCCGAACACGGTGCTCGAGGTGTTCGTCCCGCACCTCCTTGATGTATATGCCCAAGCCATTTTGAATATGGCCGACGATGAGTCGCTTCAGCTGTTCGCGGAGGACGGGCTGGCCGTGCGCGCCGAGCGCAGCGACGAGACCGACGAGTATGGCATCCGCGTGGTGGAGGTCAAGCTGCATGACAGCTCCGGCCACCACACTTGCTGCATACGCGCCCTGCTCCACGAGGACACCGCCACCGTGACGTTTGACATCATCTACAACACAGATGACGCGCCCACCGCGGAAGACGAGCTGTTCCTCGATGACTTCGCACTCCTTGCGACCAGCTTCGCGCAGACCCTGTTCGCCGTGGCGCCCGTGGACTCGGACGAGCCCGCCGAGCCGTGGAGCCTGGAGCGCGCGGTCGCGCTTTGCGGCGATTTCCGCGACGCGCTGGGCGAGGAGCTCGACCCGCCGTACCTCGATATGTTTACCGAGGTGGAACGTGGGAACGACGCGGGTGCTGATGCGCAATCGGGCGAGGTGCAGGCACCCGAACCTGTGGAGATGCCCACGCCGGAACAGACGGCGGTGCCGCAGCAGGCACCTGCACCGCAGCCTGCGGCGGCACCGACGACCGCAGCCGCACCGCAGCCTGCACCGAAGTTCTGCTATGCCTGCGGCTCACCGATCACCCCGGGCGCCCGCTTCTGCACCAACTGCGGCACGCAGGTAGCCCAGTAACCGCCGAACATCGACCCCTCTACATCGGCGCCCGCGTCTCTCCCCGGCGCGGGCGCTTCGTTTTCACGCAGGCGAACGCGCGGGCGACGACAGCGGCACGCACTTTTCGCGCCTCTCGCCCGCGACTCAGAAAGTTCGAGCCTCGAGTCTGTGTGGGATTTTGGAACCCCCGAGTAGACGGCGCTCTAAGCCCTGAAAAAGCGCTGGTAAGCGCATTGGACCTATCGGGGCTACTCGACAACCTTCGAATCCCACACAGACTCGAGGCTCGAACATATTCCAACGGCCGCAACGCGACCTAACGACGGCGTCCACAGCTCGCTTTTCGTGATTTTTAACCCCTCCCACATCAAAATTTCTGTACCCTTTCAAAATCTCTTTTTCGAGCTTCCTAATTTCATATACTTACTTCAGCGAGACGGGAGGGCACAGAGCCCACCCACGGCTCGGCGACACGCCCGCCGAGCGCGCTCGCGGCATCTCGAGAAAGGAACACCATGAACGCCACAGCCTGCACACCCGCCCCCATCACCCGGCGCCTCGCGCTGGCGATCCTCGGCATGGCCGCTGCGCTCTTCGCCCTCCTCTCCCTGAGCGCGTGCTCCTCCACGCCCGACCTGCAGGCCTTCGAGGATGCCTTCGCCGAGCAGGAGGCCGACCTCCTCGAGGGCGTTGCGCTCGATGACTATGTGAACCCGAGCGACTACGGCTTCTCGTTCGATTTGAGCGAGCCCGAAACCGAGGACGGCGTGACCACCACGAACGGCACGGTGACCGTCGCGAACGATAGCTTCCAGACCATCTACGACGTCAAGGGCACCTACCAGGACGATACGTTTACATTCTCTGTCGACGAAGGCCCGACCACGCCCATCGCCGGCGTCGACTTCGATGATGAGCACGACTTCAACGGCGCCGAGAGCGAGCTCACCGGCGACGACACCTGCGAGGTCACGACCACCGAGACCATCGACACGTGGTTCGCGACCCTCACGTTCAACCGCACGTACCACTATAAGTTCGAGAACGACGGCGTTGGCCAGTACTGGGCGTTCACCGGCGAGGATGTCAACTCCTCGGACATCCAGTACAAGGATGGCGCACTCGACGGCTCGTACTCCTACAGCTCGGACTCCATGAGCGAGGGCTCGTTCACCACATTCCAGATCTCCGATTTCAACGCCGATGACGGCACCTTCACGGTGAGCTATGCGAACAAGTACGCCTCGGGAACGGCGCAGTGCACCCTCGAAACCATCGAACTCGATGAGGATTCCCTGGAGCAGGCGCAAGACGATGGCACTGCCGTGGCAGATGCCTACCAGTTCCATTTCGTTGGCGACAGCCCTGAGGACCGCGACGTGACCATCGAGGGCTACCTCTCGCAGGATGACAACAGCATCGTGTCGAACAGCTGGTTGCCGTCCTCGGGTTTCGAGGTCATGGGCTACACCCAGGTGGTGTACGGCACCGTCTCCGGCACGCTCGTGAAGTAGGTTGACCGAACGTTGGCGGGCGGGCTCGCCGCTGAGTCCGCCCGCATGTCTGAAAGGAGCTGCGATGTTCTGTCCTCAATGCGGCAGCAAGCAACCAGATGACGCCCAGTTCTGCGCGCAATGCGGTGCGCCGTTGAGCGCGGTGAACGATGCGGGTGAGGCGGCCGAGGCCGCACCGACAGGCGGTGCGAAGAGCGCTGGTGCTGCGGCTGAGACCGCGGCCGCGCCGAC
>CAPI01000033.1 GCA_000333815.1 [Collinsella] massiliensis
CGCGGCGGGGCGGGCTACCGCTGGCTGCGCGCGCGGGAGACCGCGTCGTGCCAGCCGGCGAGTTCGCGGGCGCGCTCCTCGGCATCCATCCCCGGCTCGAAGCGGCACGCCACGTCGCGGTTCTGCCGGATCTCCTCGCGATCCTCCCAGTAGCCCACGGCAAGGCCGGCGAGGTAGGCCGCGCCGAGTGCCGTCGTCTCCACCGCCTCCGTCTGCACGACGGGAATGCCCAGGATGTCGGCCTGGAACTGCATGATGAAGTCGTTGCGCGAGGCGCCGCCGTCCACCGAGAGGCTGTCGAGCGTGCAGCCCGCGTCGGCCTCCATGGAGCGCAGCACGTCGAAGCTCTGGAACGCCATGGACTCGCAGGCCGCGCGCACGATGGTCGCGCGGTCGGACGCGCTCGTGAGGCCGTAGATGAGCCCGCCCGCGCCCGCGTCCCACCACGGCGCGCCGAGCCCGCTGAACGCGGGGACGAGGTAGCATCCGCCGTTGTCCGGCAGCGACCGGGCGATCTCGGCCGTCTCGGAGGCGCTCGAGATGATGCGCAGCTTGTCGCGCAGCCACTGGATGACGGAGCCGGCGTGGAAGATCGAGCCCTCGAGCGCGTAGCTCACCGTGCCGCCCTCCGCGATGCCGACGGTCGCCACGAGGCCGTTCTGGGACTCCACCACCGTGTCGCCCGTGTTCATGAGCATGAAGCAGCCGGTGCCGTAGGTGTTCTTCGCCTCGCCGGGCTCGAAGCAGCAGTGGCCGAAGAGCGACGCCTGCTGGTCGCCCGCGACGCCGGTGATGAGCGGCATGTGGGTCATGATCTCGCCCGAGACGCGGCCGAACTCGCCCGAGCTCCAGCGCGGCTCAGGCAGCATGCAGCGCGGGATGCCCAGCAGCTCGAGGAGCTCGTCGTCCCAGTCGAGCGTGTGGATGTTGAAGAGCATGGTGCGGCTCGCGTTGGTGTAATCCGTTGCGAACACCATGCCGCCCGTGAGGTTGTAGATGAGCCATGTGTCGATCGTGCCGAACATGAGCTGGCCGGCCTCGGCGAGCTCGCGGGCGCCGCTCACGTTGTCGAGGATCCAGGCGATCTTCGTCGCGGAGAAGTAGGCGTCCGGCATGAGGCCCGTCTTGGCGCGGATCATGTCCGCGTAGCCGTTCTGGGCGAGGGCCTCCGCGTGCGGCGCGGTGCGGCGGCACTGCCAGCCGATGGCGTTGTAGATGGGCTGGCCGCTGTCGCGATCCCACACGACGGTGGTCTCGCGCTGGTTGGTGATGCCGATGGCGGCGATGCTATCGGAGTGGATGCCGCTTTTGAACTGCACCTCCATCATGACCGCGATCTGCGAGGCCAGGATCTCGGTGGGGTCTTGCTCCACCCAGCCGGGCTGGGGGTAGATGGCCTTCACGGGGCGGGACGCCTGCGCCACGATGCACCCGTATTCGTCGACGATCACCGCGCGCACGGACGTGGTGCCGCAGTCGAGCGCCATGATGTAGCGGCTCTTGGTGTACGCGTACATCGAATCGACGAGCTTCAGGTCTTTCAGCGAGAGCGCCATATGCCACCTACCACTATGCTTCCTGCACGGCGGCCGCGCCCGCCCGGGCGGCGACCCGCAGGATCTCTTCATCGGAAAGCGCCCCGTGGCGCGCGATCACGACCGCGCCCGAGACGCAGGACACGATGCTCGACGCGTCGCGGCAGCGGGTCTCGCCCGCGTCGATCGCGGCGTCGACGCCCGCGAGCACCTCCGGCTCCACGGCGTCGAACGATGCCGGGGCGGGGTTGCCGTGCGTGTTCGCGCTCGTGGTGGCGAGCGGGCACCCGCAGGCGCGGATGAGCGCGGCGACGACCGGCGAGGCGGAGCAGCGCAGCGCCACCGTGCCGTCCGCCGCCTGCATGAAGCGCGGCACGCGGTCGCTCGCGCGCACGATGAGCGTGAGCGCGCCCGGCCAGAACGCGGCGGCGAGCGCGCGGGTCGCGTCGTCGATATCCCGGCCGTAGCGGTCGAGGTCCTCGACACCCGCGACGAGCCAGGGCACGGTCTGGGTGAGCTCGCGACGCTTGACCGAGAAGATGCGGCGGTACCCGGAATCGGGCGGTGGAAGCGGCGCGCCGTTCACCTGCGCGTCGGCGGCAGTGCCTGCAGGCGGCTGCCATGCCATGAGGGGCTCGACCGCAACGCTCAGGCCGTAGACCGTCTCGGTGGGGATGAGAGCGAGCCCGCCCGCGGCGAGCACCTGCGCGGCCCGGTCGATCCCCGCGTCGTGCGCGGCAAAATCCAGCCCATCTGTGCGGTATATCTCCGGCATCGACCGCCGACCGTCCTTTCCCCGACCTTCTCGCGCCCTTCCCAAGGCGATGCATCGTGTCGATGCATTGTCTCACGAGCGGGACGCGCGGGCGGGGGCAGATGCGTTTCCAGAACGCAAACGGGGTGATGATTTCGCCCAAAGGGGTGTCGTGTGTCGAAAATGTGACGGGCGCGGGACAGAATTGGGGTGCGGGGATGGTTGCGGCCCCTCCCCTGTCGCCCACTGAGGTGCGCGGGTGGTTGCGAGTTGTCTTGTCGCCCGCCGGGGATGCCGAGTGGCTGCTGCCCGTCTCACTGCCCGCGGGGTACACGGAGCGCGGGGCGCCGCGGCGTCCTGCTACCCCGTGTGCGCGAAGATGAAGCGCTGCCTGCCGGTCAGGTCCTTCAGGATCTCGACATCGTGCATGCCCGCATCGGTGCAGATGCGAGCCGCCTCCTCGAGCGAATCCTCGAAGAGCTCGCAGGCGAGCAGGCCGTTTTCCTTGAGCATGTACGGGGCCGCGGAAACCAGGCGCCGGAACACGTCGAGCCCGTCACGGCCGCCGTCGAGCGCGAGCTCGGGCTCGTAGTCCCGCACCTCGCGCGGAATCGCCTCCATCACCGAGGACGGGATGTACGGAGGGTTCGAGACGAGCACATCAAATGAGAAGCGCTCCTCGGTGCGGACGGGTGCGGTGAGGTCGCCGCGGCGTATATCCACCGCCTCGGGCGAGATGCCGAGCTGGGAGCGGTTGCGCTCGGCAAGGTCGACCGCCTCGTCGCTGATGTCGGTCGCCACGCAGCTCACGCAGCCGGGGCGCTCCGTCGCGAAGGCGAGCGAGATGCAGCCCGTGCCGCAGCCCACCTCGAGCACACGAGCGGGACGCACTTCGGGCGTGGACGCGTGGGCTTCGGCGGGCGCGGCGTCGGGCGCGGCGCCCGATGCATCCTGCACGGCGGGCATCGGGGTGTTCGCGCTTTCGTCCTGCACGGATTGCACCGGGGCTTCCGCTGAAACCTCCCCCGCGGTGTCCGCCGCCTCCGTGCCGTCGCCCGCCTCCGCAGTCGCAGCGGCAGCGCGCGCGGCGGCCTCGGCCTGGCGGGTCGCCTCGACCTCCGCGTTCCACGGCAGGGCGACGCGCTTGCGCCGGGGCTTCTGCCACCCGGTCACGTTGCGATCGAGGTATTCCAGCACGTAATCCACGAGCAGCTCGGTTTCCGGGCGCGGGATGAGCACGCCCGGCGCGCACATGATGCTCAGCCTGCGGAACGCCGTCTCGCCCGTGATGTATTGGAGCGGCTCGCCCAGCGCGCGGCGCTTGATGCCCTGGTGCATGGCGTCGAGCTCGTGCTGCTCGAGCGGAAGGTCGCGCTTGGTGAACAAGTCGATCCGCTCAAGGCCGGCGGCGCTGCAGAGCAACCACTCGGCCGAGATGCGCGGCTGTTGCACCCCGCGGCGCTCGAAAAACTCGGTCGTCCATTCGAGGCACCGACCGATCGTCCAAGGTTTCTGCATCTCGTCAGCCATGCTATCTCCCCCGCCCCTCACGTCCCGCCGATTCTACCGTAACGCGCGGGCGCACCACGCCGTCGCGCGCTGCCATCGCCCGATGCGCATACCCTATCGCATGCATCCGACCGAAATCCAAGCGTTTCTGGCACAAACCTTGCCAGATCCTTGTCGCGAATCTGGCAGGCGGAACGCATGCCCAGCTCGCACCCCGGCCATCGCGCGCAAATTCAGATACCAGTGGTTCTTTTCGGCAGCTATTCGCCACAATATCTCTAGATGTCGATGCCGGCACGCGATAGTGAGCGCCGCGCTCACCTCGTCGCGAACGTCGCCGCATGCGAACCGCCCGCGCGCCTTCATAAACAAAGTTGTCAACTTTACACGCGAAGGGCGTTCTGAACAGCGCTTCGTAAACAGAGTTGTCAACTTTGTGCTCGAAGCGGGCGGCACCGGGACGCGCTCGCGCCTGCGCCGTTTCTGGCCGCTACAGATCGAGCATGTACCGCGATCCCACATAATATTGGCGACCGATGTAGATGGGCTCGCCGAATTGATCGAGCGCATACGTAGTCGTATGCAGCAGCGGCTCGCCCACGGAAATCTGCAGCGCGCTCGCCTTCGCCGCAGACGCCCCGATCGCCTGGACTGTCATATGATCCTGCTTGACCGGCCTGCGTCCATACAGCGTATCGAGTGCCTCGTAGATCGAACCGTCCTTCAAGTCCATGGAAAACAATTCCTTGGTATCCCGATACGGCAAGAAGAGGTTTTCCTCGAAGATGGGAAGGCCGTCTGCCATGCGGACGCGCTGGATGTGCACAAGCAACTCGCTTGCATCGAGGCCGAAAAACTCGCGCTCATCGGCTCGCGGCGGAACGATCTCCTTTTTGATCAGGCGAGCACTCGAAACGTGCCCCTCCTCGCGGCAAATCTCAGTGAAGCTCTTCGGAGCCTTGCCGCGCAGCACGTTTCTCCTCATGCGTGGTGCGCAAACAAACGTCCCCAGCCCGCGGCGCTTGATAAGGTACCCATCGTTGCTGAGGTCCTCGATAGCGCGGCGCACGGTGATACGGCTTACGGAGTACGTCTCGGAAAGCTCCGTCTCGGTGGGAATCTTGCTTTCGGGAGGATAGACCCCATCGTTGATGGCCGTCTTGATATCTTCGTAGATGCGCTGATACAGCGGCTGCTCTTTCGAGGGCACGATGCGCTCCTTGATCCATACCTTCGAGCGATGCATGATCTGGCGGATACATCCGGATCATGGTGTCATCGCCGTTAATACATCTATAACCTATTGGCTGGCAAACGTCTATAACCTTTTACCCCATCGGCACCAAAACCGCACGTCACACATACAGTTGTATGAAAGGGCGAGCCGGCTCAGCACCAGCTCGCCCTCGGTCGTCTGCACGGCGGAGGCTCTGCTGCCCTCGCGGCGCACGACGTTCTGTTCCCCGCACGCCGATTAGGACGTGGCCTCCGTGATACCGAGGCGCTCGAGTTCGCTATCGAGCAGGTCGATATCATCCTGCGCGAGCTCCCAAGAGAACGTGGCGCAGTTCTCCTCGGCCTCGCGCACGTTGCGCACGCCGGTGAGGGCGGTCGTCACGAAGCTCTTCTGGGTGCTCCAGTTGATGGCGATCTGCGCGAGCGGCTTGCCGTACTTCTCGGACACCGCATCCATGGTCTTCAGGAACTCCTGGATCTTCGAGAACAGGGGCTCGCGATAGAACGGATAGAAGGTGTTGCGGAAGTCGTTCTCGGCGAAGTTGGGCTTCTCGCGAATGGAGCCGGTAAGGATGCCCGAGCCAAGCGAACCCCAGGTCATGACATCGATGTCATGCTCCTCGCACCACTGAAGCTGGTGCAGGTCGGCCTGGTTCACCATGGAGAACGGCAGCTGCACGATGTCGATGTCGGCGTACTCGGAGGCCTGGGCGATGTAGTCGATGTCGACGTTGCACAGGCCGAGCATGCGCACCTTGCCCTGCTCCTTGAGCTTCTGCACGTACTCCATCGTCTCCTTGATGGGCGTGCCGAAGTCATCCGGCCAATGCATGAGGTAGATGTCGAAGTAGTCGGTGCCCAGACGGCGCACGGAGTCGGCGAACTCGCGCTCGATCGAGGCGGGCGTGCTCTTATGGACGCCCTTGCCGTCCTCGATGTAGGAACCGTACTTGGTGGCGAGCACGATCTTGTCGCGGTCGTAGCCCTTGATGGCCTTCCCCACGACCTCCTCGGAATGGCCGGAACCATAGATGGGCGCGGTATCGATGAGGTTCACGCCTCCATCGATCATCGCCTGGATGGCGCGGATGGACTCGGCGTCATCGACCTCGCCATAGCTCGCGCCGAGGGAGTTCGCCCCGCCGATTGCCCAGGTACCCACCGTGATTGCCGAGATATCCACCCCGGACTTCTTCATGGTCTTGTAACGCATGTGCTACTCCTCGTTGCAGATGACGCTGATACGGAACATGCCGGGCTCGCAAGCGCGCTCGAAAGCATGCTGGATCTGGTCGAGCGGGATCTTCTCCTCGACGAGCTCCTCGAAGTTTGCGGCGCGCATGTTGATGAGGTTCGCGGCTTCCTTGAAGTCGACGTAGTCGGCGCCGTAGGTGCCCACGATCACCATGCGGCGGTAATGCACGGTGTTCGGATCGAGCTCCCACTTCGGCGCCGGGTAACCGGCGGCAAAGATGAGCAGGCGGCCGCGCTTCTCCTTGAGCATGTCGATGGCCTGGGCGTAGGCGCTCGCCGCCGCCACGGCCACGATCACGCCGTCCGCACCGCGCCCGCCCGTGAGCTCCTTGACCTTCTCGACGGGGTCGACGGCGGAAACATCGATGGCCTCGAGGCCCAGGCGACGCGCAGCCTCGAGCTTCTTGGGCATCATCTCGGTGATGAGCACGCGGCAACCATGGGCCTTCGCCACGAGCGCGTTCAGGATGCCCATGGTTCCCGCGCCGATGACCACCACGGTGTCACCGAAGTCGCAACCGAAACGACGGAAGCCGGCGCAGCACGTGCCGAGCGGCTCAAGCAGCGCGGCCACGGAGGGGTCGATGCCGTCATCGATCTTGTAGCACGCGACCTCGCTCGAGACCACGTACTCGGCGCAGCCCGCGTTGCCGAAGAAGCCATCGTCGTTCGGATGGTCGGCGCTCATGAGGTGCGGGCACTCGCTCGTGCGGCCCTCACGGCTCGGGAGCGTGTAGGGGTCGTAGTAATAACCGCTCGCAACGTAATCGCCAACCGCGACGCTCGAGACCTCCGAACCGACGGCCTCGACCGTGCCCGCCCACTCATGGCCGAACACGAGCGGCGTGGGGCGGTTGCGCGAACCGTTGAACGCGCCGTACTCCGACGTGCAGATATTGTCCGCCGCGACCTTGACGAGCACCTCGTGGGAGGCGAGCTCGGGCAGCTCGCGGTCGATGACCTCGGCCTTTCCAGCTGCGCGCAGAACCGCTGTCTTTACCTTCATGGTTTCCTCTCTCACAATCTTGATAAACGCCCCAGGTCGACACGAATCAGGCTGCTGCAGCCAGGATGTCGCGCACCTGCTTCTCGATGAGCTGGACGAGCACCGCATCAGAGGCGGCCGCGACGTCGCCCAGCGGCTTCTCGCCCGCGTTATCCACCTCGAGCCCGCACACCTCGTGCATGAGCCCCCGGAGGCACGCGGTGTCAGCGGGGTCGACCCCGCGCTCCCCCGCCAGGTACATCAGGCCGTATGCGATGCCGCGCGCCAGGTAGAAGGGCACGATGCCCTGTTGCAGGCACATCAGGGCAGGCCCGACGAAGCGGTTGCCGCGCGAGAGCTTCTCCTCTGCGCCCGCCATGACGCGGCCGACGGGGTCCTGCACGCCGGCATCGAGCTTCGCCATGATGAACGCGACCCACTCCGCATCCTCCGACGCATCAAACGCGTAGGTGCGCGTCACCGCTGCATGCGCCTCGTCGAAAGCACCTGTGATGCACGAGCGGATCCACGAATCGTGGTAGCAGTCGCAGATGTAGGACAAGCCCGCGTGCGCCCCCATGAACGCCGCCATGGCGTGCAGCATGTTTCCGCAGTACACCTTGCGATAGATGTGCCCCTCGGCGCCGTGCACGTAAGACACATGCGCCACGTCGAGGCGCGGCCCCATCCAAGCGTCCGCATCGATCTCGAGCCCCGGGTTGGCCGAGACTACGACCTGCCAGGGGTTCGCGCCAGCGGCGCTGGGCACTCCGGCAGCGAGCACCATGACCTGGCATACGCCCAGATGCTCAGCGGCATAGGAGCGCTCGGCCGGGCTGAGCCCCTCCTCGATGAACCCGCGCACCTTGGCCGGGGCTCCGAGGGCGTTCACGCACAGCAGCACGTTGAGCGGCCGGTCGCAGCCCGCGGCCGCACGCCGGCGCACCGCCTCGGCGATCACCCGGGCAATGCCCTCAAACGCACCTTCGTATACGCAGCACGCGGCCACGTCGATGTGCTCGAGCGCCTCGACGATCGGCTCGTCGGTCGAGCTGTCCACGATGTCGAAGGCATCGACGCGCGTCGTCTCGTCCACCGCGTTGCCATCGGTCACGCGAACGTCGTAGTAGCCCTGCGCCTCAAGCTGGCGCATGCCCTCCATATAGAGGTCGTAGAGATGGAGCCGGTAGCCCTCGCGGGCGAAGAGCAAACCGACGACGCCGCGCCCGATTTTGCCCGCACCGAGAATCGCGATGTCACGTCCCATAACGAATCGTCCTCCCCGTTACCCGATGATGCCGCACAGGGCGAGCGCGACGCCCACGACGATAAGGCCGATGAGCAGCACGACCACGTTGACCTTCTTCTTACCGAGCAGCCAATAACAGGCCAGCACCAGCAGGAGCGGCAGCATCTTCGGCATGACGGTGTCGAGAAGGCCCTGGAGCGCCGTGGGATCGGTGCCGCCCGCGCCACCGAAGGTGATGGGCGTGGTAAGCGCCACGTTCGTGGCGGTCATGGCACCGATGGCGGCGAGGCCGATGACGCTCGCGGCATATGAGATCTTGTCCATGATGCCCGTGGAGGCAGCGTCCTCGAGGAAGCGCGTGCCCATGCTGTAGCCCATCTTGAGCGTCCACCAGCGGGTGATGAGCTGGGGGATGTTGAAGATGAGGAAGAAGAGCACGGCGCCGGCGATGCTGCCCTGCATGCACAGGTCGATGGACACCGAGACGGCGATGACGCGCAGGGTCGAGTGGAAGACGGTGTCGCCGATAGCCGAGAGCGGTCCCATGAGGGCGGTCTTGACGCCGGTCACCGCGTTCGTGTCGAAATCGTCGCTCTGGGCATTCTGCTCCTCGAGCGCAAGCGTCACGCCCATGGGCAGACCGGAGACGTACGGGGTCACGTTGAAGTACTCGGTCATGTGACGGCGATACGCATCGACGCGCTTCTCTTTATCGTCCTTGTAGATCTTCTTGAGCGCGGGGATCATGGCATAGGTGTAGCCGCTGTGCATCTGAGCCGGGTAGTCGTTCATACCGTTCAGGTGGATGCCGCGGCTGAACACGGTGAGCAGGTCCTTGCTGCTCAGCAGGCCTCCCTGCTTGACGTTAGAACTCATTGTCGTCCTCCTCTGCAGCAGTCGAGAGCGCGGGCTTGTCCTCGCGGGCGAATACGATGAGCACCACGGCCGCGGTCGCGAGCAGCGTCACGGCGATGGTGGGCATGACCAGGTACGCGGTGAGGATGAAGCCGATGAAGAACCACGCGGCTACCTTCTTGTCCATGATCATGGTGAGCAGGAGGCCGAAGCCCACGGCGGGCAGCAGGTTGCCGGCGGAGTTCAGGGCGTTGATGATGTTCGTGGGGATGGAGTTGACCGCTGCCTCCATGGCGCCGCTGCCGAAGTAGATGGACAGGAAGCCGATGAGGAAGTACAGGCCGAACTGGCTCACCCAGGCGCCCACCCAGAAGATGGCGCGGGCGGCGCGGTCGTTGTCGTTCAGAAGCTGCGCCTTCATAGCCTCGCCGAAGAAGGCGTTGATGAACTTGCAGAGCACGTAGGCGAAGCCGCCGATGAGCGCGAGCGGCACGGCGAACGTGGTGCCGATACCGGTGCCGGCTCCGGTGATCACTGCGAGCGCGGTCGAGACGCCGGCTGCGGTGCCGCCGTCGGGCGAGACCGCCGCGCCGATGGGGAACGAGCCCAGGAACACGATCTCGAGCGAGGCGCCGATGATGGCGCCGGTGGCCACGTCACCGAGCACGAGGCCCACAAGCGCGCCCTCGACTATGGGGCGGTTGAGCATGCAGTAGCCGAAGAAGTAGTCCATCTTGCACAGGCCGACCACCAGGCCGGTGAGCAATGCGGGAATAAGCATTACCGTTCACATCCCTTCAGTGTTTCTATCGAACGCGCGAGCGCCTCGCGCGGGCGATCGTAATAGGCAGATGCGGTCATCTCGAGCGCACAGTCCCCCTCGTAGCCATGCGCCTCGAGCTCCTGCAGCACCGCGCCCGGCTCAAGCACGCCCCGGGAGTCTCCCCATCCCAGGTGCGCGAACACATGCGGGTCGAGGTTCGTCAAGTGCACGTACCCGACACGCTCCCCAACCTCCCGCAGGTGGGCGGAGAGGCTGTCGCCGTTGCGGGCGATCGTTCCGGTATCGAGCGTGGCGCGCAGGTTCTTCTCATTCACCTCCCCAAGCAATCGAGATAGGCCGTCTGCATCCATCACGAGCCGATACTGGGTTCGCGACAAGGGTTCCACGCAGACCTCGATCCCCTCCTCTGCCGCCATGTGGCAGATGGCGCGCAGCATGGTGCAGAGCGCATCCCAAGCCCGCGACGGGTCGTCGTCGAGCAGGCGCCATCCAGCGTTGACCGAGATGCGCCGGGCGCCTAACCGGGCAGCGAGCGACACGATCTGGCGGTAATAGCCCTCGGTAAGCCGCTGCACCTGGCTATCGGATGAGGCGATGTTGTACGCCTTGGGATTGCTCTGCTCGGGCGTGAGCGTCCGGATGCGCACGCCGTACCGGCTCACGAGCCGGGCGACTTCGGACGCGTTGTATACGGCGTGCGCATCGATGTTGACGTGCTGGTTGCAGAGCCAAAGGTCGACGTCGCGGATATCGAGCGAGGCCACATCGGTCAGAAAGCGCTCGAAGCTCCAATAGCGCCAAATCTGGTTGGTGGGCAGAAAGCGCATGGGAACCCTTGCCTGTCACGTTGCCTACGCCTTGCCGGTGCAGCCGAAGACGTTCATGTAGTGCATGAGCGCTTCCTTATAGGCCGCAGCGCCGATCTCGTCGTACTGGCAGGCGTTGATCTTCTTCTTGTTGGGATCGACATCCGGCGCGTAGTCGGACTCGATGGTCGCCTTGACCGCCATGTTCGACGCCTGCGACAGGTCGGTCCAGAGGTTCACCTTCTGGATGCCGCACTCGATCGCCTTCGCGATGAGGTCATCACCGGTGCCGGAGCCGCCGTGAAGCACGAGCGGCACGTCCACGCTCTGGGCGATGGTGGAAAGCAGGTCGTACTCAAGGTGCGGCGTGCCCTTGTAGGCCCCGTGGCTCGTGCCGACGGCGACCGCGAGACAGTCGACGCCCGTCTCCTCGACGAACGAAGCCGCCTCTTCCGGATGCGTGAGGCCGGCGTCGCGGGTCTCCTCGTACTCATTGCCCTGGCCGACATGGCCAAGCTCCGCTTCGACCGACACGCCGACGGCATGGGCGATCTTCACGATCTCCTTCGACTCGGCGACGTTCTGCTCGTAGGGAAGCGTGGAGCGGTCGACCATGACCGAGCTGAACCCGGCGCGGATGGCGCGGATGATGTGCTCGAAGGGGCCGCCGTGATCGAGGTTGAGCGCGAACGGGACCTTCGGATAGCGGCGCTCGTAGAAGCGCGCGAGCTCGCCCATCTCCTCGATGCCGAAAACGCCGGGGCATCCCAGGATCACCGGGGCATCGAGCTCATCGGCGGCCTGCAGGCAGGCTTCCATGGTGAAACGGCTGAAAACGTTCGGCGCCGGAATGCCATAGTGACCCTTCTTGGCGTCTTGCAGAAGTTCATGCATAGGTGTAAGCATGGCTGGACCCTCTCTTCTCCTTTGAATCGAATATGGTTAGGCGTAGATGGTCTTCGTCTCCGTGGGCACCTGGCGAATCTCGAGCTCGATGCCGCGTGCCCCGAGCTCGTGCAGCATGTCCTCCTCTTCGGGAAGGAGGAAGATCGCCTGGCTCACCTGGCGCGCACCCTCGCGCTTCTTGATGCCGCCGAGGTTGATGCTCGTGATTTCCGGTATCGCGTCGCAGATGCGTTTGGCGTCGGCAACGCTGCCCGTGACGATAAAGAGCTTGTACTTGTCGGTCACGCCGCTCTTGATGGCCTTGATGCTGTCCTCGACGGTCTTGACGACGAGCTTGATGCCCTGCGGCTTCGCCAAGCGCAGCGTCGCCATCTTGAGGCTATCGGTCGCGGAGTCGTCATCGGCGATGAGGATGCAGTCGGCTCCGATGGAGCGCACCCACGAGAATCCGACCTGCCCGTGCAGCAACCGGTGGTCGATGCGGAAGAGCTTGATCACGTCGTTGTCCTTTCTGGATTGCCCCGCGCGAAGGGGTCGCTTCCGCGCGAAGCCATGCGTTAAAACTCGTTGGCGTCCGCCTCCGCCGTGCTCCCGACGAGGCCGTTCACCAAAGCGATGCCGTCGCGCGCTCGCTCGACGATGCTCGGCAGCTGCTCCGAGACGGTGTCCGCGGGGCACACCGCGACCTCGAGCAGAAGAGCGAGGTTGAGGCCGCATACCAAGTGAAATGGATACTCGCCGAGCAGTTTGGTGAACTCGTTGTTCACAGAGCCGCCGAGCACATCGGTAAGTACGATGAGCTCCGTGGTGGCGTAGTCGTTCTCGGCGACTGTCCGGCGAAATAGCTCCTGATAGTCCGTGTCGCTATCCACGTATGCCGTGATGCATTCGATGGGGGTCTGGTCGCCGAAGATCATCTTCATCGAAGTGAGGATGCCCTCCGAGAATCTACCGTGCGTCGCGACGACGATGCGCTTCTCCATGTCACACCCCCTTCCCGCCAGTTGATGCCAAACTCACGGTGCAAAAGCACGCAGTGCCCTCCGTGTTCGTAAAAGTAATATACGTCTATTACGTTCTATATGTCTATAATTTATGCGAACGGTCTGTATGGCGCCGTGAGTGGTTATGCGAGTAGATTGGGGGAGGTGCCGCCGTCGTTCACCTGTGAAGCGGTGCGACGCGCGGGGAGGACTCTCGAACCTTGGCGTAAAAATAGGGGCACCCAAGCGGATGCCCCATCGGAAGCTGTTTGGTTGCGGTGGGCGATATGGCCGGAAGCTCACTCTTACTCCGCCCTCTGTTACAGGTCGGCGTATTCTCGCTTCAAATAATCCTGCAGGTACGGAACGTCGAAGCGCACGAACCCGCGACCAGCAGGCTCGATCACGCCTGCATCGATGAGGCGCTTTCGATACTTCTGCGCATAATCTGCCTTCACATCCAGGCGCTCCGCGATGTCACTCATCTTCGAGCGCCCATCGTCTCGGGACATAGCGACGAGAAAGTCGACATCGCGCTCGGATAAGGCCAGGAGCGTCGTCATGCATACGTCGCGCTCAAAATCATCTCGCGCGACAGAGCAACATACTGCGAGCAAATCATCTGTCGCGATGCCGCCGTGCGGGAGCCGCTGCGAAATGTTGTATCCCACGAGCTGGAGCAGATACGGTGAACCTTTAATCTCACGTGCCAGACAATCGAGCTGGTCTTTGCTTATGACGATGTTGAGCGTCGAGAACGCACGATCCAAAAACGCAATGACCTCGGAATCCCGGAGCGGCTCAAGCCGCACGCGGTCCGCGCGGTTCAAGAAGGTGAGCACGCGGTCGTTGAGCGTCGCAGACACCGCGCCCGGCAGCCCTGCCAACACAAGCGAGACGTCGAGGCGCTCGCCGATGAGCTCCTGATACACCGCGACAAGGCTCCGCACATCGGGTGAATTTGCCTGCAGCTCATCGATAAGAATTAAGATGCCGTGACCGCGCGCGGTAAGCGTCCGCGCCAGCTGCGTAAGACGAAATGCCGCGCTCTTCGTTTCCTGCACGTCGCGACTGAATTCCAGACCTGCAGAGAATCCGAACGCGCCGATGCTCCCGCCCGACACGCGGGTCGACCTCGGCTCGCCCACGTATCGCTGACCCGCATCCTGAATCTTCTCAACAACGCGTTCGAGCATGCCCTCCGTAGCAATGGTCGGTGTTGCGACAACGACACCCTGCTTCGAAGCCCGCTCGGCAAGTTCCAGGAGCAGCACGGTCTTGCCGCTTCCTCGTTGGCCGAGCAGGACCGTCGACCGTCGACGATTCCCCGGCTCGGTCGCCAAGCCGGAAAGCATCTCGCTGAGCACATCCTCGCGTCCGACGAGGTATGAGGGTCGGTTGCCAAACGCTGGGGAAAAGATAGGTTGCTCCACGATGAACCCCCTTCGAAGTTTGGCGGTATCTGCTCTATTCGACCATAATCGAGCTGCTGTTTTCCTTTTTTCCTATTTTTCCTTTTTTCCTATTTGTCAATGAGGATGGACTGTAGTCGGCATGCAGGCGCCGCCGTATGTGAACCGCCCGCGCGGACCTTCATGAACAGAGTTGACACCTTTACACGCGAAGGGCGCTCTGAA
>CAPI01000032.1 GCA_000333815.1 [Collinsella] massiliensis
TTGCCCTCCATATCTCCTACACAATTGAGCCCTTTGAAGTGCTTTCGACCACTATATATAGTGTTTCGAAAACGCTCGTCTACTATTTGCTACCGCTCGCCGAACCCGTGATGAATTTGAAATTCTTTCTCCGACCTTTTCTTCAGCTTTAGCAGACGCCATTATCGATCGCCTCACCGCGCGCGATGTCGCAGCCGGCCTCGAGCAGCTGGTCGCGTTCCTGCACGGTCGGGGCCTCCGCGTACACGCGCACCACGGGATCCATACGGCTCGGTCGCAGGAGCACCCACGACTCATCCTCGAATTCGAGCCTGAGCCCGTCCATGTGGCTCACCGCGACCGGCACTCGTCCCGCGACGGTGCGGGGATTGAGCCCGGGCAGCATCGTGCGGAAGATCTCGCTCACCTCGTTCTCGACGCGCAGGTCGCGCATCGCGTAGGCCATGGCGCCGTACTCCTGCTCGACCTCGTCGACGATCTGCCCGAGCGGCTTGCCCTCGACCGCCATGAGCTCGCAGAGCAGCAGCGCGATGTGCAGGCCGTCGCGCTCGAGCATATGGGTGGGTACGCAGATGCCCGTCCGGCCCTCGACGCCCAGCAGCACGTCGCCCTTCAACGCTTCCTTATATATATGTTCGAAACCGGTGGGCTTCATGGTCACGCGGCAGCCGAGCGCGCGTGCCATGCGCCGCGTGAGCGTCGACGCCGCGACGCCCAGGACGACGCGACCCGTCTGGCCGCGGTGTTCGACGAGATGCTTGAGCACGAGCGTCGCGATCATGCGCGGGCTGATGAACCGCCCGCGCTCATCGACGGCGCTCAGGCGGTCCGCGTCGCCATCGGTGACGAAGCCCGCGCACGCATTGGTCTCCATAACCGCACGCTCGCAATCGTCCACCCAGGGCTCGACGGGCTCGGGGTGCACGTCCAGGGTGTCCTCGTCGTCGGAGCCGTGGATCTCGGCCACGTTGATGCCGAGCGCGCTCATGACCTGGGGCAGATAGGTGCGACCGGCCCCGTAGAGCGGGTCGTAGAGCACCGAGAGTCCTGCCTGCGCGATGGCGACGCCGTCCACCGATGCGCAGAGCGCGTCCAGGTAGGGCGTGACGATGTCGGTGCGGTGGATGCCCCCGTACACGCCGATGGGCTCGGCGGACACGTTGCGCTCGATCTCGTCGGATGCCTCGCGCGTCACCGCGACGCCGTCGCTCCCGTAAATGCGCACGCCCAGGTAGTCGTACGGATGATGCGAGCCCGTCACCATGATGCCGCCGCAAGCGCGCGCGTCCTGCGCCACCGTCCACGCCAGCGCCGGGGTGGGCGCGAACCGGTCGGACACCTTCGCGGCGAGCCCGTGCCCGGCGAGGATCCTGCCCACCAGGCAGGCGAGGCGCTCCGCCGCGGCGCGTGTGTCGAACGCCACGTAGACGAGGGCGCCCGGGGCTGCCTGCGACCAAAGCCCGCCGACGGCATCGGCGATGCGTGCGAGATCTACCTCGATTGCCTCATCGTCGACGCGCGTGTACCAACCGTCGGCAGACAGGTGAATCATCGTGCTCATCGAGCATGCACTCCTTGGATGCTGTTGCGGATATGCGGTATCGCGGCATGCGGAACTCAGCCCCGCGCCGCGGTGCCGCACCATCCATATACCCAACATCCGTGGCAGCCGTGCGCCGCACACCGTCTCTGCGGAAGCGACCGCGCGGGCCACCGCTTCTTATGTATATGCGCGTGTTATATAAGCGCGTCCGCCATGGCCGCCGTCGTGGCGGGCGTGCCGCCGCAGCAGCACCCCACAAGGCGCGCGCCCGCATCGCGCCAGCGCACGCATGCCTGGGCGAAGCGCTCCGCGGAGACGGGCCAGACGAGAGCGCCGTCCTCCGTGCGCGCGGGATTCCCCGCATTCGGCCGCACGGACACCGGGGTGCGCGCGGCGTGCAGCAGGCGCGGGAGCGCGACGTCGGCGGCCTCGATGGAGCAGCAGTTCACCCCGACCGAGCTCGCCCCGTGCTGCTCGGCGTACACGGCGGCACCCTCGATGGTGAGGCCGTCCCCCAGCAGGCAGCCGTCCTCGTCGACCGCGAAGCTCACGAGCACCGGCATGCCGTCCGCGACGTCGCGCGCGCCTGTGAGCGCGGGGCCGAGGTCGCGGATGGAGCAGAAGGTCTCGAGCATGATGGCCGGGACGCCTGCGGTGAGCAGCGCGAGCGCCTGGTCGCGATACGCGGCACGGGCGGCGCGGTACTCCGGGGAATCCTCGCGGAACCACTCGATGCCGCAGGGGCCGATGGAGCCGACGACGGGAAGGCTCCCCGCCGCGCGCGCGTTATCGACGGCGGCGCGGTTCACCTCGGCCATAGCGCGCGCGATGCCGTCCCGCTCGAGCGCCGGGGCGGACGCCTGGAACGTGTTCGTGAGCATGACCTGCGCGCCCGCCGCCGCATAGAGGCGGTGCAGGCGCTGCACGGCCTGGGGTTCGGCGAGGTTCCAGAAGGCAGCGGGAACGCCGCCCGCGTCGGGCTCACTCATGAGCATCGTGCCCATGGGACCCTGCGCAAGGAGCGTCTCGCGCTGCAAGCGCTCCATGAGCTCGCGCGCGCCCGCACGGTCGAAGTAGTCCGTCTGCGCCATCTAGGATCGATCTCCCTCGAACGCGATGCCCTGGTGCTGTAGATACGAGAGCCAGCGCTCCATGGTGTCCTCCGAAAGGGCGTGCTCCATCTTGCATGCCTCGGCGTCGGCACGGTCGAAGTCAACCCCGAGCTCCTCGGTGAGGAACGCGCGGAGCAAGCGGTGGCGGCTCCACACGGCGTTGCCGATCTCGCGCCCCTGGTCGGTGAGGGCGATCTTGCCGTAGTGCGACTGCTCGACGAGGCCCTGCGCCTTGAGCGCGGTGATGGCTTTGTTGACCGACGCCTTCGAGACGCCGAGGCGCGTCGCCACATCCACGGAGCGCATGCCGTCCGTCGCCTTCCCCTCCTCCTCGATGCGGACGAGGCACTCGAGGTAGTCCTCGTTCGACATCGTGAGGTGCAGCTCCTGCGAGGCCGCGGTGGTATCCATGAAATGCTCCCATCGTCGTGATTTCCGCACGATTGTACCCCAATGACCCGCCGCTCTGCCCCACTGCACCGGAGTCGCACACGCCGCAGCAGTGCCGCGCGCTGGGCGGGGCGCGCCGCGGCTCCATCCCCTGCGGCGGCGCGTGCTAGAGTGGAACCATGCGAACGGCGGGCGGGCGCTCAGGCTCCAACCCGCCCAGGAAAGGAGCATCATCGTGGCAGACCAGCGCACCCCCTCCGACGTCCTCGAGCGCTTCCTGCGCTACGTGCAGGTCGATACGCCGTCGAGCGACGCCCATGCCGACCAGATCCCCTCGACCCCGGAGCAGTTCGACCTCGCGCATGTGCTCGCAGACGAGCTGCATGAACTGGGCGCCGAGGACGTCGCGGTCTCCGAGCACGCCTACGTGACCGCGCACGTCCCGGCAAGCCCCGGCGCGGAGCACCTACCCGCCCTCGGGCTCATCGCGCACATCGACACCACGGAGGCGGCGCCCGGACGCGGCGTGAAGCCGCACATCGTGCACTACGCGGGCGGGGACCTCATCTGCGGCGAGCATGCGGGCACCCTCGTCGCCATCGGCCCCGACAAGCTCCCCGTGCTCGACGGGCTCGTGGGCGAGGACCTCGTCTGCTCCGATGGAACGACGCTTCTGGGCGCCGACGACAAGGCGGGCGTCGCCGAGATCATGGCGCTCGTCGCGCGCCTGGCCGCGCACCCGGAGCTGCCGCATCCGCGCCTGGGCATATGCTTCTGCCCGGACGAGGAGATCGGGCACGGCGCCGCCCTCCTCGACCTGGAGGCGTTCGGCTGCACGTATGCCTACACCGTCGACGGCGGGCCCATCGGCGAGCTCGAGTGGGAGTGCTTCAACGCCTGCGAGGTCACCGTCACGTTCCAGGGCTACTCCATCCACCCCGGTGACGCGAAGAACCGCATGGTGAACGCCGCGAACCTGTTCTGCGCCTTCCACGCCCTGCTGCCCGCCGCGATGCGCCCCGAGCACACCGAGGGCTACGAGGGCTTTATCCACCTGCTCGGCGTCTCCGCCACCTGCGAGCGCGCGTGCGCCCGCTACATCGTGCGCGACCACGACGCGGGGCTCTTCGAGGAAAAGATCGCCCTCATGGAGCGCGCGGCGGCGTTCCTGAACGCCGAGCTCGACACGGAGCGCGTGCGCGTGGAGGTGCGCCGGGAGTACCGCAACATGGCTGAGGTCGTCTCCGACCACCCCGAGCTCATCGAACGCGCGAAGGAGGCCTTCACCGCCGCCGGCGTCGAGCCGCGCGTGCTGCCCATCCGCGGCGGCACCGACGGCGCGCAGCTCTCGTTCCGCGGGCTTCCCTGCCCCAACCTCTCGACCGGCGGCTTCGCGTTCCACGGGGTCAACGAGTTCATCCCCGTCTCGTCGCTCGAGGCGATGGTGGACGTCCTCGAGGAGCTCGTGGCGCGCTTCGCCTAACAGCTCATCGCTCCCGCATGCCATCAGCCCAACGCTGAACGGGAACGCATACCGCGAGGCCCTCCACTCCCTCGCCCGATATAGCACGACGCCCGACACCACGGTACCCACCGCCATGGTGTCGGGCGCTGCTTTGGCATATCGCAGCTTACACCGGGATCGGCATTCGCCTTCTCACGAAACGGAGCGCACACGCTCCTTCTCATATTCGACAATCGCTGCGGCACGCTTAAGAGTCTCCTCTATTAGGTAGCGACCCTTCTCTTCGGTTGCAAGTCGCGCGTTTCCGAGCACTGCAGTCTGGGTGAATTCACTCCATGGCGTCGGCGTGTAATCTGCGTCAATCGGCAGCTTTGGATCCTCAGCCAGAGCCTTAGCCATATCGACATGCTCGGGAGCCAGATAGAGCATGAGTGATGTCTCTATCTCGCAGGCGTGGATGTAGCTCACATGTGCCGCCGGGCTTTCGCGCACGTTTGCGGCGAGCTTCTGAAGGTCGGGATAAAACATGTGCAGCGTGCACATGTCCCGATGGCGCGCCCATAGCTCACGTGCCCCCTCCTTCAGCGCGGTCAGGTTACCCAGATGCGCGCTGAACAACACAAAAATGCGGACGCCCTGTCGATACAAACCCTCACCGAGTTCGACCACAATGCGGGTGAGCGTCTCGTTCGACAGGCTCAGGCTACCAGGAAAGTCTCCAAGGCTAAACACCTGGCCGAACGGCAGCGTGGGTAACACCAGACCGTTTACAAGCGCGGCTAGACGACGCGCATAACGAGCGGCGAGCAGGTTGTCGGTCTCAAGAGGAAGGTGCGGCCCGTGAGCCTCGACCGCTCCCACCGGTAGGATGACCGGCACGTCCGCAGCAATGCGCTTCCCAATGGTGAAACAGGTCTCCTCCGCATACCCCATATGTAGCTTCGAGCTCTCCGCCATGACACCAACGGTGCCCCTGTCGACACCCGCCATCTGCTTCTCCTCGCGTCCCATTGCGTCTACTCCTTGAACGCGAAGCAGCGCGCAGGGTTCGCAACGAAAAACTTTACGACAAGCGCCTCGCCGTCGAACCCCGCCTCACCCGCTTCCTCGATGAAGCGCGGAATCCATTTCTCCTTGATAAACGAAAGCCCTGGTCCGTTATCGTAATGACGGTAGTAGCTTCTGCGCGCGGTGTCACCACTGATGAGAATCTGATCTTCGTAGCCAGCCTTGACGAGGGCGAGAATCGCCCCCGTGCGAGCGGTCTCGGGAGCGTACTTGGTCTTATTGATGCCGTCGAAGCACAGGAACGCGCCCGTCTCGGCGATTTTCTTGTGGTAGTACGTATCCAGATTGCGGTCCATATGCCCAAAGGACACGCAGTCGAGAGGCACTCCCTCACTGCGCAAAATCTCAATTTGCTCGAGCGCCATCGTACCCGCCTCGGTATGCGCATGGACAGGCGCCTTCGTCTCGTGAAACGCGCGTGCGACCGCCCGGATAGTCTTCTCCTCGAGCGGTGAGATACTGTTGTACCCCGTGCCAAACTTAATCTGCCCGGCGCGATACGAAGTTCCCTCTAGACCTTCTTCAACCTCCTTCACAACGAAGGCTGCCAGCTCATCGATAGACCGTTCCTCAATCCACTCCCCATAGGTATCGAAATTCCCCACTATGCCGCGCAATCTCCGCGTGAGCCGGGCATCCCAAAGAAATCCCTTGTTGAAGCCACCCGTACCGATGACTTGGACGCCGGTGCGCCGCGCAATCCCGGCAACATCCTCCACGCAGCGCCCATAGTCCACCGCGGTGGCATCAACAATGGTCTTGCCGCCAGCCTGCACAAATTCCTCGACATCCAATTCGGACTTCGCGGGATCGTCGAGCAGCAAATCGGTCTCGCCCCGCTCGACCCAATGCCCGGGCAGGCACACGATATGCTCGTGCGAGTAGGTGAATCCCAGCTGACTAGTGGGAATGTCGCCAAAAAACGTCCTTGCGAATGACATATCAACCTCCTTGTATCTCGGTACGACCGAACATTGCTCCGTTAGAAGAGCAGCGACGCAAGCAAACCTACAATCGGTCCGAGGATGAACATGTCGCAGTCCGCCGCCCACAGAGCGGTATCGGGAATCGTGGTGCCGATGAAGAACGTAACCATGACGTACTGACCCCATGCGAGCAAGGTCGCGCATGCGAAGCCGCCGATAAGGGCTCCTCGGATACCGCCCATCTTATTGCCGAACACACCGGCGACAGCACCATGGAAGAATAGCGCGATCATGGGCGGAACGAATACATACCCCACAGTGCTGCCCAGGACGACCATCCAGATGATGGCACCCACGAAGGCACCAACGAAGCCGAGGGTGACCGAGTTGGGAGCAAACGGATAGAGGATAGGCGAATCGAGAGCCGGGATGGCACCGGGGACGATCTTGGTCGCAATTCCCTTGAATGCTGGGACAATCTCACCGATGAACATGCGCACGCCTGTCAGCACAACCGCGATACCTGCAGCGAACGTGAAGGATTGGACGATCACGTACACAATGAAGTTCTGTGAGCCAGCGGAAGCGATGAGCGCCTGGGCGGTTTCGGTGTCCCTGGTAAGCACGATGGCACCGCCAATCACGAAGAGCACCGCCATAGTCAACGCCGTGATGACGTTAGAGTCGCGCAGGAATTCGAGCTTCTTGGGCAGGTTCATATGCTCGGCATCGGAGTTCTTGTTGCCGAAAAGCTTGCCGGCCAACGCGGCAAGCAGGCCCGCGCTAGCCGAGGTGTGACCAAGCGCAACATTGTTGTTGCCAGTAATCTTGCGCACGAGGGGCTGGATGATGGCAGGCTGGAACGTCCAATACAAACCCATGATGACCGACAGGAATATGGTAAGCGGCCAGAAGCCCACGGAGCCGCCCGCCGCCTGCACAGCGATGCCGGCGAAGATCGTCGTAGTCCAAAACATCATATGACCAGTCAGGTAGATGTACTTGAACGGCGTAAAGCGCGCAAGCAGCACATTAATCAGGAAGCCGAGCGTCATTGCCAGCGTGACAGCACTTCCGAACTGAGTGCTAAACGCATCCTGGCCCAGGTAGTTGGCGAGCGCGGTCGACTGCAACCCGAAGACCTCCTGCCACACCGGGCTGAAAATGTTCAACGCTCCGGTGATGATATTCGATCCCGAATTGATGATGAGGAAGCCGATGATGGCCTTGCAGGTTCCCATCATCACATGACTGAAATCCTTCTTCTGCAGCAACAGGCCAACGAGTACGATGGCTCCGAGCATGATCGCCGGCGTTCCAAAGATGTTATCGGCTATCCAGGTGAATACTTCCACGATGCACCCCTCTCTACTTGCTCATCGTCGCGAAGGCGTCGGTGAGTGCCTGCGTAATCTCGGCCTGATCGAAATAGTTGTTTACGATTGCGATGGGAACTTCTGAGCCGCTCTCGCGCAACGTATCGGCAAGCTCATTCGTAGTGAGAATCAAGTCGGCTGGCATGCTTTTCGCCGACGAGACGTCGATGTGCTCCACATCAGCATCGACTCCCATTTGCTCGAGAACCGACTCGACATTCATACGCAGGATGAGACTCGTACCCTGACCCAACCCGCAGACTGCTAAAATCTTCATGCGCGTACCCCCTTGATCAAACTCTCCATTTCAATCGGGTTGTCCATCGCCCGCAACGCTTCGACGCATCGGGCATCGTTGAGCAGAGCCACAATCCGCTGTATGAGCTTCAGGTGCTCTGATCCCGAATGCGCAGCAAGCCCGAATACCAAATCAACTGGATCATTCGCTGAACTCCCAAATGCGATGGGGTGCGCCAGCGAGACGAACGACACACCGGATTCCCGGGCTCCATCTTCTGGTCGCGCGTGTGGAATGGCGATATGCGGCGCAATGACGAAGTAAGCCCCGTTCGTGTGATACGAAGCAATCATCGCGTCGATGTATCGCTCGTCAACGAGGCCATTCGCCACCAGTAAGCCACCCGCACAACGGATTGCCGCCTCGGGAGACGTCACGTCAGCCTTAAGCTGAAGAAGCCCATGTTCAAGATATTTCATGCAGCACCTCCCTCCTAGACTTGTCGCCCGCTTCCAGATGCGGGCTTGTGTGGTTCGAGCAAAACGTCCATGACATCGCGTACCGTCTGCGCCTCCACAATCCGGGCGACCGCCGAAGGATCATTAAGTACGCTAACGAGCTCTGCCAGGGGCTTGAGATGGGATTGGTGGTCGATCATGCAAAGTCCGATGCACAGACGCACCGGGTCGTTAATCGAATTGCCAAAAGCTACTGGCTGCTTGAGGGTTACCACGCTGAACCCGACGCGGCGAGCACCACGCTCGCTTGCAGCGTGCGGGAACGCCACGCCAGGCGCGACTACGATATACACCCCGTTCGACGAGGCGTTTTCAACCATTGCGTCGACGTATGAGAGGTCGGCAAACCCGTTCTCCACAAGAAGCCTGCCCGCCTCCCGAACAGCGTCCACCTTGTCACATGCAGAGAACCCTAGACTGACCGCCTGCGGGGGCAGAACCTCATTCAGTGAAAGCGCGGCGCGTTGACGACCCTCTGTGAAGGCCTCGACATCCACATCATCAGAGACACACGATGGCTCCGATGGCTCCGATGCCTCAGAATGCCGCAGCGCGCGTCGCTCGTTGCGGGCAAGACGAGCCAGCGCCTGGCCAAAGCGCTCCTCATCCCCTTGGGTGAATGACGAATCGACAACGAGCACATTTTGGTCGGGCAGCCCGATGGGAACAGTAGTGAGCACAATATCAACCTCGTGCTGCGCGAGCCAAGACCCAATCTCGCGGGAACCGAACGTGCCGGCGATTTCGACATCAAATCGACTGGCCAGACGGGCGCGAATGATCTCCGATGTAGCACGCCCTGTCCCACAAACCAGAGCGACGCGCGGACGGTGCAGCAGGCGCCGGTTTCGTTCGATGGAGGCAGCAAAAAACAGGGTGAAGTATGCTCGTTCCTGTTCGATGAACTCGACACCCAGCTCGTGCTGAACGGGTTCGAGCGCATCCTGGACGACGCGATCCAGATCCGCGTACTCGCCAACCGCGAGATCGTACAGAGGATTATCGATATGAATTCCCATAAGCGCTCTATGGTACGCCGGGCGTAGATGGTTCATGAGACCACTGAATAGCTGCTCGTCATCGAGAAAGGCTGCTGCCGGGTATCGATCGCCCACATCCTCGATAAGCTGTTCAACCAGAAAGCCAAAGCGAATCCAGTTCTCGGATAGAGAGTCCTTCTGGTCAATTCCGGAGGCGGAGGCGAGGTACTCGGCGATGTAAACAAGCTCGCAGCGATCGAGTTGATGGCAAAACAACCGTGAGAGGTCCGAAGCATTTGCAGTCACTAGATCGAGTTCCTTTGTGGGCAGCTCGTCAAACGATGTCTCGCCATCATTGAGACCTTTGCCAATATCAAGACGTTTACGTACCGCAAAGAAAGCAGCTTCAAGAAACTCAAAGGATGAGTCGCTTAGGCGAACGCCGAGTTCCTTTGTGTAGGTTGTTATTACGCTGCGTACACGCTCGAGAAAAGCACGCTCTGCCGGCGTGGTCTCTTGATCGATAAACGTTGGATCATCCTGAATCAACTGCACGAGCATTCGACGAGCATCAGGCTCTGAGCCGTCAATGCGATACCCGCGGAAGTGCTCCCCCTCGAGGCGAAGCCGATAGAAACCGTAAGTCGGCACGAGCGCTTCAAAGTCACGCAAGATTGTGTTCCGAGAAAGATCAAAGTGCCGTGCTATATCAGCGACGCTAAAGCAGTCGGGCAGCATCAAGCTGAGCTCAGCGATGCGTTTACGACGCAGTGTGCGGTTCGAGTAGATTGACTCCCCTCCAACAACGACCCTAGCCACGTCGACACCGATTTGCTGTGAGAGTACAGCCTCACCACGTTTGATGCTGACACCGGCGTACCCCGCCTCTTCAAGCTTGTCGTTGATGCGCGATATATCGTTATAAATCGTGCGGGATGAAACGCCAGCGAGCTCAGCTAGAGATGCAATACTCACCGGTTCGCCGCTCTGGTTGAGCGCGCTGAGAATTATGACCAGGCGATCCACCATGTTCGGCCCCTTTCAGTATTCAGCCTATGGCAAACCGAAATGACCGACCAAATCCCATTCGCTTCGTTGCCGATGAATGAATTGGACACCGCCTAGCGCACCGATCCTGACAATGCATCGTGCCGCCGGCATCGATCGTGCAGCACGCTCCCATAGACCCGTATACAACGAGGGCAGGGCCCGCGATTTCGCGCGAGCCCTGCCCTATCTATACTATGAAAGCGAGTGGCGTCGATGGATCATTCCGAACTGTCCCCAACGTCATCCGAGCTAGCGTCGCCGCTCGTCGTGGCCGTTCCGTTCGACCAGTCGTCACTCGAGTTATCCGAGAGGTCGCCGATCGTCGCCGAGCTATCGCCGCCCTGGCCCATGGTCTGCGGGCCCTGCGGATCCTCGCCGGCATCGACGCGCTCCATCATCTCGCGCAGGTCGTCCTCGTAGACGAACACGTAGCTCTGGCCGTCGATGTAGGTGTCGTCGCCCGCCCACGAGGGGATGTTCGCCGAGTACATGGAGTCCGTGTCCATACCGCGCATGGCGTTCACGAGCGCGATGATGTCGTTCACGGAGAGCGACGTGTGCACCATATCGGCCAGCGAGTTGAGGATCGCGGGGATGGTGCTCACGTCGAGGCTGTTCAAGATCTTGTCCGCCAGGGCGCCGAGCACCATGCGCTGGTGGCGCATGCGGGTGTAGTCGCCGTCGGCGTAGAGGTAGCGCGAGCGGGCGAACGCGAGGGCGTGCTCGCCGTCGAGGTGCTGCTGGCCGGAGGGCACGTCCACGCTCAGGTGCTCGTCGCCCTCGACCGCGTCGCCCTCGGGGATGTAGAGGTCGATGCCGCCCACGGCGTCGATGAGCGCCTCCATGCCGCTGAAGTTGATCTCCGCGTACTCCGAGATCTGGACGCCGCAGAGCTCGTTCACGGCCTCGACCATCTCCTCGGCGCCGTTGCCGTCGTCCATCTGGCCGTACGTGAAGACCGCGTTGATCTTCATCGTGCTGCCCTTGTACTCGACCTTCGTGTCGCGCGGAATGGAGATGAGCGTGACCTGCTGGTTCGTGGCGTCGATGCGCGCCAGGATGATGGAGTCGGTGCGGTAGGTGTCCTCACCGGGACGGCCGTCGGTGCCCAGCAGCAGCATGTAGAACGGCTCGCGGGCCACGTCGGAGTCGACGAGCACCGCGCGGAGCTCGTCGGTGATGATGCCGGCGTCGTTCAGGCGCGCGACGATGCTGTTGAACCACAGCGCCATCGCGCTGCCCGCGGTGATGAGCATGATGAGCAGCGAGCACACGATGCTGCGGCGGATGATCCTGCCCCTGCGGCGCTTCCGCGCACGCTCGGAATAGCGCGAGACGTTCTTGCGGCTGTAGATGCGGCTCGCGGTGGCCGAGGACGTCTGCCTCGACTGCTGTACCGCGCGTTTATGGCGAATCCCCATGGGCACCCTACCTAATCGTCCTCGGGATCGGGCAGCGACAGGCTTTCTACCTTCGCCCCCAGCCCTGTCAGCTTGTCAACGAACCGCTCGTACCCGCGGCGGATATGGTGCGTGGCCGAGACGTCGGTGAAGCCATCGGCCACGAGGCCCGCCAGCACGAGGGCGGCGCCGCCGCGCAGGTCGGGCGAGACCACCTCGGCGCCGGACAGGCGCTTGACGCCGTGCACGATGGCGTGATGGCTCTCGATGCGGATGTTCGCGCCCATGCGCACGAGCTCGGATGCGAACATGAAGCGGTTCTCGAAGATGTTCTCCGTGATGACCGAGACGCCGTCGGCCAGCGCGGCGAGCGCCATGACCTGCGCCTGCATGTCGGTGGGGAACCCGGGGAACGGGAGCGTCTGGATGTCCGTGGGCGCCGGGCGGTCGATGCGCCAAGCGTGCACGCCGCTCTCCAAGCGCTCGTAGCGCAGGCCCATGAGCTCGAGCTTCTTGAACACCATGCCCAGATGGACCGGGCTGAAGCCCAGCACCTCCACGCCCGCGTCGCCCGCGGCGAGGGCGGCCGCCACCACGAAGGTGCCCGCCTCGATGCGGTCGCCGATCACGCGGTGCTCCACGGGATGCAGCTCCTCGACGCCCTCGATCGTGACGACCGGCGTGCCGGCACCCGTGATCTTGGCGCCCATCTCGTTGAGCATGTTCGCCAGATCGACGATCTCGGGCTCGCGCGCGGCGTTGTCGATGATCGTCGTGCCGCGGGCGCGGACGGCCGCCATGATGAGGTTCTCCGTGGCGCCCACGCTCGCGAACTCGAGCGAGACCATGGAGCCGGTGAGGCCGTCAGGCGCGGCGGCATGGATGTAGCCGTGATCGGTGTCGAAGTTCACGCCGAGCGCCTCGAGGCCGAGGATATGCATGTCGATCTTGCGGGCGCCGAGGTTGCAGCCGCCCGGCATGGCGATCTTCGCGCGGCCGAAGCGACCGAGCAGGGGTCCCATGACGGCGGTCGAGGCGCGCATCTTCGCGACGAGCTCGTACGGCGCCTCCCAGCTATCGGCCGTGGAGGTGTCGATGCGCAGCGTGTGCTCATCGAGCACGTCGATGCGCACGCCCAGCCCCTTGAGTACCTTGCCCATCACATGGACGTCGGAGATGTTGGGGACGTTGGTGAGCGTCGTTGCGCCCGGCGCGAGCAGCGTCGCCGCCATGAGCTTCAACGCGGAGTTCTTCGCCCCGGAGACCTCGACGGCCCCCTCAAGGGCATGCCCGCCATGGACGCGGATGATGTTCACAAAGCCGCCTTTCACAACCATGCCCGGAACCGATGCGGCTCCGGGCATGGCA
This sequence comes from [Collinsella] massiliensis, assembly GCA_000333815.1. Classification (GTDB taxonomy): domain Bacteria; phylum Actinomycetota; class Coriobacteriia; order Coriobacteriales; family Coriobacteriaceae; genus Enorma. Next base: position 13,435 of record CAPI01000032.1, read on the forward strand.
CGTTCGCATTCACTCGTGGGGTAAGCAGCGCGCTACTTCGAGCACAGCAGCTTGCACCATGCGATTTCATTATAGAGATATGCGCGGCGTGCATCATCTGCGGACAAATTGCCCAATTGTTCTTCAAATCCGCGCAGGCGCTCGCGCACCTCGTCGGGCGAGACGGACGCCATGTCCTTGGCGCGCTCGGCCAGGATGACCACCTCGTCGCCCGTGATCTCGGCATAACCGCCATCCACGGCGAACGTGTGGCTCACCTCGCCCATACGCTCGTCGCACAGGCGCACGTACCCCGAGGCCACCGAGCAGATCTCGCTCGCATGGAGCGGGGCGTCGCCCAGCTCGCCGTCGGTCGTGGGCAGCGCCACGAACACGGCCCCGCCCTCGTACGCGTTATGTTCCGGGCATACGATGCGCACACGCATGGCTACTCGCTCGCTTTCATCTTCTCAGCGCGCTCGCGCACGTCGTCGATGGTGCCGGCGTAGCGGAACGCCTGCTCGGGGATGTCGTCGCACTCGCCGTCGACGATGGCGGCGAAGCTTCGCACGGTGTCCTCGACGCGGATGTACACACCGGGGTTGCCGGTGAACTTCTCGGCCACGTGGAACGACTGCGAGAGGAACTGCTGCAGCTTGCGGGCGCGGTCGACCGTGAGGCGCTGCTCCTCGGAGAGCTCGTCCATGCCCAGGATGGCGATGATGTCCTGCAGGTCGGAGTACTCCTGCAGGATCTCCTGCACCTTCACCGCCACGCGGTAGTGCTCCTCGCCCACGATGCTCGGGTCGAGCGCGTCGGAGCTCGATGCGAGCGGGTCGATGGCCGGGTAGAGGCCGAGCGCCGCGATGGAGCGCGAGAGCACCGTCTGGGCGTCGAGGTGGGTGAAGGTCGTGGCCGGCGCCGGATCCGTGAGGTCGTCGGCGGGCACGTAGACCGCCTGCACCGAGGTGATGGAGCCGGTCTTGGTGGAGGTGATGCGCTCCTGCAGGTCGCCCATCTCGGTGGCGAGGGTGGGCTGATAGCCCACGGCGGAGGGCATGCGGCCCAGCAGGGCCGAGACCTCGGAGCCCGCCTGCGAGAAGCGGAAGATGTTGTCGATGAACAGCAGCACGTCCTGGCCGCGGTCGCGGAAGTACTCGGCCGCGGTGAGGCCGGCGAGGCCCACGCGCAGGCGCGCTCCCGGGGGTTCGTTCATCTGGCCGTAGACCAGGCAGGTCTTGTCGATGACGCCCGACTCGGTCATCTCGAGGTAGAGGTCGGTGCCCTCGCGCGTGCGCTCGCCCACGCCGGTGAAGACCGACGTGCCGTTGTGCTCCTGCGCGAGGTTGTTGATGAGCTCCTGGATGAGCACCGTCTTGCCCACGCCGGCGCCGCCGAAGAGGCCCGTCTTGCCGCCGCGGATGTAGGGCTCGAGCAGATCGACGGCCTTGATGCCCGTCTCGAAGATCTCGGTCTGGGTGGTGAGCTCGTCGAAGTGCGGCGCGGGATGGTGGATGGGGTAATAGCCCTCCACCTCGGGCATGGGCTTGCCGTCCACCGGCTTGCCCAGCACGTTCCACACGCGGCCGAGGGTCTCGGGGCCGACGGGCATCTTCATGGGCTCGCCGGTGTCCACCGCCTCGAGGCCGCGCTGCAGGCCGTCCGTGGAGGTCATGGCCACGCAGCGGGCCACGCCGCCCGGCAGCTGGCTCTCGACCTCGAGGACCGTGCTGATGTGCCCCATCGGGGTGTCGGCCTCGACGGTGAGCGCGTTGTAGATGCCGGGCACCTGGCCGGTGAACTGCACGTCCACCACGGCGCCGATGATGCGCACGATGCGGCCGGAGCCGGCGGAGCGGACCTGTCCGGCCTCCTCGATGGCCGTCTTCATGCTCGGGTCAATCATTGCTGTTCCTCCAATGCTGAGGCACCGCCCACGATCTCGTTGATCTCGGTGGTGATGGATGCCTGGCGCACGCGGTTGTACGTACGCGTCAACGTGGCGACGATCGCCGTGGCGTTCTCGGTCGCCGAGTGCATGGCCTTGCGGCGCGCGCCCTGCTCGGCAGCGGCGGAGTCGATGAGCGCCTGGTGGATGACGGTCAGGATGTAGCTCGGTACGAGCTCGCCCAGCACGTGCTCGGCCGAGGGCACGAACTTGAACGAGGACGAGACGCGCTCCGGCCCCTCGCCCGTGTTCTTGCGCGGGCCGTGCGCCATCGCGATCGCCTCGGGGTCGAGCGGCAGCAGCGTCTCGACGCGCAGCTCCTGGTCCACGCGGTTCTTCGCGTGATGGTAGACGATGACCACGCGGTCGAGCTTCTCGGCCTCGTACTCGCGGCAGACGTAGCTCGAGATCATGCGCGCCTGCTGCAGGTCCGGGTCCGCCGAAGTGCCCGCGAAGTGCATCACGAGGCCCGGGTGGTTGCGGAAGTAGTCGCTCGCGCGGCGGCCGCAGGTGATGATCTGGGCCTCCGCGCCCAGGCGGTTCCACGAGGCCATGAGCTTCTCGGCCTCGCGCGTCACCGACACATTGAAGCCGCCCGCGAGGCCGCGGTCGGACGCGACGGCGATGACGAGGCAGCGCTTCATGGTCTCGCGGCGCTTGAGCATGGGGTTGCTGCCCGCGACCTCGGCGTCCTGCGCCACCGTGAGCATGACATCGGTGAGCGCTTCCTTGTAGGGCTCGGATTGCACCGAGCGATCGAGGGCACGGCGGATCTTAGCCGTCGAGACCATCTCCATCGTGCGCGTGATCTGCTCGGTGCTCTGAACCGACGAGATGCGTTTCCTGATGTCGCGAAGGTTCGCCATGGGGTTAGCGCTCCTCTGCGCCGGGCTCGTCGTCCGCAGACGCGGAGTCGACCGCGTGCTTGGACACGAACTGCGTCTTGAAATCGCGGATGGCGTTGTCGAGACGTCCCTTGAGGTCGCCCTCGATCTTCTCGCTGCGCAGGCGCGTGAGCACCGGGCCGAACGAGTTGCGCATCTGCTCCAGGAGCTCGTCGCGGAACGGGATCACCTGGGAGAGCGGCAGGTCGTCGAGGTAGCCCTCGTTGCCCGCATAGAGCGCCACGATCTGCTCGGCCACGTCGAACGGCTTGAAGCGCGGCTGCTTCAGGAGCTCGGTCATGCGCGAGCCGTGCGTGAGCTGCTTCTGCGTGGTGGCGTCGAGGTCGCTGCCGAACTGCGCGAAGCCCTGGAGCTCCTGGTAGGCAGCGAGGTCGAGGCGCAGGTTGCCCGCGACCTGCTTCATGGCCTTGGTCTGGGCGGCGCCGCCCACGCGCGACACCGAGATGCCCACGTCCACCGCGGGGCGCTGTCCCTGGAAGAACAGGTCGCTCTGCAAGTAGATCTGGCCATCGGTGATGGAGATCACGTTCGTGGGGATGTACGCCGAGACGTCGCCGTCCTGCGTCTCGATGAGCGGCAGGGCGGTCATGGAACCGCTGCCGTGCTCCTCGGAGAGCTTGCAGGAGCGCTCGAGCAGGCGCGAGTGCAGGTAGAAGATGTCGCCCGGGTAGGCCTCGCGTCCCGGCGGGCGGCGCAGCGTGAGCGACATCTGACGGTACGCCACGGCCTGCTTGGACAGGTCGTCGTAGATCACGAGCACGTGCCCGCCCGGGTTCTCGGCACTCGCCGGCTTGCCGTCGCGGCCGTTGTACATGAAGAACTCGCCGATGGCGGCGCCCGCCATGGGGGCGATGTACTGCAGCGGCGCGGAGTCGGCGGCGGTGGCCGAGACGATCACCGTGTAATCGAGCGCCTGGTGCTTCGAGAGCGTCTCGCGGATGTTCGCCACCGTGGAGGCCTTCTGGCCGATGGCGACGTAGATGCAGATGATGCCCTTACCGCGCTGGTTGATGATGGCGTCGATGGCGATGGCGGTCTTGCCCGTCTTGCGGTCGCCGATGATGAGCTCGCGCTGGCCGCGGCCGATGGGGATCATCGCGTCGATGGCGAGCAAGCCCGTCTGGAGCGGCTCGCACACCGGCGTGCGGTCGATGACGCCGGGCGCCTTGAACTCGATGGGGCGGCGGTGCGTGGTGCGGATGTCACCCAGGCCGTCGATGGGCTGGCCGAGCGGGTTCACCACGCGGCCGAGCATGCCGCGACCCACGGGGATGTCCATGATGCGGCCGGTGGTGCGGCACTCGTCGCCCTCGGCGATGGTGTCGACCTCGCCGAAGAGCACGGCGCCGACCTCGTCGCGGTCAAGGTTCTGCGCGAGGCCGTACACGGTTCCACCCGTCTCGACGCTCTTGAACTCCAAGAGCTCGCCGGCCATGGCGTTGCGCAAGCCGGAGACGCGCGCGATGCCGTCGCCGACCTCGTCGACGTGGGACACCTCCTGGGTGTCGACGGTCGCCGCCAGGCTATCGAGCCTATCGGCGAGGGCGCGCGCGATGGACTGCGCGTCGATCTTCTCAGACATGGGCGGTTTCACCTCCATGCGATTCGTCGTCCAGATGGACGGAGGAAAGGGACTCGCGAGCCGCGCGGAGCTGCGTCTTGACCGAGATGTCGCGACGCTGGCCGCGCATCTCGAGCACGATGCCGCCGATGATGGACGGGTCCACGCGCTCGATGAGGAACACCTGCGTGCCGAGCTCGCCCTCGAGCTGCTTGGTGATGTCGGCACGGAGGTCTTCATCGAGCGGCACCGCCGTCGTGACGGTCACGCCCACGATGTCGGCGTCCTCCTCCGTCATGGCGCGGTACGTCTCGGCGATCTTCGGCAGCAGGTCGAGCTGGTCGCGCTCGACGAGCGTCCGAAGCACCTCGATGACCTCGGGAGCCGAGGAGGCGATCGCGTCGAGGTGCTTCAGGTCCTCGAACACGCGGCCCTCGGTCTTCGCGGCCTCGAGCAATGCGCGCGCATAGGTCTCGAGAACCCTCATCTCCCTGCGGCTAGTTGCTGGCATTCAGGCTACCCGCTTCCTTGATGTAGCGCTCGATGAGACGGCGCTGCTCGCCATCCTCGTCCAGCGTCTTCTCGACGATCTTGGACGCCACCGACACGGAGAGATCCGCGATGGATGCGGCCGCGTCGGCGTAGAGCGCCTGGCGCTCGTCCTCGACCGTGCGATGCGCCTTGGCGATGATCGCCTCGGCCTCCTTGTGCGCGGCGGCCACGATGCGCTGGCGCTCGGCCTCGCCGTCCTGGCGAGCCGCGAGCACGATGTCCGCAGCCTGGCGGCGCGCGTCGGTGAGCATGTCGTCCGACGCCTTGCGGTCCGCGATGGCCTGCTTCTTGGTGCGCTCGGCCTCATCGAGGCTCTCCTCGATGCGCTTGCTGCGCTCATCCATCATCGCGAGGATCTGCGGCCAGGCGACCTTCGCCAGGACGACCCAGATGATGAGGAACGCGATGAGCGCGGGGACGAACTCCGCCATCTTGGGGATGAGGATGCTCGCACCGCCCGCCTCCTCGGCAAACGCCGAGACCGGAGCGCAGAGCGCGGCGCACGCGGTGGTCGCGGCGACGCCGGCAATGCGATGTGTGAACTTCATGATGTGCTCCTTATGCCACACGCTGGGGCGTTCCTAGGCAATGAGGGTCACGACGAAGCCGATGAGGCCGAGTGCCTCGGTGAAGGCGGACGCCAGGATGAAGACCGTGAACGCGCGGCCCTGAACCTCGGGCTGACGCGCCATGGCGCTCGTGGCGCCGAACGCCGCAAGGCCGATGGCAAGGCCGGCACCGATAACACCGAGACCGTATCCGATAACTCCCACAATTCCTCCTTTGTCATGCGCCGGTATGGCGCGGGACTCCAACCTATGGACGGGGCGGCGCTCGCCGCCCGGGTCACCTCTTAGGCGCGCCGGGCGCGCTAGTGGGCATCCGCCTCCGCGATCTGGATGTAGACCGCGGCCAGGACGGTGAACACGTACGCCTGCACGAACGCCACGATGAACTCGACGACGTAGATGATGAGCAAGATGAGCAGCCATGCGATGCTCGGGAGCGCGCCCACCGCGTTCATGGCAGTGAAGTGCTCCAAGAGCGGCTGGGCGAAGATCGTGGCCATGAGGGAGAACGAGCCCATGACGATGTGCCCGGCGAACATGTTGCAGAACAGACGGATGGCCAGCGTGATGGGGCGCAGCAAAAGCGAGAACACCTCGATGACCCACACGAACACGTTCATGGGGAACGCGACGCCCGCGGGCGCGAGGCTCTTGAGGTAGCCGAGGACCCCGTGCTTCTTGCAACCGAAGTAGATGAAGTAGATGAACGTCACGAGGGCGAGCGCCGCGGTGCAGCCGATGGCGCCCGTGCCCGGCTTCATGCCCGGGATGAGGCCGATGAAGTTGTTCACGAGGATGAAGAAGAAGATCGTGGCGAGGAACGGGAAGTGCCGGCGCCAATCCGTGCCGACCACGCCCTTGGCCACGTCGTTCTCGACATATTCGACCACGTACTCGACGCCGTTGACGAACACGCCCTTGGGAACGAGCGTCTGCTTCTTCACGAACACGCCGACGATGATCAAGAGCACGACCGCGGCGATGAGGAGCCAAAGCGAGTACTGGGTGAGACCCGCGTCGAGCGTGCCGAAGACCGGATCCGAAGAGAACTCGGCGACGAGCTCGTTGATCGCCTCGGGCAGCTTGGAAAACGCGTCCAAAATCACACTCTCCTATCCACCGGCGCGCCGGCGCCGAAGGGTTTCCACGGCCGGCGAGGTGCCCGACGTCGCCGAACCGTTCCCTGAAATGCTATGTACCCGCCCGGCGGGACACCGGGCGCGAGCGCATGCCGCCAGCATGGAGACGTCGGGGAGGCGGCGTCGCCGCATCCGGTACCCGACGAAGCCCCTGCACGAGGGCATAGGCTCAGGCTCACCATATATTAGTCTGCCGCCCCCCAAAGTCAAGGTGTTTTCGTGGCTAAACTAGCTGGCCAAATGTTGCAAAATCACATACTTGCCACACGTTTTTCGGCCGCGTGGGCGCGTGTGCTCGGCGCGGGAGGGCGAGGGCGGGCGCCGGGGACGGGGAAGGCGGCTTACCAGAAATCGCCGCGGGCGATGGCGGCGAGGGAGAGGGCGATGATGCTGCCCACGAACCCCACGAGCTCGCCCAGGAAGTACGCAAGGAAGGCGTCGCGCGCCACGACCCATGCGACGAGCACGCCCAGGAACAGGATGGCGAACGACGATGCCACGCCCACCATCCCCATGACCATGTTCGCCGCGCGCCGCCGCGACATGACGGGCACGACCGCGAGCGCGAGCGGGGCGAAGGCGAGGAGGCCGGTGATGACGCCCACGACGGCCGCGGGCCACTGTTGAGCCAAATCGAGTTCCGGCACCGCGCCTCCCCTCCCATCGAATGTCAAATTACCCCAGGGGTATTTTTACATGCTACAGCGTGCCGAAGATGCGGTCGCCCGCGTCGCCCAGGCCGGGCACGATATAGGCCGCGTCGTTCAGGCCCTCGTCGATCGCGCAGGTGTAGATGTGCACGTCCGGGTCGGCCTCCTGGACCGCGGCGATGCCCTCGGGCGCCGCCACGATGCAGAGCAGGCGCACGTCGCGCACGCCCTGCTTGCGCAGGTAGCCGAGAGCCGCCGTCGCCGACCCGCCCGTGGCGAGCATAGGGTCGACGAGCAGGCAGATGCGCTGGTCCACGTCGACCGGCAGCTTGCAGTAGTACTCGTGGGGCTCGTGCGTCTCCTCGTCGCGGTACATGCCGATGTGCCCCGCGCGCGCGGCGGGCACGAGCTCGAGCAGGCCGTCCACCATGCCGAGCCCCGCGCGCAGGATGGGCACGATGGCGAGCTTGCGGCCGGAGAGCTGCCTGCACGGTGCCGCGCAGATGGGCGTCTCCACCTGGACGTCCTCGAGCGGCAGGTCGCGCGTGGCCTCGTAGCCCTCGAACAGGGCGAGCTCGCCGATGAGGTCGCGGAACTGCTTGGTTCCCGTGCGCTTGTCGCGCAGGATCGAGAGCTTGTGCTGTACGAGCGGGTGATCGACGAGCGTCACGCGCTCGGGGTCAAACGAAACGGACATGATCGGCACTCCTCGTCTCAAAGCGGTGCCGGTAAGGCGGCACCGGGCGTTCTTTGGGCCGCTACTCCTCGTCGAGCTCCATGATCTTGGCGACGCGGCGCTCGTGGCGGCCGCCCTCGAAGTCCGTGGTGAGGAACGCCTTGACGATGGCCTCGTTGTCCTCGACGTCGACGAAGCGACCCGAGAGGCACACGACGTTACCGTTGTTGTGCTGACGGAAGAGCTCGGCAAACGGCACCGAGGTGATCGACGAGGCGCGGACGCCCGGCACCTTGTCGGCCGAGAGCGCCATGCCGATGCCCGTGCCGCAGATGAGCACACCGTAGTCCGCCTCGCCGTTGGCGACCGCATGGGCCACCTTCGCCGCGAAGTCCGGGTAATCGACGGAATCGCCCGTGTCGGGGCCGAGGTCCGTCACCTCGCAAGCCAGCTCATCCTGCATGTAGCGGGCGATCTCGCCCTTCTGGTCGAACCCGCCGTGATCCGATGCGATGGCGACGCGCATTGCTGCTCCCTCCAAGATGGTTGGCGCGGCATCTCCGCGCCCTTCTTTCACTCTAGCATTCGGAGCGCGTCTTGGCGTGCGTCCGCTTCTGCGGTTTCGATGGTTTCGGGGGCGGCGGCAGGGCGCGGGGCGGGGTGCCTGGAACTACGCCGGGCGCCGCGGCGGCT
>CAPI01000031.1 GCA_000333815.1 [Collinsella] massiliensis
AGGCCTCGACCGTCCCGCCCGCCCAGGTGCCGCCGCAGCCCGCGACCACCCCGCCCACCCAGGTTCCGCCGCAGCCCGCGGCCGACGCGCCCGCCCCGCAGCCGCCGAAGAAGCGGGGCGGCAAGGCAAAGGTGGTGGGGATCGTCGTCGGCATCATCGCGCTCGTCGCGATTATCGGCGCGGGCGGGTACCTCGTCTACCAGAACTTCTTCGCCACCGGCCCGGAGGAGGTCATCCGGGAGGACCTCGACGAGCACCTCGCCGCGTACTCGGATCCCTCGACGGGCGACGGCGATCGGCTCCTTTCCGAGGCGGACGACGTGCTCTCCGGCCTCGCGGCCTACCCGTACCCCAGTTCGAGCGCGTACGAGGCGTGGCTCGAGGACACCTCGTACACCGTCGATGACGTCGTGGTCTCCGACGACGGCGCCACGGCGACCGCGACCGCCACGATCACGCACGCCCCGCTCATCTCGTTCATCGAGCACCACGAGGGCGAGGCGGACAACCCCGGCGAGCCCCAGGAGACGACGCTCGAGCTCACGTACACGCGCGACGGCTCCACCTGGAAGGCGGACGGCGATGAGCTGCGGGACGCGGTCTTCGCGGCCTACCTGCCCTCCGACGAGGAGCTCATCGCCTCCGACGTCGACACCTACTTCAAGGCCGATGACGACATGCGCAACGGCTTCATCATGGGGCTCGAGAGCGGCTCGAGCTCGGAGCTCGACCAGCTGGGCATCACGGCCGACGAGTTCGCCGACGCCTATCTTGACGGCTACGCCTACGAGGTGGGCGACGTGACGGTCGACGGCGATACCGCGAGCGTCGAGGTGTCGGTCACCATCAAGTCGTACGCGGACATCATGGCGGCGTTCCAGGACGAGTTCGACGCGTGGGCAGCATCGGTCGACACCACGACCATGACCGAGGACGAGGCTTACCGGCAAGAGGGCGCGATGATGCTCGATGTCATCGCCGCGGCTGAGCCGAAGACCACCGAGGCGACGCTCACGTTCACGCAGGACAGCAGCGGCGTGTGGTGGATGGATTCGAGCTCGGAGCACGCGATCGAGGGCATGCTGGGGTACTAGCGGCCGGGTGCGGCGGTCACGCGGCTGACGGTTCGCCCGGCAGCCCTTTCCGCGAATCGCCCGGCAGCCCGGTCACCCGTGAGCCGCCGGCTGCGCTATACCCCGGCGATCGCGAGGAGGTCGCGGGGCGTGCGGGCGAGGTAGTCCGCCCCCGCGGCCTCGAGCTGCGCCGCTCCCCGGAAGCCCCAGACGGCGCCCGCCACGCGGAGGCCGGCGTTGTGCCCCGTCTCCACGTCGACGTCGCTATCGCCCACGAAGAGGGTGGTCGCGGGGTTCGCGCCGAGCGCCTCGATGACGTGCAGGGTGACCGGTGCGGCGGGCTTGGGCGGGAACGCCGCCGTCGCCCCCTGCACGAGGGCGAAGCGGTCGCCGAAATACCGCTCGACGAGGGGGCAGGCGGCGTCGTGGTCCTTGTTCGTGAGGACGGCGAGCTCGATGCCGGCCGCGCGCAGGGCGTCGAGCACCGCGATGATATCGGGGTAGGGGGTGGTGTGGTCCTCCTTGTGCGCGGCGTAGCGGGTGCGGAACTCGGCGAGGGCCTGCTCGTAGACGGCGCCGTCCCCGTAATACTCGGCGGGGATGATGCGCTCGACGAGCTTGCGCATGCCGTTGCCCACCTTGAAGCGGTACGCATCGAGCGGGAACGTGGGCCAGCCGCGCGCCTCGCACACGTGGTTGCAGGCGAGCGCGAGGTCCTCGAGCGTGTCCAGGATCGTGCCGTCGAGGTCGAAGATGATATGCGTGAAGGCGGGTTCTGCCACGGAAGGCTCCTTGCGGTTCATGGGGGGTCAGAGGCGGGGTCTGGGACGGGTTCGGACGATCCGGCGCTCGCGGGTTCTAGCAGATGCGGGGCAGCTGCTCGCCCACGAGCATGTCGAGGATCCGCGACGAGCCCCAGGGCGTGCGCACGAGCACGGCGGGACCGGTCGGCGCGGCCTCGCGAACCGTCCCGATGATCGCCGCGTCCGCCCCGTAGCGGTTCGCGCGCATGGCCGCGAGCGCGGGCTCGGCCTCGTCGGCGGGCACGACGGCGACCATCTTCCCTTCGTTCGCTACCTGCAGGGGGTCGTAGCCCAGCATGTCGCAGGCGGCGCGCACCGCGGGCCGCACGGGGATCGCTGCCTCGTCGAGCTCGATTTCTACCCCGCTCGCGGTGACGAACTCGTTGAGCGTGCTCGCCAGGCCGCCACGCGTGGGGTCGCGGAAGCAGCGGGTGTGCGGCGCGGCGGCGAGCACGTCGGCGATAAGGCCGTTGAGCGGCGCGGCATCGCTCTCGATGTCCGTGGAGAAGGCGAGGCCCTCGCGCACGCTCATCACCGCGATGCCGTGGTCGCCGAGCGTGCCCGAGACGAGCACCGCGTCGCCGGGCCGGCACGCCGCGCCCGAGAGCGTCACGCCCTCGGGGACCTCGCCCACGCCTGCCGTGTTGATGTAGATGCCATCGGCGCCTCCGCGCTCGACGACCTTCGTATCGCCCGTGATGATCGCGACGTGTGCCTCGCGCGCGGCCGCCGCCATGCTCGCGCAGATGCGCCGCAGGTCGTCGAGGGGGAAGCCCTCCTCGATCACGAAGCCGCACGAGAGGTAGCGCACGCGCGCGCCCGAGGTCGCCACGTCGTTCACCGTCCCGCACACGGCGAGCCGGCCGATGTCCCCGCCGGGGAAGGTGTGCGGCGTCACGACGAACGTGTCGGTGGAAAGCGCGATGCGCCCCGTGGGCGGCAGCGGCGCGATGCCGGCGTCGTCGCCCGCGTGCAGCTCGGGCGCGTCGAACGCCTCGAGGAACACCTCGTCGATGAGGCGTCGCATCATGGTGCCGCCCGACCCGTGGCCGAGCTGGACCGTCGCGTTGGATACCATGTCGGATCCCTTCAGTGATAAAAAGGTGTCAGACACCATTTTATCATCGGTAGCGGAAGTAGGCGGCGCAGCTGCCCTCGCTCGAGACCATGCAGGGGCCGACCGGGTGCTCCGGGGTGCAGGCGCGGCCGAAGAGCGGGCAGGCGGAGGGCGCCATCACGCCGCGCAGGACGTCGCCGCAGCGGCAGCCGCGCGGCTCGCGCGTGGGCTCGATGTCGACGGGGAAGCGCCGGGCGGCGTCGAAGGCGGCGAAGTCGTCGCGGATGCGCAGGCCGGAGGCCGGAAGCGCGCCGAGTCCGCGCCAGGTGGCGTCGGCCGGCTCGAAGACGCGCTCGCAGAGCTGCCGGGCCACGGGGTTGCCCCCGTCGCGCGCGCCGCGGCGGTAGGCGTTCGCGATGCGCGGGGTGCCGTCCACCACCATCTCGGCGAGGAGCGCGATGCCCTCGAGGATGTCGACGGGCTCGAAGCCGGTCACGACGCCGGGGGTGGCGAACTCGTCGACGAGGAAGCGGAACGGGGCCGTGCCCGTGATGGTGGAGACGTGGCCGGGCAGGATGAAGCCGTCGACGGCGCACGCCGGGTCGCCCGCGATGGCGCGCAGTGCCGCCGGCGTCGTCTTGTGCAGGCAGAGCACGGAGAAGTTGGACAGGCCGCGCTCGGAGGCGGCGACGATGCTCGCGGCGATGAGGGGCGCGGTGGTCTCGAAGCCGACGCCCATGAAGATGACCTGGAGCTCCGGGTTGCGCGCGGCGAGGTCGACCGCATCGAGCGGCGAGTACACGATGCGCACGTCCGCCCCGGCCGATTTCTCCGCGGCGAGCGACGACGTGCTGCCGGGCACGCGCACCATGTCGCCGAAGGTGGCGATGCACGCACCGTCGAGCCGGGCGAGCGCGATGGCGTGGTCGATGTCGCGGTTGGCGGTCACGCATACCGGGCAGCCGGGACCAGAGAGCAGCTGGAGGCTCTTCGGGAGGATCGAGCGGAAGCCGTAGCGACCGATACTCATGGTGTGCGTCCCGCAGACCTCCATGAGCTTGATGGGGCGGTCGCCGACGATGCCCGCGATGCGCTCGATGAGTTCGCGCGCGAGGGCGGGATCGCGGAAAGCGTCGAGGTCGAGCGCACGCGTCATGAGCGGACGGCTTCGGTTTCCGCGGTGCTCGCCGCGAGCTCCTCGGTTGCCAGCTCGCCGAGCTCGCGGACGATCTCGATGGTCTGCGCGGCCTCGTCGGCGTCGACGACCTCGATGGCGAAGCCGGCGTGCACGAGCACCCAGTCGCCTACCTGAGCGGACGGCGTGAGCGCGAGCGATATCCGTTTACGCACGCCGAGCGTGTCGATCGTCGCGCCGTCGGGCTGCATCTCCACGATCTGTCCGGGTATCGCAAGGCACATGGCTGCTCCTTCATCTGGGTGCGCGCGGCGCTGGGTGCCACGCCGCACATCGTCACAGATGGTACCCCGCACGTAGCAGAAGGGCAAATGCGGGGGTGGTTGCAAGGCTATCTACACAGACGTTCCGTCTAGCCGCGCTGCGAGCCGCGCGCGGGCTACGGCGGCCTGCCCGTACGCGATGCCGCCGTCGTTGATGGGGATGCGCTGCGGGACGATGACCTGCAGGCTTTCCGCCTCGAGCAGGCCGCGGGTCTGCTCGAGGAGCAGACGGTTCATGAAGACCCCGCCGCCGAGCGCGACCGTGTCGATGCCGCGTGCCCGCGCGATCGCACCGGCGACCTCGGCCGCCATGCGTGCGAGGGCGTCGTGCACCTGCAGTGCGAGCACCTCGGCGGCCTCTCCGGCCGCGATGCCGTCGAGCAGGGCGGTGAGAAGCGGCGACGGGTCGATGATGACGGGCGCAAGCGGGGTCCCGCCGTGCCGCGCGACCAAGTTTTTCTCCTCCGGCGGCAAAATGTGGTGGTGAAATTCAGATATGCACGATTCAGCGACCCCAGAGCCGGCGTTTGGCCGTTCCGAACGGACGCTCGCCCGATCCCGGTCACAGGAATCCTGGGGTTTCTCTGGCCTTCCGTCCTCACCGTCGCTCCGAACCGCCTCGGAAGCGGTTCCGCATCGTGCATATCTGAATTTCGCCACCAATTTTCGCGACGCGTCGCGAAATTCTTGCCCCGCACCGGCGTCCGCGGCGCGCACGGCCGCCGCCTCGAGCTCGATGGCGGGCTCACCGTCGTAGCTCGCGCGCTCGCAGATGCCCAGGAGCGCGGCGCAGGCGTCGAGGAAGCGCCCCATGCTGCTTGTGAGCGGGCTGTTGATGCCGCGCTCGAGCATGGTGTCCATGATGGAGGCGGCCCCGCCCCCCAAGCTATCGAGCAGCCGCGCCGCCCCGGGGTGCCCGAGCAGATTATGCTGCCAGAGCAGGGCGTAGGCGCAGCGCCGCGGGTCGCGGATGGCGGCGGCCCCGCCGGGAAGCGGCATGGTCGCAAGGTGCGCGGCGCGCTCGAAGCCGGTCAGGGTCGCGACGAGGAATTCGCCACCCCAGACGGTGCCGTCCGTGCCCGCCCCGGTTCCGTCGAAGGCGATGCCCACCACGGGTTCGCGCGCGTCGAGGCCGTCGTATGCCGCCGCCTCGGCGATCGCTGCGGCGATGTGCGCGTGGTGGTGCTGAACCTCGATGAGTGGAACTCCAAGCCGTTGTGCCTCGTCGCGCGCCCAGCGCGCCGTGAGGTAGGTGGGGTGCCGGTCGCAGGCGAGTGCGCGCGGCGCAAGGTCGAAGAGGCCTTCCATGCGTTCGCGGGCCTCGTGCCAGGCGGCAAGGGAGCTCGCGTGCTCGACATCGCCGATGTGCTGCGAGAGGAAGCAGAGCGCCGCCCCGTCCGCCTGTTCGCGCGTGAGGGCGAGGGTCGCCTTCTGCTCCGCCCCGCACACGAGGATCGTCGGGAGCGCGTCATCTCCGCAGGTGGGGAGCGTAAGCGGCTGCGGCGCGTAGCCGCGCGCACGGCGCACGAGGCGCGCGGCCCCCCGGGCGTCGACGCGTGCGACGGAGTCGTCGTAGCGCGCGAGGATGGCGCGGTCGTTGCCCAGGAGCGCGTCGGCGATGCCCCCTTCGACCAGGCGCTCCCACGCGCGCGCATCGTCGGTCTCGATGGGCTCGCCGCTCACGTTGCCGCTCGTCATGACGAGCGCGCGCACGCCGCGCCGGGCGCAAGCGGCGAGCAGGAGGTGCTGAAGCGGCGTGTAGGGGAGCATGACGCCGAGCTCGGGCAGGTCGAAGGCGACGGACGGGGCGCAGCCGGCGACGTGCCGCACGAGCACGATCGGGCGCACGCTGCCCTGCAGTAGCTCGCGCTCCGCATCCCGCGCCGTGCACATTCCCTCGACATCCGCAAGGCTCGCCATCATGACTGCGAACGGCTTGCGCGGGCGGCGCTTCCGCGTGCGCAGCTCCCGCACGGCCTGGTCGTTGCCTGCGTCGCAGGCGAGGTGGAACCCGCCGAGCCCCTTGACCGCCACGATGCCGCCCGCCGCGATGAGCTCGGCGCAGCGCTCGATGATCGCATCGCTCGCTTCGCGCGTGGACCCGGTGCGCGCGTCGGACATCCCGCGCTCGTGCCAGGTGATGTGCGGCCCGCAGGCGAAGCAGGCGTCCGGCTGCGCGTGGAAGCGCCGGTCGAGCGGGTCGGCGTACTCGCGTGCGCAGTCGGGGCACATGGGGAACGCGGACATGGAGGTCGCGGGGCGGTCGTAGGGCAGCGCGCGGATGATGGTGAAGCGCGGCCCGCAGTTCGTGCAGTTGATGAACGGGTAGTGGTACCTGCGGTCCTCTGGGTCGAAGAGCTCGCGCAGGCAGTCGGGGCAGGTGGCGATGTCGGGCGAGACGAGGGTCGTGCGCGCGGTGGTGTCGTCCGAGGCGACGATGCGGAACCCGGGCACGGCGGGACGGCCGTCCTCCGGCGCGCCGTCGCCCGCGTCGACCTGCCGCACCTCGATGCCGTCGATGCGCGCGGCAGCCGGCGCCCGGTCGCGGAGCGCGCGCAGGAACGTGTCGAGCGCGGCGTCGTCGCCCTCCGCCTCGATGTGCACGCCGTCTCCTGCGTTGAGCACCCAACCGCCTACGCCCGCCGCCACCGCCTCACGGTACACGAACGGCCGCATGCCCACGCCCTGGACGATGCCGCGTATGTGGATCTGGATGCGTCGCATGCCGCTGTCCCGCTAGAGCTCTAGGCTCGTTTCCGTCGCGGAGCAGGTGAGCTTGCCATGGCGCACCCCGCGCAGGGAGAGCAGACGGTCGGCGAGCTCGTAGATGCGCGCCCCGGTGCCGCGCAGCGCGAGGATCTCCAGGCAGTTGTGATGGTCGAGGTGCACGTGCATGGTCGAGACGATCTCTGCCGTGTAGTCGTGCTGCACCTCGTCGAGCCGGCGCGTGAGGTCGCCCGTGTGGTGGTCGTAGATCATGGTGAGCGACCCGATGACCTCGGCATCGGGCGTCTTGAGCGCCTCCTCGACGAGCGCCGCGCGCATGAGGTCGCGGATGGCGCTCGAGCGGTTCGCGTCGTCGCCGCGCCGGGCGAGCAGGTCGTCGAAGGCTGCGAGCAGGTCTTCCGGGACGGCGACGGAGAAGCGGGCGAGGTCGCCCGGGCAGGAACGCTTGCCCACGGTCTACACCAGCCGCACGGAGCCGACGGCGTTGTGGTCGGCCTCGATTGCCTCGTCATAGCCGGCGAGCGCTGCCCGCGCCTCGTCGAGCGCCGCCATCGCCGCCTCGAGCTTCTCGTCGATGCGCTCCATGTCGAAGGCCTCGGTCGCATGGTAGAGGTCGTGGCTCCACGCGCGCGCGAGCGCGATGGTGTCGTCGATGTGCTTCACGCTCATCGAGAGCTGGCTCATGTTCATGCCGACGTCGTGCATATCGTCCTCCCAGCGAGATGGGTGTGCGGTGCATATGAAAAGAGCCCCGGTGTCCCCGGGGCTCTAGTGTACTACGCGCGCCGGTGCAGCGCGCTTCGCGCCGCGCGGTTCACGCGGCACCGTTCGGTCGCGCCGAGCTTACAGCGCTCGCTCGATCTCCTCTTTGAGTTTCGGCTTCGGCATCGCGCCCACGATGCGGTGGACTTCCTGGCCGTTCTTCAGGATGACGAGGGTCGGGATGGACATGACGCCGTAGCGCATGGAGATGTCCTGGTTCTCGTCGACGTTGCACTTGGCGACGACGAGGCGGCCGGCGAGCTCCTCGGCGAGCTGGTCGACGATGGGCGACACCATGCGGCACGGGCCGCACCACGGTGCCCAGAAGTCGACGAGGACGGGGAGCTGCTCCTGAAGCAGGCTATCGAAATTGGTGGCGTTGACCTCTTGTACTGCGGCCATGGTTCCTCCTTGGAACGGTTGCGTCGCGCCCGATCGCGTTCGCTGCGGGCACGGTGCCATATAAGTCGGTCACGTTATACCCAGTTGCCGCATCCTCTTGCAGTGAGTCATTGGGGACGGGTTCAAATGACTCGGTGAGACATTGGGGACAGGTTCGTTTGACTCACTGAGTCATTTGAACCCGTCCCCAATGACTCAATGACTCGCGGCGTACAATGGCGGGGATGGGTTCGGCGAGTGGAAGGGGAGGCGCATGGCGGCGACGAGCGCGGAGAAGCGCGAGGCTCTGCTGGGTGCGAAGCGCCTGGAGCTCGAGGGGCTGACGCGTCGGGGCGCGTGCATCTTCGGGAACGCGTTTTCGCAGATCGTTCTCGTGAAGGGCGCGCTCAACGAGGCGGAGCGGGCGGGCGCCGACGTGCTCTCCGGTGCCGACGGCACGGCGTTCCATGCGGCGCTCGAGCGCCTGGGGTACGCGCCGGAGGATTTCTGCGTGCTCTCCGCGCGCATGGGCACGGTCGAGGAGGGCGTCGTCCCCACGCGCGCCGCGGGCGAGCCGCTCGACCCCGAGCTGTTCCGCTGGGCGCTCGAGGCGCTCGACCCCGAGGCGGTCGTGCTCGTGGACGACGATGCCGCTGCCGTGATGCGCGAGGCGTATGCCGAGGAGCTCGCGCAGGTGGAGCAGTTCGACGTCGCGATGCTCGAGCCGGGGCTCGTCGCGCGGGTGCTCGGCCGCCGCGTGCTCGCGCTCGGGGGCTTCGAGGCCGCGCTCGGCGATGCCCGCGCGAAGCAGCGCATGTGGGCGTATCTCAAGCAGCTACCGCCGATCGGCTCGCCGCTCTAGCGCGGCGGGCTGCGGGTTTTCGCGAGGTTTCCGCCCGCGCCGCTCGGCGAACCTGCCTGTCCCGCAACGCAAAAGGGGCTCCCGCAGGAGCCCCTTTCGATACCCGAGAGGTGGTATGTGAGGACTTAGTCCTCGGCGATCTCGGTGATCGCGCCGGACGGGCAGCCGTCGAGGCACACGCCGCAGCCGATGCAGGAATCCTCGTCCACCACGGTGGCGACGTCCTGGAGCTCCAGGACGCCCTGGGGGCAGTCGTCGACGCAGACGCCGCAAGCGATGCACTCGTCGGCTTCAATAACAGGATGAGCCATAGTAATCCTCCTCTTGATAGCCCGGAACCGATTCGGCGTCCGGTACGGATTGCGTGGCTTCAATATACCCCGCTCGTCGTCATTTTCAAGTCTCGTATGAAGCCTTTTTCGACCGTTCGCCGAGTTAGGAAGGGTAAACAATCACGCTGGGTGCGCGGAAGAGAGGACGTGCGAGCGCTCGTGCAGCGCTTAAGGCAACTCGTTCCAGGTGCGTGTACTTGTTTGCGGACGATTCCGCCATGCCCGCCGATCGTACTCACAAAACAGCAAAAGGGGTTGAATGGAAAGGGGTTGAACGGAACACGTCCCCAACCAACCCATCCCCTGCGGGCGGGCGCACTAGAAAATCTTATATATGTTGACTTAGATTTTCTGAATCACATGGTATAGGTCGATTGAAAACGGGATATTATAAGACCGAACGAAAAAAGGGTCGCGGCACCCGTCGCGATTCAAAGAGCCGTGGCGGCGTGCCACAGCTCGCCCGGCTCAAAGGAAGGGATATACCATGAGCAAGATTCTCGGAATCGACCTGGGCACGACCAATTCGGCGATGGCCGTGTTCGAGGGTGGCAACCCCACCATCATCGTGAATGCCGAAGGTGACCGCACCACCCCGTCCGTCGTGGGCTTCCGCGCCGACGGCGACCGCGTGGTGGGCAAGGCCGCCAAGAACCAGGCCGTGACGAACCCCAAGAACACCGTGTTCTCCATCAAGCGTTTCATGGGCCGCAAGTACTCCGAGGTCGCCTCGGAGATCAAGACCGTCCCGTACACGGTCAAGGAGGGTCAAGGCGGCCGCGCCGTGGTGGAGATCGAGGGCAAGGACTACACGCCCGAGCAGATCAGCGCCATGATCCTGCAGAAGATGAAGACCGACGCCGAGAAGTACCTCGGCGAGACGATCACGGACGCCGTCATCACCGTCCCCGCGTACTTCAACGACGCCCAGCGCCAGGCCACGAAGGACGCCGGTAAAATCGCCGGCCTGAACGTCAAGCGCATCGTGAACGAGCCGACCGCGGCCGCGCTCGCCTACGGCTTCGACAAGGGCGGCAAGGATCAGCGCATCCTCGTCTTCGACCTGGGCGGCGGCACGTTCGACGTCTCCGTCCTCGACCTCGCCGACGGCGTGTTCGAGGTGCTCTCCACCGCGGGTGACAACCACCTGGGCGGCGACGACTGGGACCAGCGCGTCATCGACTGGCTTGCCGACAAGTTCCAGGCCGATAACGGCATCGACCTGCGCCAGGATCCGATGGCGCTCCAGCGCCTGAAGGAGGCGGCCGAGAACGCCAAGAAGGAGCTCTCCTCCGCGCAGCAGGCCACCATCAACCTGCCGTTCATCACCGCCGACGCCACCGGCCCGAAGCACCTCGACTACACGCTCAGCCGCGCCGAGTTCGAGCGCATCACGCATGACCTGCTCGAGCGCTGCAAGCAGCCGGTGACCAACGCCCTGCGCGACGCCAACCTCAAGCTCTCCGACCTTACCGAAGTCATCCTCGTGGGCGGCTCGACCCGTATGCCCGCCGTCCAGGAGCTCGTGAAGAACATGACCGGCAAGCAGCCGAACATGTCCGTGAACCCGGACGAGGTCGTGGCCTGCGGCGCGTCCATCCAGGGCGCCATCCTGGGCGGCGACTCCACGGTGGGCAGCGACATCCTGCTGCTCGACGTGACCCCGCTGAGCCTCGGCGTCGAGACCATGGGCGGCATCATGACCAAGATGATCGACCGCAACACCACCATCCCGACGTCCAAGACCGAGATTTACTCCACGGCCGCCGACAACCAGACGAGCGTCGAGATCAACGTCCTGCAGGGCGAGCGCGAGCTTGCGCGCGACAACAAGAGCCTCGGCAAGTTCCAGCTCACCGGCATCCCGGCCGCGCGCCGCGGCGTGCCGCAGATCGAGGTCACGTTCGACATCGACGCGAACGGCATCGTGAAGGTCTCCGCGAAGGATAAGGCCACCGGCAAGAGCCAGGAGATCACCATCTCCGGTTCCACCGCGCTGTCCGACGAGGAAGTCGACCGCATGGTGAAGGACGCCGAGGCGCACGCCGAGGAGGATAAGCGCCAGAAGGAGGAGGTCGAGGTCCGCAACCAGACCGACAGCCTGTGCTACTCCACCGAGCAGACCCTCTCCGAGCTGGGCGACAAGGTGCCCGCCGACGTGAAGGCCGAGGCCGACGCCGCGATCGCCGACGCCAAGAAGGCGCTCGAGGGCTCGGACGTCGACGCCATCAAGAGCGCCGGCGACAAGCTGCAGGAGGTCGCCTACAAGCTCGCGCAGATGGTGTACGCCGACGCGCAGCAGGCTACCGACGGCGCGTCGCCTGCGGCCGATGACGACGTGGTCGACGCCGAGTACGAGGTCGTCGACGACGATCAGGATAAGTAACCATGCCCGCTCGCGAAGCTCGCACCGGGGCGGCGGGAGCTGCCGCCGCCCCCGATGACTCCAAGGAGAGGGACGTGAAGATTCCGGTAGAAGCAGTGGACGATACCGAGCAGGCCGAGGGCGCGGGCGTGGAGGCCACGCACGACGACACCCCCGAGCAGGCGCAGGCCGAGCAGGCCATGAGCGAGGAGGAAATGATCGAGGCGGCCATCCGCGCAGGCGAGGAAGCAGCCGAGAACGACTTCAAGCTCAAATACGAGCAGGCCCAGGCCGAGCTGGCCGACGTGCGCCGCGAGCTCGCGGAGGCCAAGGAGGCGAGTGACGGTGCCGCGGCCAAGGTGGCCGAGGCGAACGAGCGCGCCCAGCGGCTCCAGGCGGACTGGGAGAACTACCGCCGCCGCACCGCCGCCGAGCGCCTGGCCGAGCAGACCCGCGCCACCGAGAAGCTCGTGACCGCGCTGCTGCCCGTGCTCGACGACATGGAGCGCGCCATCGCCCATGCGCGCCAGCAGCAGCTCGACGATGCGTTCGCGCAGTTCGTGGACGGTGTGGACGCGGTGCGCACCAAGATGCTCGACGTGTTCGCGCACGAGGGTGTCGAGGCCATCGACCCGAAGGGCGAGCCCTTCAACCCGCTCGAGCACCAGGCGGTGGGCCGCGTCGAGGATCCGTCGCAGTACGACGAGACGGTGAACGACGTGTACCAGAAGGGGTACCGCATGGCCGATCGCGTGCTGCGCTCGGCGATGGTCACGGTGACCTACGGCGGCGAGAAGCGCCCGGCGCCCGAAGCGGAGGCCGCGGACGAGCCCGCCCCGGCCACCGAAGCCGAATCGGGTGCGCCCGAGGCGGATGCCGAGAGCGCGTCCGAGTAAACGACCGGTAAGGGCTTCGGGACACAGGTTCCGAAGCCCTTTTGATGAGACGGGGCGCTGAGCCCCCGGCTCAGGGAAGGAGGCAGGCGTCATGCCGCAGAAGAATTTCTACGATGTCCTGGGCGTTTCGCGCGACGCCTCCGACAAGGAAATCAAGACCGCATTTCGCAAGCTCGCGCAGAAGTACCATCCCGACGCGGGCGGCGATGAACAGAAGTTCAAGGAGATCAGCGAAGCGTACGAGACGCTCTCCGATGCGAAGAAGCGCAAAGAATACGACCAGCTGCTCATGTTCGGCGGCATGCCGGGCGGTGGCGGCTCGTATACATATAGCGGCGGTGGGGCGAACGTCGACCTGAACGACCTCTTCAGCTCCATCTTTGGCGGTTCCGATGGCGGCGGGTTCGGTGGCTTCGCCCAGGGGTTCGGCGGCATGGGCGGCCGCGCCGCGAACCGCCCGCGCAAAGGCGACGACATCTCGCTGACCATCGACGTGAGCGCCGAGGACGCGTTCCACGGGGTCACGAAGAAGGTGAGCTACACCGTGCCGTCGACGGGCACGCGCGAGAGCGTGGTCGTCAAGATCCCGGCAGGCGCCGTGGACGGCGGCAAGATGAACTTCAAGGAGCGCGGCGACTTCGGCGTGAACGGCGGCAGCCGCGGCAACCTGATCGTGCGCACGCACGTGCTCGAGCACCCCATCTTCAAGCGCAAGGGCGCGGACGTGCTGCTCACGCTGCCTATCTCGATGTACGAGGCCGCGCTGGGAGCCCGCGTGGACGTGCCCACGCCGGGCGGCAAGACGGTGCGCCTGCGCATCCCTGCGGGGACGCAGACGGGCAAGAAGTTCCGGTTCAACGAGATGGGCGCGCCGGATCTGAAGCATCGCGGGCGCACGGGCGCGCTGATCGTGACCGTCGAGGTCCGCACGCCGGAGCGGCTGAGCGACACCGAGCGCGCATCGCTCGAGAAGCTCATGGAAGCCGACGCGCGCGACTACCGCGCGACGATCAATCAATACCGCTCGTCGTCGAAGGCGAGCGCATAGGGGGGCTGCACTGCGGGCGCGGCCACATGAGCCGCTCCCGTGATGCGCGGTGCGCGCACGGAGCGGCGCGCGAAGAGGACGAGATTTGGGGTTCGATATGGCAGAGGACGAGCGTAACAAGCCGTTGTACATGATTTCCGTGGCGGCAGAGCTGACGGGCATGCACCCGCAGACCCTGCGCGTCTACGAGTCGAAGGGCCTGGTGAACCCCAAGCGCTCGGGCGGCAACACGCGCCTGTACTCGCGCGCCGACATCGAGCGGCTCGAGCTCATCAACCAGCTCACCGACGAGGGCATCAACCTTGCCGGTGTGGTGCGCATCCTGGACATGAAGGAGCGCGCCGAGGAGCGCGAGCGCGAGAACGAGCGGCTGCGTACCCGTGTCCGCGAGCTCGAGGACGAGGTGGCGGAGTACAAGGTGCAGAAGAAGATCACCGCGCTCGTGCCGCGCGGCGGTTCGGCCGACCCCGAGCAGGTGCTTCGCGGGCTGCTGGGTGGCGGCATCTAGGCTGCGCGAGGGCGCCGAGGCGCGCGTGGGACGCGTTCGCGGTAGGCGGAACGTTGTTGGAACGGCGATATGGCATGTTGTATGCCATATCGCCGTTTTTTCTTGGGTTGGCTTCGGCGTTGAAACCCAAAGCACGCGAAACGAGCGGTTTATACGGGGATGGCCAAGTAGCCCCCGAAGGAGCGGCCTCGCTACCTGCGGTTCCGTTGGCGCGCAACCCCGCGCTACTTCAAGG
>CAPI01000030.1 GCA_000333815.1 [Collinsella] massiliensis
TAACCTTGAATCCGCCCCCGCTTGATTCTGCGCATATCCATGATATGAGCGGAACGCGCGAATACGCTGCCGCAGAGCGCATCGCCCGTTCTATAGAACGCGAGATGGGCGTACAGCTGCCTTGTGAGGAGGTTACCTACATCGCGATTCACCTCGCAGGTCGTCAGACACTACCCGATTACGAGAACATCTCCGAGCCCTCAGTCATAACCGATGAGGTTTGGCAGGTTGTTTCGAGAATGCTCGACCTTGTATGGAAGACG
Source organism: [Collinsella] massiliensis (assembly GCA_000333815.1). Taxonomy (GTDB): domain Bacteria; phylum Actinomycetota; class Coriobacteriia; order Coriobacteriales; family Coriobacteriaceae; genus Enorma. The sequence goes on from CAPI01000030.1 coordinate 264, forward strand.
TTCCGCTTCGATTTCCGCAACGATCTCGAGCTTCGTATGAATCTCGCGCGCCACATCGTCCCGCTTGCGTATCGCTTGCGATATCACATGAAGCTTGAGAATCCGCTACTCTCTGATATCACGACCCGCTTCCCGCTTGCCTACACCATTGCGGTGGATGCTTCGGCGGTACTGGCGACCACCTATGGCGCTCGCCCTTCAGAGGATGAGATAGGGTATCTTGCTCTTGCCTTCGCACTTGCGCTTGAGCGCCAGAAGCAGCCTGCTCCAAAGAAGCGCTTGCTGCTTGTATGCGCCTCCGGCCGTGGAACAGCGAAACTCCTCGAATATCGCTGTAAGCAGGAGTTCGGCGATTACCTCGATTCGATTCTGACCTGTGATTATACCCAGGTTAAAAACGTCGACTTTTCTCACATCGACTACGTGTTTACCACCGTGCCGCTTGATGCCGACTTGCCTGTCCCGGTACGTCAGATTGCGCTCTTCTTGGATGATGACGACGTTGCGGGAGCTCGTACGGCACTGAGCGAGCCTGTATCCCGAAATGGAGTTCGAAGGTTCTTCCGTGAGGAGCTCTTCTATCCGCACCTGAAGGCGCATGACGAGGCAGAAGTGCTGGACATGCTCTGCCGCAACCTTGCGTCGATTGGTGGCTATGGCCCTAGGCTTCGCGAGCTGGTTCAGGCGCGCGAGGATCTTATGAGCACAGCGTACGGCAACGGCGTTGCCGTCCCGCATCCGCTCGAGGCGCTCAAGGGCAATACGCTCGCTTGCGTGGCTCTCCTTGATGAACCGGTGGCGTGGGGGCAGGAGGGCGTGTCCGTGGATACGGTGCTACTTGTGGCCTATGGCACCGATGACGTGTCAGAGATGAGCGAATTTCATCGCGTGGTCGTGAATTTGCTATTCGACAACGATGGCACGAGGCGTCTTCGCGAGATCGGAGATTTTGAATCGTTTTCGTCACTTATTGGAGAAGAGGAAGGAAGTGCATCATGACCGACAAGCAACAGGTCGCCGGCGATGATGAGATGAAGGAGTTTACTCCCGAAGAGCTCGAGATGCTTTCGTTCGGGCTTATCGGTTCGGCGGGTCAGGCGCGCAGCCTTGCGTTCAGCGCTTTGAAGGCGGCGCGAGCGGGAGATTTCGAGCACGCGGATGAACTCATCACGCAGTCTAAGGAGGCCGCTATCGCCTCGCATGATCAGCAGACGAAGCTGCTTGTGCGCGAGGCGAACGGTATCCATACGCCCGTCGATGTAATGCTCGTGCACGCGCAGGATCACCTCATGACCGCCATGCTCGCACAGGAGCTTATCGAGGAGCTTATCCATTTGTACCGATGCAAGGAGGACCGTGCGTGTGCCGGCCCAGTTGCTGAGGATACGCAGGCGTAGGCGTTATAAGAAGGGAGAAAACGCCATGAAGGTACTGCTGGTATGCGCTCAGGGCATGTCGACGAGCATTCTCATGAAGAAGCTCAGGGGATATGCCGAAGAGCAGGGAATCGATTTCGAGATCAACGCGGTGGGCATTGGGTCGTTCAAGGAGGTGTGCGAGAAATACGACTGCATTTTGCTCGGACCGCAGATTAGTTATCGCAAGGATGAGGTCGTGAGGGGAACGACGCGCCCTGTGGGTGTCATTGCTCCGGCCGACTATGGCATCGGTCGTTGCGAAAACATCTTCAAACTTATTGACGGCCTGCTTCAGCAGTAGCCTGCGCGGCCAGTGCCCTTGCGACAGCTGTGCCCACATGGACACTCGAGAGTCTCAAGGAAACAAGGAGGGGAAACCATATGGCAATGGAAGACATTTTTAATAGTCCTGTGCTCATCAAACTGCAGGCGTTTGGACAGAAGCTTGGAGCCAACCGCTTTGTCTCTGCGCTACAGAATTCGATGATGTCGATGATGAGCGTGCTCATGGTGGGCGCCATCTCTCAGATTGTGTGCTCGATTGGTGGGCCCACCATGCTCAACCTGTACAGTACCGATAGCGCTATCTATCAGATCCTGTACACGCCGTATAATTTTACTACGAACCTTATCGCGCTGTATCTTGTAGCCATTTTGGGCTATCTGTACGCGCGTAACATGGAGGTCAAATCGCCCATTGTGACGGCCGTCCAGTGCGTTGCGTGCTTCCTCGTGGTCGCCGCGCCCTACACCACCGATGCTTCTGGTGCCGCCGCGCTTGCTTCTAGCTATCTTGGCGCTACCGGCATGTTCGTGAGCTTCCTCGTGGCGTTCGTGGTTGTTCAGGTTGAACATTTCTGCACGGTGCATAAGGTGTACATCAAGATGCCTGACATGGTGCCCGAGGCGCTCCAGAACAGTTTCGCCGGTATCGTTCCGTGCTTGTTTAGCATGGTGCTTTTCGTCGCCGCTTCTGCTGGTATCTCGGCTGCGACCGGCGGTGCCTACACGCTGGCCTCCGGCTTCCTGGCGCTGCTTTCTGTGCCGGTTTCCGCGCTTGTGTCACTGCCCGGTATGTTCATCATCGTCGCCTTCGGTTGCCTTCTGTGGTGCTTCGGCATTCACGGTTACTTCGTGGTGTCCTCGTTCCTGAGCCCCGCGCTCTACGGACAAATCGCCGAGAACGCTGCCCTTGTGGCAGCCGGTCAAGCTTCCGTGTTTGCTCCGTCGTTGCTCTTCAATTGCATGGCAACGGTCGGCGGTTCCGGTTGCACCTGGCCGCTTGTGCTCATGGGCCTGCGCTCTAAGTCCGAGCAGATTCGTGCCGTTGCCAAGGTTGGCCTCGTACCCGGTTGGTTCAAGATCAACGAGCCGGTTACCTTCGGCATGCCCATCATGTACAACCCGATTCTTTCGATTCCGTATATCATTGCGCCGTTGGTGAACATGGTCTGGTTCACCATTGGCTACATGACCGGCATCATCACCCCGCTGTGGATTCCCATGGGTGGAAATATTCCCATCGGCCTTGCCGAGTATCTGGGCTCGCTCAACCCCATGAACGCCGTGTGGTGCTATCTGGCGATCATCCCCACGGGCATCGTCTGGTACCCGTTCTTCAAGGCGTACGAGCACCAGCTTGTGAAGCAGGAGCAGGAGGCCGAGGCTGCCGAAGCTGCCAAGGCATAAGCTTCGTTTTGCTTGTCCGTCAAGCCTGCTTGCGTGCGGCCGCCGTGGCCTACACCGATTAGCTCGCGCCATGGTGCTTAGCGCGCAAGGTTTGGGAGCATTGCTAGGAAGGGGTGCCCGCCTCATGAAAATCGTGCGCACATTTGATGTAAGTGCGGAAGAGTTCTTCGATGCGCTCGTTTCGAAACTTCGTATCGAGATCGAGGAGGCTTCTGACATACCGGCGCCGGCGAACGTCGCCGCAGGTATGGTGTATTACGCGCGTAACGCCGCTGGCACCCCTTGCATTCGCACACGGATTTCGAAGCTTGAACGTCCTCGGCGCATGGTGATCGAAGCTCGAGATGGTACTGAGTGGGCTCGAACGGAATATATCTTGGAGCCTGTGCCGGGCGAGTCTGACGCTGAAGAGCGCGTCTCTGTCTCCTTCAGGCAGGATGCGAGCGCGTTCGAACGAATGCTTGCCGGTAAAGGCGCCATTCGTCGGAACATGGCGGAGCTTTCGTATCTGCGCCGCATGCTCAACGGCCTGTATGCCGTCGAGCGAACAGCACAGGATCGCCGCCGGGGAATCGAGCCCCAATCTCGTCGTATGCAACAGAAAAAACAGCGGTTTTCGCTGTTGAAAGGAGTTCTCCATGTCTGATTCTAAACGCTATGCCATTGCCGTTGCGGGTGGTGGATCGACGTATACCCCCGGTATCGTGGCATCACTCGTTACGGAGGAGGAGCGGTTCCCTATCCGCAAGATCGTGTTCTACGACAACAATGCGGAGCGTCAGGAGACTGTAGCGAAAGCCTGCGAGATCTTCCTGCAAGAGGCTGCTCCTGAAATCGAGTTCATTTACACGACCGACCCAGAGACGGCTTTCACGGACATCGATTTTGTTATGGCGCAGATTCGTGTTGGCCTGTATGACATGCGCGATAAAGACGAGAAGATTCCGCTGAAATACGGTGTGGTTGGTCAGGAGACCTGTGGACCTGGCGGTATTGCGTACGGCTTGCGTTCCATCGGTCCCGTGATCGAGATTCTCGACTATATGGAGAAGTACAGCCCGAACGCGTGGATGCTCAACTACTCCAACCCGGCCGCCATCGTTGCCGAGGCGACGAATCGCCTTCGTCCCAATTCAAAGATCATCAACATCTGCGATATGCCCGTGGGGTCGTTGCGCCGCTTTGCAAACATGTGCGGCATCGACGATTGGCACAAGCTCCAGGTGAGCTACTATGGTCTTAACCATTTTGGCTGGTGGAGCGCCATGTACGACGATAAGGGCAACGACCTTATGCCCGAGATTCGCAAGCATGTCGCAAAGAATGGCTTCATCGATGGTATGCCGGCCGATACGCAGCATGCTGACAAGAGCTGGTATGAGACCTTCCTAAAGGTTCGCGACGTCTATGCGCTCGACCCCGATACCATCCCCAACTCTTATCTCAAGTATTATCTCTATCCGGATTACGTGGTGGAGCATAGCGATCCAAACCATACGCGCGTCGACGAGATTCGCGAGGGGCGCGAGAAATTCATTTTCACTGCGTGCCGTGAAGTTGCTGAGAAGGGCACAGCCGAGGGCAGTCGGCTCTTCACCCCATTCAACCACTCGGACTACATCGTCGACCTTGCGTGCGCACTTGCCGAGAACACGCTTGGCCGCTTCATTATCATTGTGCCGAATGAAGGCGCAATCGAGAACTTCGACCGTGATGCCATGGTCGAGATCCCCTGCATTGTTGGCAAGAACGGGTATGAGCGCATCGTCCAGGGTGCAATTCCTCGCTTCCAGAAGGGGCTCATGGAACAGCAGGTTGCTGTCGAAAAGCTGGCTGTAGACGCGTGGATCGAGGGGTCTTATCAGAAGCTTTGGCAGGCGTTTACGCTTTCGAAGACCGTGCCGTCCGCGAGCGTTGCGAAGCAGATTCTCGATGACATGATTGAAGCGAATAAGGGTTACTGGCCTGAGTTGAAGTAGACACCGTTGGGCTTCAGGCGTGGATGTCCTCCTGCGCCTGAAGCCCGTCTTTTGCGATGGCGTCCCGTCCTCTAGAACTTCAGGCAACATTTGGCGTGCTGCAAGGTGAAATATCCGGGCGGCACGCCATTTTATGCCTGAGGATCTCTGATTTTGAATGCGTTTACGTTCGCGCAGATAGCCACCTCGCCTCGCCCCCCGCACCCCCACATCCAAGATGGTAGAATCGGCACGATTGAACCATCGAGCTGAAGGGGTGCACATGGATTCGCTTGAGCCGCGCGATGCTGACGCGCCGCGCAACGCCGCCGCGGCGCCGGCGGTCGCGTTCTTCGACGTGGACGGCACGCTCACGTACCATCGCGACGGCGTGCCCGAGGACCAGGCGGCACCCTCGGAACGCGTGTGCCGCGCCCTCGAGGCGTTCACGGCGCGCGGGAACATCGCCGTGCTCTGTACCGGCCGTCCGCCCATCACTGTCTCGCCGGCGCTGCGCGCATGCCCGTTCACGGCGAAGATCATGCTCGCGGGCGGCTGCGTGGAGTTCGGCGACGAGGTCGTGCACCATGAGTTCATGCCGCGCGACCTGCTCGCCCGCCTCGTGGACGAGCTCGCGCGCGCACGCATGTCGGCGTTCTTCGAGACGTCCTCTCGTTGCCTGCTCGTCGAATGGCCCGAGACGCCCCTTTCGTTCGACATCGGCTACGAGCACACGAGCATCGACGAGCTCCGCGGCATGCTCGGCACGCTCGAGGTGTCCAAGGTGGTACTCGAGTCCCACCGGCTCGACCTGCTCGACCCTGCAATGCCCTTCATACGCGAGGATTTCGTCATATCGAACCTCGGTGTGGGCGAGCACGAGATCACACTGCCCAGTACCACGAAGCGCAGCGGCATGCAGGTCGTCCTGAGCGAGCTGCGCCGGCGCGGCGTGCAGGTGGGGACGGTCTACGGCTTCGGCGATTCCGAGAACGACGTGTCGATGCTCGAGGCGGCGGACGTCGCCGTGGTGATGGGCAACGCGCTGCCCCAGGTGCGCGCCTACGCCGACTACGTGACCGACACCGTGCAGGAGGATGGCGTGGCCACCGCGCTCGAGCACTTCGGCCTCGTGTGAGTCATTGGGGACGGGTTCAATTGACTCAGTGAGTCAAACGAGCACGTCCCCAATGACTCGCTGAGTCAAACGAACCCGTCCCCAATGACTCGCTGAGTCAAACGAACCCGTCCCCAATGACTCACCCTCAGACTTCCCGATGACCCGCTTTCGTTTTTCGGCGCCTTGGGCGCATAATGGTTGCGAAAACGAAATGCGTGCGCCTCGCGTCGCGCCGCCGCGCGAGCGGGAAGGGGAGCCGAGCCATGTGGGAAACGGACGACAAGCAGCCGCGCAAGGTTTCCGCGGACGAGCGCCGGGTCATGATCGTCGACGAGGTGAACAGCCGCACCTCGATCCATGTCTCGGACATCTGCGAGCACTTCGGCATCTCGGAGGTCACGGCGCGCAGCGACCTCGACAAGCTCGAGCGTGCCGGCAAGCTCCGGCGCACGCACGGAGGCGCGGTCTCCATCACGCGCACCATCACCATCTCCTATCCCGACCAGCGCATGAACCTCAACGTCGACGCGAAGCGCAAGGTCGCCGAGTGCGCCGCCGACCTCGTGATGAACGGCGATTCGCTCTTCGTGGACTCCGGCACCACGACGCTCGAGTTCGTGCGCCTGCTCGGCAGCAAGCACAACATCACCATCGTGACGAACGACCTCTCCATCGCGACCTTCGCCGACTCGAATCTGCCCCACGCCGACGTGGTCCTGCTGGGCGGCGCGCTGCGCAAGAACCACCGCTATATCACGGGGTCCATCGCGAACGACATTCTCTCCCGCCTTTACGTGGACAAGGCGTTCATGGGAACGGATTCGTTCGACGTGCAGCAGGGCTTCGCGACGGAGTTCACGGGCAACGCCGAGATCAAGCGCGGCATGCTCGCCCATTCGAATCGCCATATCGTGCTCATGGACACATCGAAGCTGCGCCGGCCGAGCTTCATCTCGTTCGCGAGCCTCGCGGATTTCGATGTCATCGTGATGGACGAGGATCCCGACGACATCATGGCCCAGGCGGTCGCGGCGTCGCGGTCGCATGCGCAGCTCGTGCTCGCGGACGAGGCGGGCAAAGGCATGCTCGGCGCCGGTGAGGAGCTCATCGGCGGCCCGCGCGACCACCCCGGCGGCCGGCAGTGGATGGCGCACATCGAATCGAGCGTGTAGCCTGGCCGGAGCGGTTGTTTAGCGGAGTGCTGTGCGGAAAACCGACGCATGGCGCGTCACTGCGGAGCCATCGGAACCCAAAATGAGCGAAACGAACGGTTTACGCGGGGGTGGCCAAGTAGCCGGAAAAGCGGCAGCCTCGCTACCTGCACCTTTGTTGGTGCGCACCCCCGTGCTACTTCCGGGGGTGCCCATAAAACGCTCGTTTCGCGCAGATTGGGTTTGGAGTCCTGTGCATTTCGCCGCGAACGCTGCTCGGCAGGCCGTTGCCGCGGCTCCTCCGGCGCCTCATGCGGGGGAGGTGCCTCAACAAGGGAATCAAAAGCGGGCGCGCCGGAGCTCGAAAACCCCGGCGCGCCCGCCCGTTACCAAAGCCTGTCCCTAAATGTAGCAAAAGGTAACGCTTTGAACCCGTCCCTAAATGACCTACTCGGGCTGGTGGCCGAGGTAGGCGAGGATACCGCCGTCGACGTAGAGGATGTGGCCGTTCACGAAGTCGGACGCCGGCGACGCGAGGAACACGACCGGCCCCATGAGGTCCTCGACGGTGCCCCAGCGCTCGGCCGGGGTCTTGGAGACGATGAACGCGTCGAACGGCGAGCGCGAGCCGTCGGGCAGCGGCTCGCGCAGCGGCGCGGTCTGCTCGGTGGCGATGTAGCCCGGCCCGATGCCGTTGCACTGGATGTTGTACTTGCCGTACTCGGAGGCGATGTTGCGCGTGAGCATCTTGAGGCCGCCCTTGCTCGCGGCGTAGGCGCTCACGGTCTCGCGTCCGAGCTCGCTCATCATGGAGCACACGTTGATGATCTTGCCGCCACCGCGCTCCATCATGCTCGGGAGCACGAGCTTCGACATGATGAACGCGGCGGTGAGGTCCGTGTCGATGATGCGACGGAAGTCCGCGGTGTCCATCTCGTGCATGGGCAGGCGCTTGATCACGGCGGCGTTGTTCACGAGGATGTCCACCGGGCCGAGGGTCTTTGCGATGTCGGCGAGCATGTCGCGCATCTGGTCCTCGTTCGTGACGTCGCCCACGTAGCCGGCGACCTCGACCCCCGCCTCGCGATACGCGGCGACGGCGGCGTCGCGGCGCTCGGCCGTGCGGCAGTTGAAGGCCACCTTCGCACCCGCCTTCGCGAGCGCGACCGCGATGCCGAAGCCGATGCCGTGCGAAGCGCCCGTGACCAGCGCGACCTTGCCGTCGATCCTGAACTGTTCCATTGCGCGTTCCCTTCCTGTCCGCAACCGTTTTTCACCGTTTACCGTAGCAAATCGCCTATATCGAAGATAAACGAAGAAATATTATGGTGTGAACGTCAATTACTTTGAGTAAAATACAAAAACGTAAATTACTGTAAGACTATTTTCCTTCGCATCATAGAGGTCGCTATCTAAAAAAATAGGCTATTACCTGCGAAAACAATACGACAGTCGGCGGGCGGGAATCAAGGGCTTTTCAATTTACGTGAAATGAGATACCGTTTACGTTCGAAATGCCAACGTTCGCCGACGCGCACCTTTCGCGCTCCGCGCAATCGTCGTATTACAGGTATGTAAAAACCGGCGGCATGGGCCTCCGGATTGACGAAGGGAGACATATGGAACTGAGCGAGGTCTTGCACGAGGACATCATCAGCCTGGATGTGAAGGGCACGACGAAGGATGAGGTCCTGCACGAGCTGGCGCAGCTTCTTCTCGACGGCGGCTACATCTCCGATATCGATCAATTCGTGAAGGACATCTACGTCCGCGAGTCCATGGGCATCACCGGTGCCGGCAACCACGTCGCCATCCCGCACGGCAAGAGCGGCGCCGTCCTGCAGAACACCATCGCCATCGGCCGCTCCGACCACATGGTGGAGTGGGAGAGCTACGACGACGAGCCGGTCAACCTGTTCTTCCTGTTCTGCGTCTCGAACGACAAGGGCTTCGAGCAGACCCATCTGCGCCTGCTCGCCCAGCTCGCCGGCAAGATCGGCAGCGACGCGCTCGTCGAGAAGCTGCAGCACGCCGAGACCCCGGCGGACATCATTTCGATTCTTACGGCTGAGTAGGGGAGCTCGCCGCGAGATAGGGTGCGCGGATGAGCCGCGCACCGAGGAGGGGAAAGACCCCAACGGAGTTTGAAGAGGAGGGAACCATGAAGATCGTTGGCGTTACCGCCTGCACCGCTGGCATCGCGCACACCTACATCGTCGCCCAGAAGATCAAGGACGCCGCTGAGGCTGCCGGCCACGAGTGCAAGATCGAGACGCAGGGCTCCATCGGCGCGGACAACGTCCTCACGCCCGAGGAGATCGAGGCCGCGGATGTCGTGATCATCGCTCACGACATCGAGGTGCCGAAGGATCGCTTCAAGGGCAAGCGCGTTGTCGATATCCCGATCAGCACCGCGATGAAGAACCCGAAGAGCCTCATCGCGACCATCGAGAAGAAGCTGGCCCAGTAGGCCGCTTCACCCATCAAACGGTATTCCGAGCCAAATGGCTCAAGCGGGGGAACCCGCATAGAACAAGAAAGGAGGGAGTTCCATGGCACAGATTAAGAAGGTCGGCGTTATGCAGACGGTCATGACGGGCATCTCCTACATGATTCCCATGGTCGTTGCCGGCGGTATCCTCGGAGCTCTCGCGAAGGGCTTCGGCGGCTACCTGGTCGGCGACTTCTACGCCGAGGTCTCCGGTTCCTGGGCCACGCCGTTCTCCGGCATGGAGCCCTTCACCTGGGGCGGCTTCTGGTGGGGCGTCAACATGCTCTCCAGCTATGCCATGAACTTCGCCGTCGCGATCCTGTGCGCCTACATGGCCTACGCCATCGCTGAGCGCCCCGGCATCGTCCCCGGCTTCATCATCGGCTACGTCTGCACCATGTCCAAGGCCGGCTTCCTGGGCGGCCTGCTCATGGGCTTCGTCATCGGCTACTTCCTGCTCTGGATGAAGACCTGGAAGCTCCCCAAGTGGGGCCAGGGGCTCATGCCGGTGCTCATCATGCCGGTGCTTACCACCTTCGTGTGCGGCATGCTGTTCCTCTGCGTGTTCATGCAGCCGCTCGCCTGGATCATGGATGTCTTCCAGAACTGGATCATCTCGCTCAACGGCGGCTCCAAGGCCATCATCGGTGCCGTCATCGGCGCCTGCATGGGCTTCGACATGGGCGGCCCCATCAACAAGACCGCTTCCATGGCCGCGAACGCCCTCGGCGCGGACGGCATCTACGGTCCTATGTCCGCTAAGATCATCGGCGGCATGACGCCCCCGATCGGTGCCTTCGTTGCGTCGCTCGTCGCGCGCAACAAGTTCACCACCACCGAGCGCGACACCGCCATCACCGCCTTCCCCATGGGCCTGTGCTTCATCACCGAGGGCGTGCTGCCCTTCGCCGCTGCTGACCCCGTGCGCTTCATCCCCGCTTCCATGATCGGTTCCGGCCTCGCCGGCGCCATCGCGGTCGGCATGGGCGTCGAGTCCGTGGCTGGCCACGGCGGCATCTTCGTCTTCCCCGCGATGGTGAATCCGGTCTGGGCCGTCGTGGCCCTGGTCGCCGGCTCGCTCGCGACCGGCATCATCTACGCCATCATCAAGCAGAAGCCGACTGAGGCCGAGGAAGAAGAGGAAGAGATCGTCGAGATGGACATCGACTTCTAAGTCGTCCTCGTTCGAGCCAGGCGGCGCCCGTCGCCTGGCTCTTCTGGGTTTGCTGAGGGAAACAAGGTCTGAAAGAGGTTAGAAGCAATGCTCGTTACGATGAAGGCCATCCTTGATCACGCCAATGAGCACAACTATGGCGTCATGGCCGTCAACAGCGTCAACATGGAGATGGTGCGTGCCGTCATCACCGCCGCGGAGGAGGAGCGCTCCCCGATCATCGTCCAGATGGGCGTGGGCCAGATGTCCAAGCTCGCCCACATGGAGGATATCGTGCCGCTCGTGAAGGTCATCGCCGAGCGCGCGACCGTGCCCGTGGCCCTGAACCTCGATCATGGCGGGAAGCTCGAGGACGAGATCCGCGCCATGCAGGCCGGGTTCACGAACGTCATGATCGACGCCTCGTCGCTGCCCTATGAGGAGAACGTCGCCCGCACCAAGACCGTCGTGGCGCTCGCCCATGGCATGGGCATCTCCGTCGAGGCCGAGCTCGGCCACGTGGGCCAGGCGGCGGACGGCGACGGCCGCACGGACGACATGTACACCAACGTGGAGCAGGCCGTGAAGTTCGTCGAGGAGACGGGCGTGGACGCCCTTGCGGTGGCCATCGGCACCGCCCACGGCAAGTATCCCGAGGGCTTCGTCCCGAAGCTCGACTTCGAGCGCCTGGCCGAGCTCAAGGCCGCGCTCAAGATGCCGCTCGTGCTGCATGGCGGTTCCGGCTCCGGCGAGGAGAACCTCAAGAAGGCCGTCGCCGGCGGCATCAACAAGATCAACGTCGCTACCGACGCGTTCGCAGCCGCGAAGGCCGCGGTGCTCGCCAAGCTCGAGGAGGATCCGAAGGCGGATTACCTCACCATGGAGATGGCGGCCGAGGCCGGTGTGAAGCAGTTCGTGAAGGACTACATCCACACCATCGGCTCGAATGACCGCTACACCTTCGAGGACGTCGATAACGGCTCCAAGGAGTAGCAGCATATCGAAGGCGGCTCGCAGTCCCCAGCGAGCCGCCTCCCGGGAGCGGACGAACGGCTGACGAGCGGCTGGGGGGATGGGTTGGTCGGGGACGTGTTCCTTTCAACCCATTCACGCATGCATTCGCGTTCCGTTTGGAAGGCGAATGGGTTGAACGGAACACGTCCCCGACCAACCCATCCCGGCCACGTGAGCCTGCCCGTCCATTCCCGGGAGGCGCAGCGCCTCCAAGACGTGTACCAACGAAGAGAAGGAGATGGATCTCATGAAGATCGCCCTCATCCAGGAATTCTCGCAGGCGTCGAAGAACGACATCATCTTGGGCCAGCTCAAGAAGGTCGTCGAGCCCATGGGCCACACCGTCTACAACACCGGCATGCAGCAGGTCGATAACCCCAACGACCTCCCGACCGACTACACCGAGGAGAACCCGCGCCTCACCTACCTGCACATCGGCATCCAGGCCGCGCTGCTCCTCAACTCCAAGGCCGTCGACTTCGTGGTCACCGGCTGCGGCACCGGCCAGGGCGCGCTCATGAGCTGCAACATGTACCCCGGCGTCGTGTGCGGCTACTGCATCGAGCCCACGGACGCCTACCTCTTCCTGCAGATCAACGACGGCAACGCCCTCTCCATCCCCTACGCCAAGGGCTTTGGCTGGGGTGCTGAGCTCAACCTCGAGAACATCTTCACCCGCGCGTTCGGCTCGCCGAAGGGCATGGGCTACCCGGCGGACCGCAAGGAGTCCCAGAACAAGAACGTTCGCCTGCTCGACGACGTGAAGAAGCGCGTCGCCAAGCCGCTGCCCGAGATCATCCGCGCCCTCGACCCCGAGATGGTCAAGACCGCCCTCACCCCGGCCTTCCTGGATTGCTTCTACGCCAACTGCCAGGACGCCGAGCTCGAGGCGCTCGTGCGCGAGTTCGCCGCGTAACGCGCCGCGTTCGCGAGAAGGTCGAATGGTTTCGGAGGGCGCTTCCACTGGGCGGCGCCCTCCGTTTTGAACGTGAGGCACGAACGTGAGCTACGGGGACGCGCGCGTCGCCCCAGGGTATCGCCCCGGCGGCGGATGCGGGGGCGCGCCCGTCCCGGTGGCTCATGAAGGAGGTTCGCGATGACCGGATTCACAACGCAATGCTTGCCGAGATACACGGTGGGGACGGAGGCGTATGCAGCGGTCCCCCAGGTGATCGGCGCCGCGAACGCGGTGGTCGTGGGCGGCGAGCGCGCCATGGCCGCCGGCCTCGGGTGGCTCGAGCGCGCGGTCGAGGGCACGGACGTGCGTATCACGGGCTCGTTCTGGTTCGGCGGCGAGGCGACGTACGCGCAGGTTGACCGCTTGGCGGCCGAGCCCGCGGTGCAGGCGGCGGACGCCATCTTCGCCATGGGCGGCGGCAAGGCCGTCGACACGTGCAAGATCCTCGCGCACCGCCTGGGCAAGCCGCTCTACACGTTCCCCACCATCGCCTCGAACTGCTCGCCCGTGAGCTGCATCTCCATCATGTACAACGACGATGGCAGCTTCCTCGAGATCGTGCAGCTCCACGTGCCGCCCGCGCACTGCTTCATCGATACGCAGATCATCGCCGAGGCGCCTGAGGTGTACCTCTGGGCGGGCATCGGCGACACCATCGCCAAGTACCATGAGGTCACGTTCTCCATGCGCGGCGACAGCCCCGCGTACGCGCCAGTGCTCGGCCAGGCCATCTCGTGCATGTGTGCAGGCCCGCTCCTCGCCCACGCCGCGGCCGCGCTCGCCGATTGCGCCGCCAACCGCGTGAGCGCCGACCTGGAGCACGCGGCGCTCAACATCATCGTGAGCACCGGGCTCGTGTCCGGCCTCGTGGGCGTCGACTACAACAGCGCGCTCGCCCACGCGCTCTTCTACGGCCTCACGACGATCCCCTCCGTGGAGCGCGACCACCTGCACGGCGAGGTCGTCTCCTACGGCGTGCTCGTACAGCTCGCCATGGACGGGCAGGACGAGGCCTTGCAGGAGCTGCTGCGCACGTACCGTGCGCTCGGCCTGCCCACGCGCCTGGCGGATCTCGGCCTCACGCTCGAGGACGACTTCACCGGGGTACTCGCCGCCACGGAGGTCAACCAGGAGCTCGAGCACGTGCCGTACCCGGTCACGCGCGAGCGCATCTGGGACGCCATCGTGAAGCTCGAAGCGGTCTCGGATGCGTGCGACGTGCCCGCCGCGCCCGCGCCGCAGGTGCCGCGCGACTAGGCGAGAGAGGGGAGCAGGCGCCGGGTGAGCGCGTCCGGCCTGCCCCGATGTGGAAGGGAGCGCCCGTGCAGGTTTCCGAGTACATCCAGATCGTGTGCGTCATCATCGGCCTCGCCCTCATCACCTGGGTGAAGATGTCGTACACCCGCCGCGTGGGCGCCCCGCGCTCGACGGAGCCCTACAGCAGGCAGGAGAACCTCGCGCGCACCCTCGGCATCGCCTTCGTGGCGGTGGCGCTCGTCCTCGTGTTCATCCCCTTCGGCTGAGGGGGTTGGTTGGGGACGTGTTCCTTTCAACCCATTCGCGCATGCATGGAACACGACGACGAGCCGAATGGGTTGAAAGGAACACGTCCCCAACCAACCCATCTAAAGAAAGGAGCCAGCTCATGGCCTACATCGACTTCGATTCGTCCCGGCCGCTCGACATCGTGCTGCTCGGCCGCGTGGCCATCGACTTCAACCCCGCGTACTCCGACGTCGTGAAGGAGGAGTTCAAGCCGCTCAAGGACGTCCACTACTTCGAGAAGTACGTGGGCGGCTCCCCGGCGAACATCGCGGTGGGCGTGACGCACCACGGTCTCAAGGCGGGCTTCATCGCCAAGGTCTCCGACGACCAGTTCGGCGATTTCGTGACCGAGTACTTCGAGCGCGAGGGCATCGACACGAGCCACATCACCCGCTGCACGGGCGGCGAGAAGCTCGGCCTCACGTTCACCGAGATGCTGAGCCCCAGCGAGTCGAGCATCCTCATGTACCGCAACGCCATCGCGGACCTGCAGCTTTCGGTGGACGACGTGGACGCGGACTACATCGCCTCGGCCAAGTGCATCCTCATCTCCGGCACGGCGCTCGCCGAGAGCCCGAGCCGCGAGGCCGCCCTCAAGGCCGCGATGCTCGCGCGCCAGGTGGGCACGCCGCTCATCTTCGACATCGACTACCGCGCCTACAACTGGAAGAACGCGGACGAGATCTCCATCTACTACTCCGCCCTCGCCGGCCAGGCCGACATCATCATGGGCTCGCGCGAGGAGTTCGACCTCACCGAGCGCCTCATCAAGCCCGGCATGTCCGACGAGGAGAGCGCCGCCTACTGGCAGGGGAAGCATGCCAAGATCGTGGTCATCAAGCACGGCATGCAGGGCTCGACCGCCTATTGCGACGACGGCGAGAAGTTCTCCATCAAGCCGTTCCCCGTCACGGCGCGCAAGGGCTTCGGCGGCGGCGACGGCTACGGCTCGGGCTTCATCTACGGCCTCTTCCAGGGCTGGGACATCCTGCGCTGCCTGGAGTTCGGCTCGGCCGAGGCGTCCATGATGGTGCGCGCGAACAACTGCTCCGACGCGCTGCCCGGCCCCGCCGAGGTCGAGGCGTTCATCGCCGAGGAGAAGGCGCAGTTCGGCGAGATGGTGGCGCGTGCATGAGGCCCCTGCTCGTGATGGCGCCCGACGGCGCCGCGGTTGACTGGCGCCGCACGGCGCTCCGCCTGGCGATGTACCTCGCCGGCGTGGTGGTGCTCGCCCTCGGCATGGTCGTGCAGACCGAGTCCGGCCTGGGCGTGGCCTCGCTCACCTGCTTCGCGCAGGTCCTGGCCGATATCACGGGCATGACGCTCGGCTTCATGATCACGGCGAGCTACTGCACCTACATCGTGGCGCAGGCGCTCATCCTGCGCCGCCAGTTCCAGCCGCGCATCCTGCTCGAGGTCTTCTTCTCGGCGGTCATCGGCATCTTCACGGACTTCTTCATGGCGGTCATGCCCTTCCACCCGGTGGGGCTGCCCGCGCAGGTGGCCACGATGGTGGCGTCGCTCGCGCTTGTGGCGTTCGGCGTGAGCCTCGTGGTGAACATGGGCGTCGTGCCCAACGCGCCGGACGGCCTCGTGCAGGTGGTCGCGGAGCGGCTGCGCCGGCGCTTCGGCGACGTGAAGGTGGTCTTCGATACGAGCCACGTGGTGGTGGCGCTCGTCCTCTCGTGGACGGTGCTCCATACCATCGACGCGTTCGGCATCACCACCATCATCGCGGCGCTGTTCCTGGGGAAGTTCATCAACGTCATGAACCGCCTCTTCGCGGAGCGGTTCCAGCGCGCGGCGTTCGGCTCCGCCCGGGGCGCCGCGGCGGCGGAATAGACGGGAGGCAGGCATGGATATCCTCATCGGCGCGATCGTCGTCGTGTTCGTGCTCATCATGGGCTTTCGGGCGTTCACGGGCTACAGCTCGTACAAGGGTACGCTCTACCAGCAGCTCTTCAGCAGCTACCTCGAGTACTTCTGGCGCATGAGCATGCAGCGCGACCTGTCGAGGTCGAACTACCTGCAGGAGCGCATCGGGCCGCACCGCATCGTGTACAACGCCTACCGCGACGGCCAGGGGCGCATCGCCGCGACGTTCGCGACGGTGTTCTCCACGCGCGGGCACGCGGCCATCTGCGCGGTCGCGACGTCGGGCGCGATGGCCGGCAAGGACACCGGCAGCTGGACGGTCGAGCGCGACGGCAAGCGCTATGCCCTGCCCTCGCCCGTGACCTACGTGCGCCGCCAGAAGAAGCTGCTCGACGGCTTTTTGAAGGGCGCGCCCGTGGAGTACATCATCGCGTTCAACGCGGGCACGGACACGAGCGGCGTCGCGTGCTCCTACACCGTGCTCACGGTCGATGCGCTTGTGGACCATCTGGCCGAGAAGCCCGAGGGCGCGGTGTCCGAGGCAGATATGATGAAGGCATTCGAGACGTTCAAGGAGATGGCTGCCCATGCCCAGTAAGACGATCTATCCCGTTACCACGCCTGCGACCCGCGCACTGCCGCAGGTGGAGCTCGCGGGGAAGTGCGACAGCTACGTGCTGCGCAACGGGGTCGAAGTGCCGTGCCTGGGGTTCGGCACGTACATGATCCCCAACGACGAGGAGGGCGCCGCCGCGGTGCGCACGGCGCTTGAGTTGGGGTTCCGTCACATCGACGGCGCGGCGAACTACAACAACGAGGACATGGTGGGCCGCGTGCTCGCCGAGAGCGGCATCCCGCGCAACGAGGTGTTCCTCACGAGCAAGCTCAAGAACACCGAGCAGGGCTATGAGAAGACGCTCGCCGCCTTCGACCGCACCCTCTCCGACCTGGGCACCGACTACCTCGACCTCTACCTCATCCACTGGCCGAAGGTCGCCGGCACCGAGGACCGCTGGGAGGAGATCATCGCCGAGACCTGGCGCGCCTTCGAGGAGCTCTACGAGGCGGGCCGCGTGCGCGCGATCGGCGTGTCGAACTTCCTCGTGCACCATCTGGAGACGCTCGAGCGCCACGCGCGCATCATGCCCATGGTGGACCAGATCGAGCTCAACCCCACCTACCAGCAGCGCGAGACGGTCGCCTGGTGCGAGGAGCGCGGCATCCAGCTCGAGGCGTGGGCGCCGCTGGGCCGCGGCCGCCTCATGCGCGACGAGCACGTGATCGCCCTCGCGGAGCGCCTGGGCAAGGACGCGGGCCAGGTGTGCGTGCGCTGGGCGCTGCAGAAGGGCTTCATCACCATGCCGAAGTCCACGAAGCCCGCGCGCATCAAGTCGAACAGCGAGGTCTTCGACCTCGAGCTCTCGGCCGAGGACATGGCGTTGCTCGATAGCTATGACACGGACGACAACTACACGTTCCACCCCGACCGCCTGGCCGAGTGGGCGGAGCGCGTGGCCGCCGCCCACCGCGAGAGCGGCGTCTGAGTCATTGGGGACGGGTTCAATTGACTCACCGAGTCATTGGGGACGGGTTCGATTGACTCATCCGGCCGCCCCGGGGCAGGCGGACCGCCCCGACCGAAGCTGCGCCCGCACCCCGTGCGGGAAAAGGATAGAAAGGAAGACACCGTGGACACGCTGAGCTACGCGACGTTGGAGAAGATCGGGTACGAGGGGTACGTGCTGCCGAAGGACGCGCCCGAGAAGGTGCTGCAGTTCGGCGAGGGCAACTTTCTGCGCGCGTTCGTCGACCGCTACTTCGACCTCGCGAACGAGGCGACGGGCTGGAACGGCAAGATCGTCATGGTGCAGCCCATCGACGGCGCCTATGGCTTCGCCGACGGCATCAACGACCAGGATTGCCTCTACACCGTGCTCATGCGCGGCAAGCAGGACGGCGTCGAGATGGACGAGGCGCGCCTCGTGTCGAGCTGCAGCCGCTGCATCAATCCGTACCGCCCGGACGACTACCGCGCCCTGATGGAGGTCGCCGTCTCGGACGACCTCGAGATCATCGTCTCGAACACCACCGAGGCGGGCATCGCCTACGACCCCTCCTGCCAGCCCACGGACGAGCCGCCGGCGAGCTTCCCGGCGAAGCTCGCGCAGGTGCTGCACGCGCGCTGGGCGGCGGGCAAGCCGGGCGTGATCGTGCTTTCCTGCGAGCTCATCGACAACAACGGCGCCGAGCTGCTGCGCATCGTGCGCCAGCACGTGGCCGACTGGGGCTGGGAGGACGCCTTCGACGCCTGGCTCACCCAGGATTGCACGTTCTGCACGACGCTCGTTGACACCATCGTCCCCGGGCGCATCCGCGATGCGGCCGAGGCCGCGCAGGTGGCCGAGCGCCTGGGCTACGACGACCCGTTCCTCGCCGTGCGCGAGCCCTTCCAGATGTGGGGCATCCAGGGCGACGACGCGCTCGCCCAGAAGCTGCCGTTCATCCAGGCCGAGCTGCCCGGCGCGTTCGTGATGCCGGACGTGACGCCCTACAAGAAGCGCAAGGTCCGCATCCTGAACGGCGCGCACACCGGTTTCGTGCCGGGCGCGTGGCTCGCGGGCTTCGACATCGTGCGCGACTGCATGCACGACGACGTGGTGCGCGGCTTCATGAACCGGCTGCTCGAGCAGGAGGTCATCCCCACGCTCTCGGCCGAGCTCGACGAGGCCGACCTGCGCGCCTTCGCCGCGGCCGTCCAGGACCGCTTCGACAACCCGTTCATCGACCACCAGCTGCTCTCCATCTGCCTGAACTCGACCGCGAAGTGGCGCGCGCGCGACCTGCCCACGCTGCTCGACTACGTGGAGAAGACCGGTGAGCTGCCGCGTTGCCTCACCGTGAGCCTCGCCGCGCTCATCGCGTTCTACACCACCGGCTTCGAGGGCCGCGACGACGACGGCCTGCACCTGCGCCGCGCGGACGGCACCGCGTACACCGCGCAGGACGATGCCTGGGTGCTCGACTTCTACGCCGAGCGCGCGGGCATGGCGGACGGCGAGCTCGTGGGCGAGGTGCTCGGCTGCGAGCAGATGTGGGGCCAGGACCTGCGCGCGGTCGCCGGGCTCGAGGAGGCGGTCGCCGCCGCGCTCGCGACCATCCGCGCCGACGGCGCGAAGGCTGCGTTCGCATCCGCCCAGTAGCCCGTGCAAAATAACCCCAGGGGGTTTGTTACATCGAGAGTGAGGTCTCCATGCAGGCGATCGTTCGCATCAACCCGAAGGACAACGTGGTCGTGGTGCTGCGCCCGCTCGCGGCGGGCGAGGTGCTCGACGTCGAGGACTCGGGCGCGGTGACGGTTGCCGAGGAGATCCCACAGGGCCACAAGATGGCCGTGCGCGCGCTCGCCGCCGGCGACGACGTGGTGAAGTACGGCCTGCCCATCGGCCACGCGACCTGCGATATCGCGCCGGGCGAGCACGTGCACACAGAGCGCATGACGACGAACCTCTCCGGCGAGGTCGCCTACGCCTACGAGCCCGCCGTGCGCGACCTCGAGCCGGTCGAGCCCGAGACCATGCGGGCCTTCCGCCGCCCGGACGGCCGCGTGGGCATCCGCAACGAGGTATGGATCCTGCCCACGGTGGGCTGCGTGAACGAGGTGGCCGCGGCGCTCGCCGCCGATGCGGCCGACCTCGTGCACGGCTCCGTGGACGGCGTCGTGGCCTTTGCGCACCCCTTCGGCTGCAGCCAGACGGGCGCGGACCACGCCCAGACGCGCAAGCTCCTGGCCGCGCTCGCGCACCATCCCAACGCGGGCGGCGTGCTCGTGCTGGGGCTCGGCTGCGAGAACCTCACGCACGAGCAGTTCGTGGCGGAGCTGGGCGACTACGACCCGGCGCGCGTGCGCTTCCTGACCTGCCAGGACGTGGAGGATGAGATGGCCGCCGGCCGCGCGATCCTGGGCGAGCTCATCGGCTACGCCGCGGGCTTCACGCGCGAGCCCGTGCCCGTGAGCGAGCTCGTCATCGGCATGAAGTGCGGCGGCTCGGACGGCCTTTCCGGCATCACGGCGAACCCGGTGATCGGCCGCGTGTCCGATATGCTCGTCGCGCGCGGCGGCACCTCCATCCTCACCGAGGTGCCCGAGATGTTCGGCGCGGAGGACATCCTGCTTTCGCGCTGCCGCACGCGCGCGGTGTTCGACGAGGCGGCGGCGATGCTCAACGGCTTCAAGGACTACTTCATCCGCCACGGCGAGGTGGTGTACGAGAACCCGAGCCCCGGTAACAAGGCGGGCGGCATCACCACGCTCGAGGACAAGAGCTGCGGTTGCGTGCAGAAGGGCGGCGCCGCGCCCATCGACGGCGTGCTCGGCTACGGTGACCGCGTGCGCACGCGCGGGCTGAACCTTTTGTGCGGCCCGGGCAACGACCTCGTCTCCGCGACGGCGCTCGCCGCGGCGGGCGCGAACATCGTGCTCTTCTCTACGGGGCGCGGCACGCCGTTCGGCAGCGCCGTCCCCACGTGCAAGGTGTTCACGAACACGGCGCTCGCGCAGCGCAAGCCCGGCTGGATGGATTTCAACGCCGGCGTGGTGGCCGACGGCGAGCGCTCGATCGACGAGGCGGCCTCCGACCTGTTCCGTCGCGTGATCGCCTTCGCCGAGGGCGAGCGGACCGTGAGCGAGCGGCGCGGCTACCGCGGGATCGCCATCTGGAAGGACGGCGTCACGCTCTAGCGGGGGAGGGTGGCCGGCGCAGGCGCACGGTGCGCGGCTGTCCGGCGCATCTCCCACCCGCTACCAGAGCCTGTCCCCGAATGTAGCAAAAAGTAACGTTTTGAACCCGTCCCTTTATGACGCACGAGGAAGGAAGATCGCATGGCAAAGACATTCGACGCGAGCGTTCCCACCATCACGCTGAACGATGGCAGCCAGATCCCGCAGGCGGGGTTCGGCACGTTCAAGATCGACCCGGCCGACACGCAGCGCGCGGTGGAGGAGGCGCTCGAGATCGGGTACCGAAACATCGACACGGCCTCCGCCTATGCCAACGAGGCCGGCGTGGGCGCGGCGCTCCGCGCGACGGGCATGGTCGATAGCGTCTACACCGTGACGAAGCTCCGCAACGCCGACCAGGGCTACGACAACGCCCTGCGCGCCTGCGAGACGTCGCTTAAGGACCTCGGCCTCGACCGCATCGACCTCTACCTCATCCACTGGCCCGTGCCCACGCAGGACCGCTACGTGGAGACGTGGCGCGCCATGCGAAAGCTCGTCGAGGAGGGGCTCGTGGGATCGATTGGCGTGTGCAACTTCCTGCCCGACCACCTGCGCCGCCTCGTCGACGAGACGGGCGTGGTGCCCGCGGTGAACCAGGTGGAGTCGCACCCGGCGTTCTGGCGCCCCGAGCTCGACGCGCTCTGCCGCGAGCTCGGCGTGGTGGTGGAAGCGTACTCGCCGCTCGGGCGCGGCAGCGACATCGAGAGCGAGCCCGCGCGCGCCGCGGCCGCCGCGCACGGTGTGACCTGCGCGCAGGCGGTGCTGCACTGGCACATCCAGAAGAGCCATGTCATCATCCCGAAGTCGACGCACGCCGAGCGCATGCGCGAGAACCTCGACGTGTTCGGCTTCGAGCTCACCGATGCCGAGATGGCGGCCTTCGACGCGCTCGACTGCCCGGAGGGCCAGATCAGCGGCGACCCCAACACGTTCGACCGCCCGCAGACGCTCGAGGACATGATGGCGCGCGGGAACGTGAAGTAGAGCGCGCGGGTATACTGGGGTGCATCAATAGGGGTGCGTGCTGCCGGGCGCTGGACGTGTTTCGGCATGGCGCGCGCCGCTCGCGAAAGGGGAAGAGCATGGCACATACCGACTGCGCGTATTGCATGATTGGCGAGAACGACGAGCTGGTGGGGGCGTTCGGCATTCCCGTGTGCGACCTCCCGGCGAGCCGCCTCATCCTCTTCAAGGAGCAGAGCCATCCCGGCCGCTGCATCGTCGCGTCGAAGCGGCATGTCGACGACATCAGCGACCTCACGGAGGAGGAGTCTGCGGCGTTCATGGCGGACGTCCGCCATGTCGCGGCGGCGCTGCACAAGGCCTTCTCGCCGGATAAGATCAATTTCGGCGCGTACGGCGATACGATGCACCACCTGCATTTCCACCTGGTGCCCAAGTACGCGAGCGATTCCTTCGAGTTCGGCGATGTGTTCGCCATGAACCCCGGCCGCGTGACGCTCACGGACGGGGAGTACGCGGAGCTCGCGAAGAAGATCGTGGATGCGCTCTAGCAGATGCCCGCCCCCAGTCCGACCGGGCTGGGGGCAAGGCTCTCCGCCGGGGACTACGCGTACACCTTGCGGTACAGCGCCTGCATGTCCTCGACGATGACGGGCTTGATGGTGTTCGCGGGGCTGCCGCTCGCCTGCGCGTCGGAGGCCATCTTCTCGATCGCCGCGTGGAAGGCGGCGCGTTCGACGCCGAACTCCTCGAGCGTGGGCACCTTGAGCTCGGCGAGCAGCGCGCGGATCGCGGCCATGAGGTCCTCGGCGGCGGTGCGGTCGTCCTCGGAGGTGCTCAGGCCGCAGTAGCGCGCGACCTCGGCGAAGCGGTCGTAGGCGCCGTCGAGCGCGAATTCGAAGCAGGCCTCCATGAGCATGGCGTTCGAAAGGCCGTGCGGCACGTGGAACAGCGCGCCGATGGGCCGCGACATGCCGTGGATGATGGTCACGGACGAGTTGTTGAACGCGATGCCCGCCTCGGTGGCGGCGATGGACATCTGCATGCGCGCCTCGACGTTGCCGGGGTCGTTCACGCACGTGGCGAGGTTCTCGAAGATGCGCTTCGCCGCGGAGAGCGAGAACGTCTGCGAGAGCGGCTGCGCTTTGCGCGACGTGTAGGACTCGATGGCGTGGCAGAGCGCGTCGAGACCCGTGGCGCTCGTGACGCTCGCGGGCGCGGTGAGGGTGAACGCGGGGTCGACGATGGCGACCTCGGGGATGAGCGGCGCGCCGGCGATGAGCATCTTCACGTCGGCCTGCGTGTTCGTGATGATGGTGAATTGCGTGGCCTCGGAGCCCGTGCCCGCCGTGGTGGGGATGGCGACCATGGGGCAGACGGGGCCGGAGAAGCCCTCGCCCAGGAACGAGTCGATGTCGCGGCCGCTCGAGACGCACATCGCGATGGCCTTCATGGTGTCGATGGGTGAACCGCCGCCGAGCGCGATCATGAAGTCGCAGCCCTCCTGCTGGTAGCGCTCGACGCCCGCGGCGACCATCGTGTCGACGGGCTCGGAGTTCACTTCGTCGTAGACGTGGTACGTCACGCCGATGCCGTCGAGCATGTCGGTGACGCGCGCGAGGTTGCCGAGCTTGCCCATCATGGCGTCGGTGACGATGAGCGCGCGCGAGCCGAGGGTCGCGATGAGCGCGGACGCCTCGGCGAGGGCGTCGGGGCCGTAGATGATGTGATGGGGCGTGATGAAGGTGCGCGCGGTGGCTTGTGCCATGAATCCTCCTCGATGATGCGGCGGCCTGGGCGGCCGCTCCTGCGTAACCCGCCGCAACGGGTTTTGATTTCGGACGCTCGTCTCTGGGCTTTCGGAAATCTTCGTTTCCTTGTGCTCAAAAACGTGCATCTAACTGCACTTTCAGTATACAACAGAGCGATGGCTTACGGATAGGACTTTCGAATGAGCCATTGGTGAGTCATTGGGGACGGGTTCAAATGACTCATTGAGTCAATGGGGACGTGCTCGTTTGACTCACTGAGTCATTTGAACCCGTCCCCAATGGCTCGCCCAATGGCTCGCCCGACGGCGCGCGGGGCGTCTCATGTAGAATGGGGGCGACCGAAACGGCAGCGGGGGAAGGGAAATCCCATGGAACAGTACAAGCAGGATTTCATCACGTTCATGGTCGAATCCGACGTGCTCAAGTTCGGCGAGTTCACGCTCAAGAGCGGCCGCACCTCGCCGTTCTTCATGAACGCCGGCGCCTACGTGACGGGCGAGCAGCTCAAGCGCCTCGGCGAGTACTACGCCCGCGCCATCCACGACAACTTCGGCCTCGACTTCGACATCGTGTTCGGGCCGGCCTACAAGGGCATCCCGCTGTCGGTGGTCACGGCCATCGCGCTCTTTGAGCTCTACGGCAAGGAGGTGCGCTACTGCTCCAACCGCAAGGAGGTCAAGGACCACGGCGCGGACGCGGGCAACCTGCTGGGCGCCGAGCTCCACGACGGCGACCGCGTGGTCATGGTCGAGGACGTCACGACCTCCGGCAAGTCCATCGACGAGACCTACCCCATCCTGAAGGCGGCGGCGGACGTCGAGGTCAAGGGCCTCATCGTGAGCCTCAACCGCATGGAGGTGGGCAAGGGCGGCGTCGTGACCGCGCAGCAGGAGATCCAGGAGAAGTACGGCTTCCCCGTGGCGAGTATCGTGGATATGGCCGAGGTCACGGAGGTGCTCTACAACCATGAGATCGACGGCCGCGTGGTCATCGACGACGCGACGAAGGCAGCGCTCGACGCCTACTACGAGCAGTACGGCGTGAAGGCGTAGCCGCGGGCGGCCTTGTGCGCGCCGTTTCCGAACGCTTACCGAAACATGTCACGCCGCGCACGCTTTTGCCGGCGCGTTCGGATAGTATGGAGACATCATGAAGAGAAGCGCGTGCTGCCGCGCTTCACAGCTGCGTTGGGAGGAACCGATGAAGAAGCGCATCCTGCTCGCTCCGGTCGTGGCGATCGCCTGCATGCTCACCCTCGTGCTCGGTGGGTGCGGCGGGGCGTCCGCGGAGGACCTGATCCGCGAGAACCTCGAGAGCTACATGGGCGAGGTCGACGTCGCGGACGAGGCCTTCGTCGAGGGGCTCGAGTCCTCGGCCGGCGAGGACCTCGACCAGCTCGGCATCACGGCTGATGAGTTCGCCGCCGCCTACCTTGACGGCTTCGGGTACGAGATCGGCGACATCACCGTCGACGGCGACACCGCGACGGCCGAGCTCACCATCACCATCAAGTCGTACACCGACATCATGACCACGTTCCAAAACGACTTCTACGACTGGGCGTACAGCGTCGACCCGAACACGCTCTCGAGCCAGGACGAGATCTACAAGCAGGCCGGTCAGATGCTCCTCGACGCGACGAACAGCGCCGAGCCTACTTCCACGACCGTCGAGGTGAACTACACGAAGAACTCCGATGGTGACTGGGAGATGGACTCCAGCTCGGAGATGGAGCTCTCGTCGGTGGTTTTGGCGTAGCGTAGGCAGACGACACGGATACGGCGGCTGCGCGCTGCCGAGACGACACGCGTTGCGCCCCGCCCTGGTGTGGGGCGCTTCGCTATCTGGAGAGTGGGGTGGACTGATGTTTTGCACGAATTGCGGGGCGAACCTGCCGGAGGGAACGCGGTTCTGCACGCGGTGCGGAATGCCCGTCGGGGACGCGGCGGGCGACGGCGCGGGCCAGGGCGGAGCGCCGGTGACGGGCGCCGCACCGATGCCGGAAGCGG
>CAPI01000029.1 GCA_000333815.1 [Collinsella] massiliensis
TATGACCCCTCGCTACTTTCAGGGGTGCCTATAAAACGTTCGTTTCGCGCCGTTTGGTGTGGTGAGCGGCTGCAGATTGCGAAAAATGAGCCTTGCGGCGGCCTTCGCGCCGGTTTGGGGTACGGTAGGGAGCGAACGTCGAACGCCGAGGGCACGGAGGAAGCATGTCGTACGCGATTCTCTATAACAGCGCAAGCGGAAACACGCGGTCGGTAGCGGATGCGCTCGAGCGGGCGCTCGCGCAGGCGGGGGTTGAGGTCGTGTGGGGCGAGATTCGCTCCGGCGGCATGGAGGACGCGCTCGCCCTCGCAGCTCCTGCGGACGCCGTGCTCGTGGGGTTCTGGTGCGACAAGGGCTCCTGCACGCCGGAGGTCGCGGACGTGCTCGCAGGGCTTGCCGGCAAGCGCGTGTTCCTGTTCGGGACGGCGGGCTTCGGCGGGGCCCCGGAGTACTTCGAGCAGATCCTCGGCCGCGTGCGCGAGCACCTGCCCGAGGGTGCCGAGTACCTGGGCGGCGCGATGTGCCAGGGCAAGATGGGCGACGCCGTGCGCGCCCGCTACGAGGCCATGCTGGCCAAGCAGCCCGGCGACGCGCGCATCCAGGCGATGATCGAGAACTTCGACGCGGCGCGCTCGCACCCGGATGCCGATGACCTCGCGCGCATCGCGACGGCGGCAAAGCAGGCGCTCGGCCTCTAATCCACGATAAAAGCTGACTGATAAAAAGGTGACTGACACCTTTTTATCACGCGGGGGCATCGCCGTCTCGGGCGCAAGCCCTTGGTGACGCGACGTTTCTTAGCGGCAATCCGTTGCGCTACAATGAGGGGCACCGTCTCAACACGCATGGACGCATGGACAAGCACGAGGAGGAGCCCATGGAACCCGCCAAGGTGTACTTCACCGATCTGCGCACGCACGGCCGCGAGAGCCAGCTCGACAAGCTCAAGCGCCTCATCCGCCGCGCGGGTATCGACCAGATTGACTTCGAGAACAAGTTCGTGGCCATCAAGATCCACTTCGGCGAGCTGGGCAACCTGAGCTTCCTGCGCCCCAACTACGCGCGCGCCGTGGCCGACGTGGTGAAGGAGCTCGGCGGCAAACCGTTCCTCACCGATTGCAACACGCTCTACGTGGGCAGCCGCAAGAACGCGCTCGAGCACATCGACTGCGCGTACCAGAACGGCTTCACGCCCTATGCCACCGGCTGCCACGTGATCATCGCCGACGGCCTCAAGGGCACGGACGAGGCGCTCGTCCCGGTGAAGAACGGCGAGTACGTGAAGGAGGCCAAGATCGGCCACGCCCTCATGGACGCCGACATCGTCATCTCGCTCACGCACTTCAAGGGCCATGAGCAGGCGGGTTTCGGCGGCTGTATGAAGAACCTCGGCATGGGCGGCGGCAGCCGCGCGGGCAAGATGGAGCAGCACGCGGCCGGCAAGCCGACGGTGCACACCGAGCTGTGCATCGGGTGCCACGCGTGCGAGCGCATCTGCGCGCATGGCGCCGTGAGCTTCGAGGAGACCCGCGAGCGCGAGCTCAAGAGCGGCAAGACCGTCACCGTGCCCGTGGCGCACATCGACCACGACCGCTGCGTGGGCTGCGGCCGCTGCATCGGCGCGTGTAACCAAGACGCGGTGAAGCCGGGCTTCGACGCCGCGGTCGACGTGCTCAACTACAAGATCGCCGAGTACACGCAGGCCGTCGTGCAGGATCGCCCGAGCTTCCACATCTCGCTCGCCATGGACATCAGCCCCAACTGCGACTGCCATGCCGAGAACGACACGCCCATCGTGCCCGACTTGGGCATGTTCGCGAGCTTCGACCCGGTGGCCATCGACCAGGCGTGCATCGACATGGCGCTCGCCGCGCCGGCGCTGCCGAACACCGAGCTCACCGAGAGCCGCGCGAAGCTCGAGGCCGCGGGCGGCGTGCCCGAGCGCTGCGAGCACGACCACTTCAACATGACGCATCCGGACACCAACTGGCGCTCCATGATCGAGCATGGCGAGAAGATCGGCCTGGGCACGAGCCGCTACGAGCTCATCGAGGTGAAGTAGCCGAATCATCCGAACGCGCGCAGGCTGCGCAGGCGAGGCCGCCGCGGTGCCAAGGAGGTGCCGCGGCGGCCTTTTTGGTGCGCTCGGCGCGCTGGATGCGTTTGACGGGCGCGGGGCGCGCTTCGGTGCACCGCTTACGCGCGCGTTACCAAGGCGTTCCCGAACATTGACCGGCGCATGACCTGCGCAACATATGCCGTTCCTACAGTGGTAGGCGAGTGATGCCTGCGGTGCGACCCGCGCCGCGGGGATTCGCGCGACCACATGAGGAGGAACGTCTATGAGAAGGAAAGTGCTGGCAAGCGCGCTCTCCGTGCTGCTCGTCACCGCGTCGGTGCCGGTGCCCGCGATCGCCGAGGGCATCGACGACGTGCAACCTGTCGCGATCGAGCAGGCGGCGGCACCGGAGGAGGCTGCGGACGAGGCCGCGGACGGTGAGCAAGTGCCGGCCGACAACGCGACCGAGCCGGCGGCCGATGAGGCCACGGCTTCGGATGCGGGCGAAGCCGTCGTGGATGAGGCCGCCGAGACGGAGAATGCCATCGCGGCGGAGGAGCCTGCTGCCGAGGCGACGGATGAGGCCGAGGGTGCGGACGCGGAGGCCGCCACGGTCGCCGATGTCGCCGATACCGCCGCTGCGACCCCGGCCACCCAGGCCGCCGGCGACCCATACGAGACCGAGGCCCCGGCTTATACCGCAGCCGATCTCGCGCGCATCTACGGCAGTGTGAGTTACCGTGTGGACGACGGTTCTTCGAAAAGCACCACGGTTGTGAGTGCGGACAACTTCGCCTACGTGGGCACACCGATGAAGAACAATGAAACGGGTGGCTGGAAAATCGTCACAACGCTCAAGGCAGATGGAACTGCCGATGATTATGGCTTGAAGAGCTGGGATCTTGGCGGTGTCGACCCTGCGTCGCTCCACATCGATGAGGATGTGTCCGATCTGAGTGTCACGTTCGAGACCTCGAGCGCTTCCGATGACAGCTGGGGCGTAGCAGCGAATGGCCGTGCATCGCTCGTGTTCACTGCCGCGGAGCAGTTGCCGGCTCAGCCTGCCCAGCCGGGCATCACAGATGTCATCGAGGCACCTGCTACGATCAACTACACGCTCAAAAACGCTGAAGATGGTACCTACGACGCTGCGGTCGCAATCGGTTCCGATGCGCGCATGGCGAGCATCTCGAGCGTGTACTGGAATGACGCGCTTTCCGCATGGGCGGTCGATGTGACGTTGCGGCAGTTTGACACGCCCGCGGACTACGGTATCGAGGTGCCGGCGTTTTTCGCGGGCGACTACGAGCTCGATGCCGATGCATCAACGCTCACGACGACCCTCGTGTATCAGGATGGCTCTTGGGAGCGCGCTTACGGCTCTACCGCAAACCTCGTGTTCACGGAGAAGGTGGCGAAGGCGCCTGAGTTCGACCTTTCTCAGGTGACGAGCAAGGTTTTGAGCTACGACATCACGGGTAACGGGCTCAAGCCCAAATCGTACGGCATGCGTGGTAACGAGATTCCTGCAAACATGGTCGAGAGCATTTCCGATCCCGTTCAGAATGAGGATGGCGGCTGGGATATTGTCGTGACGCTCAAAAACGGCACGGCGGCAGACTACGGCGTACCTGAGGGCTATCTGCGCGGACAGGCTGCTGAGGACATGGTGATCGACACCAGTGCCGAGACCAAGATGCAGTTCACCGCGAGACTGATAACCCCACGGATACCACGTGGACTGTGTACGCAGGCGACAAGGCGGAGTTCACCTTTGTCTATCGGGAATCCGTGCCCACGGCGAACGCCGATGACCTCGCAGCTGTGTCCAACTCGGTCAACTATTCAATGCAGCGTGCGGAGGGCGGTGCCTACGAGGCGCGCACATCGATTGGTTCCACCGAGAACATCGAGAGCATCGGGGAGGTGTATAAGAACTCGGACGGCGCGTGGGCAGTGGACGTCACGCTGAAGTCAGACGCCGACCCTGCGGATTACGGTCTCGATAACGAGGTGGCAACGCAGGGCAAGCCGTACAAGCTCGACGTGGATTCCTCCAAGCTCGTGGCGACCTTCGTCTGGACGAAGGGAGTGCTTGGGTATTCGTGGAAGTGCAACGGAACGAACCAGGCGAAGCTCGTGTTCAAAGAGGTTACGGCTCCGGCGTTCGACATCAACAACGAGCTCAACACGTGGGGAACGGTGACGTACGACCTCAAGCATGCCGATGGCACGAGCGACCTCGACAACGGGACGCATCTGGTCAAGGCGGACAACATCGCGAGCGTGGGCGAGCCTTATTAGACGGCGGACGGCTGCTGGGCGGTTGACGTGACGCTCAAGGACACCGCGACGACCGACGACTATCAGGTTCCGAGCTGGAAGCTGCATGATGGCGACTACGCGCTCGACTCGGACGCCTCCGACCTCACCATGACGTTCCGCACGAACGGGCTCGATGGGACGACCTGGTATTGCTCCGGCTCCGATCGCGCGAACCTGGTATTCGCAGAGCAGGCCGATGCGCCGGGCGAGAATCCTGGCGAGGATACCGAGAACCCCGGCGAGGATACCGAGAAGCCCGGAACCGGCACCGGCACGGAGCAGCCCGGCGACGACACCAAGGTGCCCGTGACGGACGACGCCCAGGACAAGGGGAACGCTTCCGACGACCAGGCCAAGGACACCCAGGAGGCTGCTGCAGACGAGGACACCCTCACCCAGACGGGCGACCCTGCGGACGGCCTGGCGGTCATCGCCGCGGGCGGCGTGCTCGCCGTCGTTGCGGGCATCGAGCTCAAGCGTCGCAGCGCTGGCGAGCGCCTCTAAGCTGCGGCCAGGACTGCTTGGCTGAAGCGAATCGACTTTCCAAAGCGTCGCATAACTTGGGGGTGGAGCGCATATACGCGTTCCACTCCTGACGTATGCGACGCTTTTGGAACCGCCCGGAGCATATCGTGCGCCGCGTCGCCGGATGCGTCCCGCACCCCTACCCCCGGCGGCATCGCTCTCCGTCGTCCCCCTACATTTTCTTCGTCCAGGCACCGTTTTCCGCGTGTTCGCGGCCATGGTTCCGCTACCGTATCTCATAGAGGTGGGGCGCGGGGCCAGCGCGGTGCCCTGTGCCAGGATTGGGTGCTCGGCCTCGGGCGCCCGGGTGGGAGCGGTATGGATATCCCGGTTGTGCTTTCCCATAAGACCGCATGGCTGCTCCGGCGCACGAAGCACTTCGCGGACATGCGGGATCGCGCGCGCGAGCGCGGTCGGCAGTGCGGGGAGGAGCCGTTTCTCGAGGATGACGACCTGCCGGATATCGGGCTGCGCGAATACGGCGCGCCAGCGCACGCCGTCGTCCAGCGCATCGCGGACGCGCTCGTATCCTGGGGCGTCCCCGCGCAGGATGCCGCCGACGTCGACGTGCTCGTGCCGTTTCACAACGACCGCGTGCGGTCGCGGCACCTCGTCTGCCATGTTCACGGCGGAATCGTTGGCGGGGAGAACGTGGTTCCGGTGGCGCGTGGGCTGCTTTCCGTGGAGGACGCGCTCTGCTTCACCCAAGCCGCGACGTGGATGGATCGGCGTGCGCTCATAGAATTCGGCTATGAGCTGTGCGGCCGGTACTACCTGCCGTTCGGGCAATCTTATGTCGAGCACGACCCGTTTACCTCGAAGCTCGAGCTATCGCAGGGTGTGGCGAGGTTCCGTGGGACGCGCGGCGTAACGGCTGCGCGCACCGCGCTCGCCTCGGTGTTCGACGGCGCTCGCTCGCCGATGGAGACGGCCCTGGCGATGATGGTGACCGCTCCCCGTTCGCTGGGAGGCCTCGCGTATCGGCATGTTTCGCTGAACCATCGCATCGATGTCCCGCGAGCGTTTTCCCGGTGCACGTCGTCGACCTATTACGAGATCGACCTCTTCTCCCCGACGCGGAGCGTCGGCGTGGAATACGACGGAGAGGCGCACGGCGAGACGTCTCGGCGCGGCCATGACGCCGAACGCCTCAACGTGCTCTCGCTCATGGGGTATGACATGAAGGTGCTCACGAGCGTCCAGTTCGCGCATCAGCTGAACATGCATCGCGCGATGAACGCCGTCGCGCAATCGCTGGGCATCAAGGTCGACCGCGCGGCTCAATTCCAAAAGCGCCAGGACGAGCTGCGACGTTTCGTTATCCGGGGCTGGCTGGACGCCAGGCCCGAGTCGTAGCGCGCCTGCAGGATGCGTCGGGCTGCGCGGGGTTCCGGGCGCGCGGGGATTTGGGCGGACGGCTTCGGGCGCGCGGATCCAGGCGGGCGACCCCGGCGGGCGGCTCGTTCGTGCGAAAGCGTCGCATACCTCGAGGATGGACCGCGTATACGAGGTTGACCCTCAAGTTATGCGACGCTTTGGGGGGTCTGGGTGCACACCGGAGCCGAAGGGGCGCCTCGGCATCGACCGCCGGTGCACTCACGCGCCACCAGCTCCCCGCCCCCCATGTGGAACCGGAACGGTTTGTGCCGTCGCAAGCTATGCGGCGCGTTTTTTGCTAGAATGCTGAACAGTCTATCTTGGGAGGAAAGCGTTTCGCGTATGTCCGCTTCAAGCGACAGCTCCACACCACGAAGTACGACGGGCGCACCCGATGCGCCCGCTCTCGTTGCATCATCCGAGGATCCCTGCGCCACCTGCCGCAAGCGCCGGCGCTCGTGCCCCCGGTACCCGCGCGCGGCGAGCGACGCCGACGCTCCCGACGGCTCCGGTAAGGAGCTCCCGCGCTGCTACACCTTGGGCGAGGAGATCGCCAACTCCGTGACGCACGGCATCGGCTGCCTGCTCGCCATCGCCGGCCTCGTCCTGCTCATCGTGAAGGCGGCGCTCGGCGGCGGCGACCCCGCGCACCTCACCTCGGCCATCGTCTGCGGCGTGACGCTCATCCTCGAGTACCTCGCCTCGACGCTCTACCACGCCATCCAGGTCCCGGCGGCGAAGCGCGTGTTCCGCATCATCGACCACAGTAGCATCTACCTGCTCATCGCCGGCTTCTACACGCCGTTTTGCCTCATCACGCTCGCCGACGCGGGCGGCATCGCGCTGTTCGTGGTGGTGTGGGCGCTCGCCTTCGCCGGCATCTCGTTCGAGATTATCGGCCGCCAGCGCCAGCCCCGCTGGGTCACCATCATCATCTACCTCGTCATGGGCTGGCTCGTGGTGTTCCGCCTGCCCCAGCTCGTGGCGGCGCTCGACCCGCTCGCGCTCGCGCTCCTCACGGTGGGCGGCCTGTGCTACACCATCGGCACGGGCTTCTACCTGCTGAAGAAGATCCCCTACATGCACAGCGTCTGGCACCTGTGGGTGCTCGCCGGCAGCATCTTCATCTACATGGCGGTGATCCTCTTCGTGATCTAGCGCTCGTAACGCACGTCCCGGCGGCTCCGCCGCGCCCCGCGCCCGGCAGAGGGCCATCCGCCCGCGCGCCCGCGCCGCCGCCTTCCCGCACGCTCCCAACCTTGGAGGTTCGAACTCGTCCCTATGGGCATATTCATCTCGATCGTCGCAACCCTTCTACTCACCATCCTGAACGGCTACTTCTCCATGAGCGAGATGGCGCTCACCACCGCGAAGCGCGCCACGCTCGAGCACGACGCGGAGGAGGGCGACCGCCGCGCCGCGCTCGCGCTCGACCTCGCGAACGACTCCACGAACTTCCTCGCCACCATCCAGGTGGCCATCACGCTCGTGGGCTTCTTCTCCGCGACCGTCTCGTCCAACACGCTTTCCGAGCCGCTCACGGCATGGGTCGAGTCGTTCGGCATTGCGCCGCTCTCCGCTGTGGCTCCCGTGGCGTCGCCCATCGTCATCACGCTCATCGTGTCGTACCTCTCCATCGTCGTCGGCGAGCTCGTGCCCAAGCGCATCGGCCTCTCCGACGCCGAGGGCATGGCGAAGTCCGTCGCCGGCCCCATCTCCGGCTTTCGCAAGGTCGCCAAGCCGCTCGTGTGGCTCACGCAGGCGAGCGCGAACGGCATCTCGGCCATCCTGGGCATCAAGAGCGCCGACGACCGCCAGAACGTCTCGGAGGAGGAGATCAAGTACATGGTCTCGGAGCAGGACACCCTGCTCGACGAGGAAAAGCGCATGATTCACGAGATCTTCGACCTCGGCGACGCCGTGGCGCGCGAGGTCATGGTGCCGCGCGTGGACGTGACCATGGCCGAGGACACCGACACCATCCAGCACGTGCTCGACGACATGCGCCGCACGGGCTACTCGCGCATCCCCGTCTACCACGAGGACACCGATAACGTGGTGGGCATCGCGCACATCAAGGATCTCATCGAGCTCGCGCTCTCGAGCCGCGGGACGGAGCTGGTCTCCGCGTGCCTGCGCGACGCGACGTTCGTGCCGGACACGAAGGACATCCTGCCGCTGCTCTCGGAGATGCAGACCGCGCATGAGCAGATGGTCGTCGTGGTGGACGAGTACGGCGGCACGGCGGGCGTCATCACCATCGAGGACATCGTCGAGGAGATCGTCGGCGAGATCGAGGACGAGTTCGACCCGGACAACAAGTACCTCACGCGGCTCAGCCGCCGCGAGTGGCTCGTGGACGGGCGCTTCAGCTGCGACGATGCCGTCGAGCTGGGCTGGCCCATCGAGGAGAGCGACGAGTACGAGACCATCGCGGGGTGGATCCTCGAGGTGTGCGACGGCGTGCCGAGCATCGGCGAGACCTTCGAGGTCGAGGGCTATCGCTTCCGCGTGCAGTCCATGCGCGGCCAGCGCATCTCGCTCATTCGCGTCATCGCGCCGGAGGAGCCGGCCGCGAGCGATGCGTCCGACGATACCGCCGCGGGGCAGGACGCCTCTGATGCCGCGGCGGCGGACCGGCAGGCGCGCGGCGCGAAGGGCGAGGAGCGCGCGGCGGACGACAAGATCGCGGGGTAGCACCGGCACGGCGCTGCGTTCCCGGCGCTGGGTGGCCAAAAATTCCAGTTTTGTGACGTCTTACCTGCAAAATGCCGGTGCGGTTCGCCAGCCGTGCTGGTAGAGCGCGACGTTATCCCAGCTATGGGGAATGCGCACCCTGGTTTTCGCAGGATCGATGTCACAAATCTGGAAAAAATGGCCACGGGGCGCCGTGCACTGCCCGCGGCGCCGTCCCGCGGCGCCATTGCCGGCCTCATCGTGCGCCGCGCGCCGTTCCCGAACGGGTTCTCACACCGCCGGCCGTCGCGCGTGCATGCGGATTCGGCCGAATAGGCCGCTTGCCGCCTTCAAGCGCCGCCCGATGCGCTACGATGGCAGGAGTGCGACCGAAGCCATCGCGGCCTGCGCGGCGGCGGGAGAGGGAGAGACATGTCCAGCCTGTTCAACATCATGAAGATCACGGTCGATGCGCGGAAGCTGCGCGCCCGCGTGCTCGTGAACCCCGGCATGCCGCTCATGACCTCGGAGGATATCGAGGCGACGGCGCGCGTGTACTACCTCGCCCCCGCTATCGCCAAGCACGTGTGCCTGGGCGACGCCGGCCGTGAGTTCCAGGATTGCATGGGCGATACCGAGCTCGCGCACCTGCTCGAGCACCTGTCCGTCGAGATCATGAACGAGACGGGGCTCGCGGGCGAGATCTCGTGCGGGCGCACGCGCGGCGTCGCGGGCGACGACCGCCTCTTCGAGATCGAGCTCTCGTGCCCGGACGATGTGCTCGCCATCGGCGCGCTGTCCTCGGCGTCGTTCATGATGGAGTGGGCGTTCCTGCATCCGGAGGCGACCGCGCCCGATTTTCCCGGCACTGTCGAGGCGCTGCGGCAGATGGTGCTCGCGCTGCGCGGCGAGGCCGAGGGTGCGGAAGCGGCCGAGGAGTCCGGCGATGAGCGCATCGACACCGAGGATGACGCGGTGGAGGTAGCCGCCGCGCCCGACGACGCGGAGAGCTCCGCGCCCGTGTTCGGTGGCGCCGCCGCGCGCGAGGAATAGCGAGGGGTGGCTGCTTGACGCCTGCGGCAACTGCCTGACGGCCGCCTCGTCCGCCCGACGGCCGCGTTCGCGCAACGGAACAAGCTGGATGCAAGCCCGTCCGGAGGCGAACGGGCCCTGCACTCGTTCGGCCGTGCCATAGAGCGGTGCCATTACGGGTATAATGAACCGCATCTGCACACCGCTTCGGCGGAGTCAAAAGAAGGGAACGCTCATGGGTAAGGGTTTCAGCTTCCTCGTCGGCGCCACGATCGGTGCCGCGGCCGGTACGATCATCGGCATCCTCGTCGCACCGCGCTCGGGCGCGGAGACGCGTGCCATGGCGGCCGACATGGCCAATGACGCGTGG
Source organism: [Collinsella] massiliensis (assembly GCA_000333815.1). Lineage (GTDB taxonomy): Bacteria > Actinomycetota > Coriobacteriia > Coriobacteriales > Coriobacteriaceae > Enorma. The sequence goes on from CAPI01000029.1 coordinate 10,365, forward strand.
GACAACGCGCGTGATATGTACGACCAGGGCGTCGAGCAGGCGCGTGCCGCCATGAACGACTTCGGCCCCATGATGGACGCCAAGACCGACGAGCTCCGCGCCAAGGTCGACCTCGCCCGCGAGCGCATGGACCAGCTGCGCGAGACGCTCAACGATGCCATCGCCGGCGGCACCGTGACGCCCGCCGCGGACGTCGAGGTCGTGCCCGCTCCCGAGGCTTCCGCCGACGCTCCGGCCGATGCCCCCGCAGCCGCGCCCGCCGAGGCCCCCGCTGAGGCGTAATGCGCACCCAGGATTTCCAAGGGCTCAAGATCTACCGCATGCCGCCGGAGGCGAAGCGCACCCGTAAGGACGGCACGCCGCGCGATCCAAAGAAGATCGGCAAGATCCACTTCCCGGTGTTCACGCCGGATGGCGCGCGTGTGGTGGGCTTCATGGTCTCGCCGCCGGACGTGGCGGGCATGATCAAGCAGGCCGACCGCTTCGTGGCGCGCGACGTGGTCCGCGTCTACGAGGGCGTGCTCGCCGTGCCGGACGCGAAGGACTCCTTCGACGCCGCCGCGGCGCGCCGCCTCGGCATCGACCTGGACGCCTGCATCATCTGGACGGGCATGGACGCCGTGACCGTCTCGGGCAAGAAGCTCGGGTACTGCGCGGACGCGGAGTTCGACCCCAAGACCGGCGCAGTCTCGCAGTTCTCGCTCACGAGCGGCATGGCGGCCACGGCGCTCGTGGGCACCGTCGACATGCCGGCGAGCTACCTCAAGGGCTATGCGGACGGCGCGATGATCGTGGACGACGCCGCGGCCGAGATCGGCTTCTCGGGCGGCGCGGCGGCCAAGGCCGGCGAGGCGACCGCGAAGATCGGCGCGAAGGCGCGCACCGCCGCCACCTCGATCGACGACAAGGCCGCCGAGGCCATCAAGCGCGGCAGCTCGTCCATGGACAAGGGTGCCCGCGCGCTGGGTAAGCAGATCGGCAAGACGCGGGGCATGTTCTCCGCGTTCAAAGATGAGTTCAAGAAGGCTTCCTCGTCGTCCTCGACGCGGAAGCCGCGCGCGTAACCGCGCGATGCATACCATGCGGCGCGTCCCTTCCCGGGCGCGCCGTGCAACGGGGAGGAGCACCATTGCTCAACCACACCACCTCCTACCCGCCGAAGCGTCCTCAGCGGAGGCGCGGCAACAAGACGACGGGATACCAGCTGCCCCGCGGGCGCGCCCGCGCGCGGCATCGTCCCGGCTCGTCGTACGTGCACCATTCACAGGGGTTCGGCAGCGACGCCCGTCGGCGCGCCATGCGCGTGCGCCGCGGTGGCGGCAGCGGCGGCCGGGGCAGCAAGCGGCGCAATGCCCGGTGGCCCTACGTCCTCGTGATCGTGGGCTGCGCGGGGCTCGTCTTCCTTGCGAGCCTTATCGGCTACCTCAACCGCAGCGTGACCATCGAGCTCAACGGCAGCGAGGCGAGCGTGCATATCGGCGCGACGATCGCGCAGGTCATCGAAGATGAGGGCTTCGAGGAGTCCTGCAACCCCGGCAACCTCCTCGCGGTCGACGACAGCATCATCACGCGCGGCGGCGGCGAGCGCTACACCGTGACGCTCGACGGGAAGGACGTCGACGCGGACGACTACGACTCCGTGAAGCTCGAGGGCGGCGAGAAGCTCGAGATCCACGACGGCGGCGACGTCTACGAGGAGCACGACGTGCAGGCGACCGAGATCGCCCCGACCATCACCGTGAAGGGCAGCGGCGCCATCGGCTACGTGAGCCAGTGGGGCGTGCCCGGCCGCTCCGAGGTGTGGACGGGCAAGCTCTCCGGCATCACCGCCGACCGCGGCGTGGTGCAGGAGGTGCAGAACTGCGAGGTCACCTACCGTTCGGCCTCGCCGGACGACGAGGATACGCGCTACATCGCGCTCACCTTCGACGAGGGCCCGAGCGAGTACACCCAGCAGATCCTCGACATCCTGGAGGAGAAGGGCGTGAGCGCCACGTTCTTCCTGCAGGGCGACGCGGTCGAGGCGGATCCCGCGTCCGCGAAAGCCATCGCCGAGGCCGGCCACGAGATCGGCTCGAACGGCTACAGCGACACCAATTACTCCGACCTCACGAGCGACGAGGTGCGCTCGCAGATCACGCGCGGCTTCGACGCCATCGAGGACGCCACGGGCGAGCGCGTGAGCCTGCTGCGCGCGCCGTACGCCTCGTTCAGCACGGAGAACTGGGCGCAGTGCATGGACCTTCTGAGCGGCGTGGTGTCGTGGAACGTCGATTCCGGCGACTGGCTTCTGCCGGGCGCGGACGCCGTGGTGGAGAACGTGGTGGGCTCCGCGGGCAACGGCAACATCGTGCTGCTCACCGACAACGACACCACGGGCGCGCAGCTCGTGGAGGCGCTGCCCGACATCATCGACCAGCTGAAGGCAGAAGGCTACACGTTCGTGACGCTGAGCGACCTCATCGCGACCGACGAGGACTTCGCCGACGTCGACCTTGCGAGCGTGTCGATGCCCAAGGACGCGGTGCTCCCCAACCTGCCGGCGGACGATGACGCGGAAGGCGAGGAGTAGCGGGCATTTCTGCTATAGTTGTCCCGGATTAAGGGTCACGAGAAAGGCATCAGGTGAAATCTAAACCTCGACCTCACAGTCGCTGACCCCTGCGGGTGCTCGTGCGCGCGCAAGGGGTGACGACCCGGCGCGCCGCCTGCCGGTGCCGCCGCGCACGCATACGCTCATCGGTGCCGCCCATCGGCGCCGGGGATGCAAAGGAGCACCATGAACTATCTCTCAGAGCTGCTCAAGCTGCCCGTCCTGGACGTGAACGGCGAGAAGCTCGGCGTCGTGAACGATCTGGGCATCGCCACGGGCGAGGTCTTCCCGCACGTGACCTCGCTCGCCTTCCAAGGCCCGGGCAAGACGCCGTTCATGATCAGCTGGCGCAAGTACGTCGACCACGTGGACGAGACCGGCGTGCACCTGAAGACGCGCGACACGGACGTGCGCTTCTCCTACCTGCAGCCCGATGAGCTCCTGCTCGCGCGCGACATCCTGAACAAGCAGATCGTGGACACGCAGGGCCTCAAGGTCGTGCGCGTGAACGACCTCAAGCTCTCGAGCTCCGGCGAGAACCAGCTGCGCCTGCTCGGCGCCGAGGTGGGCGGCCGCGGGCTTCTGCGCGCGATTCATCCCGCGCTCGAGCGCGCCGTCGCGCGCATCGCCCGCGCGGTGGGCAAGCCGCTCGAGGAGCACATCATCGCCTGGTCGTACATGGACCTCCTGGAGCGCAGCACCCAGACCATCAAGCTCTCCGTCTCGCACAAGACCCTCGACGAGCTGCACCCGGCCGACATCGCCGACATCATCGAGCAGCTCGACCCGCGTCTGCGCAGCCAGGTGTTCGCCCAGCTCGACACCGCGCAGGCCGCCGAGGCCATCAGCGAGTTCGATGACGACGAGCTCGTGGCCGAGGTCATCGAGGGCATGAGCGACCGCGACGCGTCGAGCATGCTCGCGCTCATGGATCCGGACGACGCGGCCGACCTCATCGAGGAGCTCGACTACGAGAAAGCCGAGAAGCTCCTGCGCCTCATGGGCGTGAAGGAGGAGCGCGCCATCCGCAACCTCCTGGGATACGAGGAGCACACCGCCGGCCGCATCATGACGAGCGAGTTCGTGGCGCTGCCGGCGACGGACACCGCCGCCGACGCCATCGAGGCCATCCGCGCGCTCGACGAGGACTTCGAGAGCATCTACTACGTGTACACGCTCGACACCACCGGCGCGCTCACGGGCGTGCTGAGCCTGCGCACCCTCATCGTCGCCGACCTGGACGCCCGGCTCTCGGACATCGCCTACCGCGACGTGGTGTGGGTGACGCCCGACCTCGACCAGGAGGACGTGGCGGACGAGATGACGAAGTACAACCTCGTGGCCGTGCCGGTGTGCGATGACGCGCGCCACGTGCTCGGCATCGTGACGGTCGATGACGCGCTCGACGTCATCGCCGAGGAGCACGAGGAGGACCTGCAGATCGCCGGCATGGCGACGGGCGAGGGCGGCTCGGGCGAGTCGCTGCACATCCTGTCGTGGTTCGCGCGCCGTTTCTACTGGGTGCTCGTGTGGGCGGTCGCCTCGGGCGTGATCGCGGGCGTGCTCGCGGGCCTCGGGGCGGCCCCGGAGCTCGCGCTCTTCCCGCTGTGCGCCATGCCCGTGGTGCTCATCGCCGCGAGCCGCGCCGTCTCCTTCGCGCGGAACTTCTACCTCGATTACGAGGAGTCGGACGACGACCGCGGCCCCTACCTGGGGTATTTCCTGCAGAGCGCGGGCGTGGGAATCGTGCTGGGCGCGGTAGTCTACCTCTGCGGCCAGCTCGTCCTGGGCGCCGTCTACCCCGAGGAGGCGCTCGCGGCCGTGGACGGGGCGCTCGCTGGCGCGGTGCTGCGCGCCCACGCGCTCTCGGCGAGCTTCACCTGCGCGGCGATCGTGGTGTTCGCGAGCTGCGCGACCTCCGTGGCCTATCTCAAGCTGCTCTTCTGGCGCGACGCGCGCGACCGTAACACCTCGGGCACGGCGCTCGGGCTCGCCGGCGTGCTCATCGCCTGCTTGGTGTTCTCGGTCGCCTCCGTGCTGGCCATCTACCTGCTCTTCGTGTAGCGGAACGGGGGCTTGCGGTGGCACGGGAGAAGACGCGCGCGCTCACGCTCACGGCGGTGCTCGGCGCCATGGGGCCGGGGCTCCTCGCAGCGCTCGCGGGCAACGACGCGGGCGGCATCGCGACGTATTCGAGCGCGGGCGCGAGCTTCGGCTACGGGACGCTCTGGATCCTGCCCATCATGGCGCTGCTGCTCATCGTGGTGCAGGAGACGGCGGCGCGCCTGGGCTGCGTGACGGGCAAGGGCTTCGCCTCGCTCATCCGCGAGCGCTTCGGCGTGCGGCGCTCGGCGCTCGCCATGGGCGCGCTCCTCGTGGCGAACACCGCGGTCACGATCTCGGAGTTCGCGGGGCTCGCGAGCGGGCTCGCCCTCTTCGGCGTGCCGGCCTCCATCTCGGTGCCGCTCATGGCGCTCATCATCTGGCTCATCACCATGAGCGGGAGCTTCCAGCGCATCGAGAAGATCCTGCTGCTCGTGAGCTGCGTCTTCCTCACGTACGTGGCGGCGGCCTTCCTCGTGGGGCCCGACTGGGGCGCGGTCATGGCGGCGACGGTCATGCCGCGCATGGTGGCCGACCCGGACTACGTGTCGCTGCTCGTCGCGACCATCGGCACCACCATCGCGCCGTGGATGATCTTCCTCGCGCAGAACAACGTGGTCGATAAGAACGTGGACGAGAGCGGCATCGCGCTGCAGCGCGTCGACACCGTCTCCGGGTCCGTGCTGGCGTGCGCCATCGCGTGGTTCATCATCGTGACGACGGCGACCGTGCTCTATCCCGCGGGCATCGAGGTCACGGACGCCGCCGACGCCGCGCTCGCGCTCGAGCCCATCGCGGGCTCGTGGTCGACGATACTCTTCGGCGCGGGGCTCGTGGCGGCGAGCTTCCTGGCGGCCTGCGTGCTGCCGGGCGTGACGTCGAGCGCCATCTGCGAAGCCTTCGGCTGGGAGCGCGGCGCGGACCGCACGTGGGAGGAGGCTCCCGCGTACCGCGGCATCATCACGGGGATCATCCTGTTCTCCGCGCTGCTCGTGATCATGCCGGGCATCGACCTGTTCGACATCATGATGAGCGCGCAGGTGATCAACGGCGTGCTGCTGCCCGTGCTCCTCGTGTTCCTCGTGCTCATCGCCAGCGACCGCCGAATCCTGGGGTGCTATCGCAACGGGCGCGTCTGGAACGTGCTCACGTGGGCGACGATCGCGCTCATCACGGTGCTCACCGTCGTGATGTTTGTCTTGCAGGCGCTGGGGTATTGATTGAGTACGGGCCTTCGATCGGGGCCTGATGTCGTGTTGGGCTCGTGCCGTCCCTGCGATTCGAGGTTGCGGGCGGCGTTCGCGGTCGTGGCTTTTGCCTGAAGCGCTCGTTTATGGGGGCGCAGGCGGGGGCCTTGTCCGGGCGGCACGCTATACTAGGCGCCTGGATTAGATGGACGGGGTTGTTTGTATGTCCGATGTGGCCAACATGAGGCGACAGCACAAGGGGGCGCGGGACGATCGCCGCGGGAGGGACGCCGAGCGCGCGACGCGGGTCGCCGCGGGCGCGGGTACTTCTGGCGCGGCTGCCGCGGGTGCCGGTGCTGCCGCTCCTGCCGCCGGCGCGCCCTCGGCCGCGGCCTCGCGCCGGTCGCCGCGTTCTCGCTACATCCCCGCGCTCGACGGCATCCGCACCTTCGCCGTCCTCATCGTCGTCCTGTACCATCTGGGCTTCACCTGGGCGCAGGGCGGCTTCCAGGGCGTCACGATCTTCTTCGTGCTCTCGGGCTACCTCATCACGCGGCTGCTGCGCATCGAGTTCGCGCGCACGGGCACCATCGACCTCAAGAGCTTCTGGACGCGCCGCATCCGACGGCTCGTCCCGGCGACCATCACGCTCGTCGTGGTCGTCGCGGTTTTGTGCACGTTCTTCAACCACGTGATGCTCACGAAGATGCGGCCGGATATCCTGCCGTCGCTCCTGTTCTTCAACAACTGGTGGCAAATCTTCAACAATGTGTCCTACTTCGGCGCGCTCGGCGACCCGTCGCCGCTCACGCATTTCTGGTCGCTCTCCATCGAGGAGCAGTTCTACGTGGTGTGGCCGCTGCTGCTCTTCGCGCTGCTGCACTTCGGCGCGCGTCGGCGACCCATCCGCATCGTGGTCATCGTCCTCGCTGTCGCCTCCGCGCTCGAGATGGCGCTGCTCTACAACCCCGCGGTGGATCCGAGCCGCGTGTACTACGGCACCGATACGCGCGCGTTCGCCATGCTCATCGGCGCGTGGCTCGCGTTCGTGCCCACGCGCGCCATGAACCCGTTCCTGGATCATCGGCACCATGGGCACCACGGGGGTCGGAGGCAGCAGGCACACGGGGCCGATGCCCATGCGGCCGAGTCCCGGCCGGGCCTGCTGCGGCGGCATGCGCTCGACATCGCGGGCGCGGCCGCGCTCGCGGGGCTCGTCCTGCTCGTCGTGTACACGAACGGCTACACCGCGTTCACCTACCGCGGCGGCACCGTGCTGGCGTCGGTGCTCTCCGTCGTGCTCGTGGCCGCGTGCGTGCAGCCCGACGGCATCTTGGCGCGCGTGTTCGCGCTCAAGCCGCTCGTCTGGCTCGGGCAGCGCTCCTATAGCATCTACCTGTGGCATTTTCCGCTGTTCGCCCTCATGAACCCCGTGGGGGACGTGACCGCGCGCCCGTGGTGGGTGTACCTCATCGAATGCGGCATCGTGCTCGTGGCGGCCGAGCTCTCGTACCGCTTCATCGAGACGCCGTTCCGGAAGGGGGCGTTCGGGATGTTCCTTGCGCAGGCGAGGTCGCGCGGGTTCAGCTTGGGTGCGTACGTGCGGGCACGCCTCGTGCCCGTGGCGTGCGCGACCGCGCTCGTGATGGTGGCGATCGGCGGCCTCCTGTTCGTGCCGAACACCTCCGCGCTCAGCGCCGAGGGCGCGGCGCTCATCGAGGGCTCGCCGGACGCCTCGGCGAACGGCGGCGCGGGCGGCGCTGCCACGGACGGTGCGGGCGCGGGAGATGCTTCCGCGAACGGCGCCGGCGGCGCGAATGGCGCCGGCGGCGATGCAGCCAGCGCCGGCGGCGATGCCTCGAAGCCCGCGACGGACGAGAACGGGTTCCCGGTGGGCGCCTACGACGTGCTCATGATCGGCGACTCCGTGTCGCTGCGTGCAGTCGACCCCTTCAATGCGACGTTCCCGCACGGGCACATCGACGCCATGAAGAACCGCCAGTTCTCCGCGGCCGAGGATCTGTTCACGAGCTATGAGCAGCAGGGGCTCGCGGGGCGCGTGGTGGTGTTCGCGCTCGGCACGAACGGCAACGTCACGGACGATGCCGTCGACAGCCTCATGAAGCTCGTGGGCGACAAGCGCATCGCGGTGTTCGTGACCACGCGGAGCCCACAGGGGTGGGTCGCCTCGACGAACGACGCGCTCAAGCGCGCGGCGGATCGGTACGACAACGTGCGGATCGTCGACTGGTACGGTTATAGCGAGGGGCGCAACGACCTCTTCGACGGCGATGGCACGCACCTCTCGAGCCAGGGCGCGGACGAGTACGTCGCGCTCATCGACGACGCGATCAAGCCGTACCTGCCGTACCACTTCGAGGGCAAGACGCGCGATGACGCCATCGCGAACGTGAACACCATGGCCGAGCGCGTCGCTCGCGCCGTGCTCGCCCCGTTCGTGGTGGACGAGGCGGGATCCACGGGACGCTGAATCTTCAGGCAAGGAATGTCGTTTTATCGGGGCATCTCACTGTCCCAAGCGCCAATTCTTGCCTGAGGTTTTCTAAATCGGGGCTTTCAGGGATACGTATGTTTATTGACGAGCGCGGCGCGCACGCTCCGGCGTTGTTTAACGCCCTGGTCGTCAAATTTAAGCACTCAAATCTCTCTTATAATCTCCACATTTAGAAAAGCGTAGCGAATAAGCTGCAGCGATATATCCCGTGCAAGGTTTAGCGGGATTTCTGTCAGATTCGCCTGATAGCGTTTCCCCACACGCGACATTCGTTCGCGCGACGCGTAGGGGGGGCGAAGATGCGCAAGGCGGTATCGAAGCGAATCGATGAAGCGCTCGGGTGCGCTGAAGGCGAGGGCCTGCTCTTCGCGCCCAAGACACAGCGGGATATGCGTGCATGCCGAGAGCGGGTAGAGAAGGGGCTGCTTTGTGAGCCGTTTCCACGCCTTTTTGTACGAAAGGAATATTGGGACGGACTCAAAAGACAGGTACAGCCCTATCAAATCCTCCGAACGCTTTCCCGTCGATATCCAAACTGGGTGTTCTCATCGTACTCCGCTGCTTGTATCTGGGGTCTTGCGGTATCGCTTGAGTTGCTCTGCGACGTGCACCGGGCGGTTCCCGTCGGGTCGCATGCGGGAAGGTGCGGCCATGTCGTTAAGCATCCCGTGGGGATCGATGGTGCGCGTGTCGTGATGGGTACACGCGTCACCTCGCTTGAACAAACCATCGTCGACTGTTTGCTCGCGGCTCCATTTGACGAGGGGCTGGCTATTGCCGATAGCGCTTTGCGCGTGGGGAAGATGACGCGCGCTGCTTTGGCCGCCGTGCTTGAACGCCTTGGTCGTGGCAGGCATGGTATAGAAGGCGCTCGCCGTATCGCTGCATATGCTGATAACCGTGCTGAGAGCGGCGGTGAATCTATCGCACGGGCGGCCATCATCAGGGCGGGGTTTGCGGTTCCCGATCTTCAGACCATACTTCCAAATGTGCTCGATGCATCTCGGACGTTTCGGGTGGATGGTTCCTGGAAATTGTCCGATGGCCGCCTCATCGTTTTTGAATTCGATGGCGCTGAAAAGTACGAGCGATTTACAGGTGTGTCGGCGAGAACGCCATTACACGGCGCAGTGCGCAAGATGATGCGCGAGCGGCAGCGAGAGGCGCTTCTTACCGCGGTGTGCGATGCGGTTATTCGCTTCGATTATGCACTTGTGAAGAGACCCGGTGAGCTTGCGCGGCTGCTCAACAGTTACGGTATACCTCGAGTGCAGTGTGACCGACATACTGGATAGTTCAGGCAAAAATTGGCGCTTCATCTACATGCCTTACTGTGTCGAACGCCATTTTCTGCTTGAAGTTTCGTGCGACAAGTGTCCCGATTGCGTATCCTCTGACGCGTATTTCCAAAGTCCGTATTTAGTTGCAGGATTTGCCGTCTCGTGCGGCAAGGACTTGTTGTGGAAAAGCTTTCCGCGCCCTCATACGATTGATATATCGAGTCGGGATACCTTGCAGAGCATGCAGCGCAGAAGCCGGGCGAAGGGAGGACAGGGTGCAATTGGCCGCACGCGACAAAAGCCTCATCACGTTCGTGCGCGACCATGCTGGCATCTCGTCTGACGATCTCTCCCGCTATCTCGGCGTGAGCAAGCGCACTGTTCGTAGTCGCATCCATCATGCAAATGCTGCGCTCGCGGGCGTGGCAAGCATCGAGTACCGCGATGCGGGATATGAGCTCTTGGTACTCGACGATGAGAAGCTTGATCGTGCACTTGAGGAGGATGGCTCTGCAGACAAGCTACCTTCCACTCCAGAAGAGCGCGTGAACTATTTGCTTGATGATTTGCTCCAGCGGGGGGATTGGATTTCCATCGATCGTCTTGCGGAGATCCTGTATGTCTCACGGGCGTGCATTTCGCGAGACCTGAAGCATGTCGAGCGCGTCCTTGCTGAATACAACCTTGTTATTGAACGAAAGCCGCATCGTGGCATCAGAGTGCTGGGTTCAGAGATCGATCGACGACTTTGCCTTGCTTCAATGGCGCGCGAGGACGGTGGTAAAGCCATCTATCATATGTTCGACCGCGATGTGCTTGAACGTATTGCGCGTTGTTTGGAAGGCGAGCTCAGCTGTACGGATCTGTGTGTTAGCGAGTCGGCAAAACGGAATCTACTCATTCACATCGCTATCGCTCTTTTACGCATTGGTGAATCTCGCTATATCCC
>CAPI01000028.1 GCA_000333815.1 [Collinsella] massiliensis
GCCGGCGCGCCCGCCGTTATCCCCGGCAGCCCCTCCGCCGCCGCATTTTTAACGCTTACGTTATAGATGCATGACCTACCATGGCCTATCATCTCTACATTGGTACCGGCCATCGCCCCGCGCCGCCTGCGCCCGCCCGCGACCCGCCGGATTCCCCGCATCGACCCGACCGTTTGAAGGCGATCATGTTCAAGCTGCTCCGACGCTTCGCCGGCGCGTACCGCCGGTATTTCATCGTAGGCCCCGCGTGCAAGCTGCTCGAGGTCTTCTTCGACCTGCTCACGCCCCTCGTCATCGCGCGCATGATCGACGAGGGCGTCGGCGCGCACGACCTGCCCGTCGTGCTGCGCTACGGCGCGCTGCTGCTCATCATGGCCGCGATCGGCATGGCGTTCACGCTCGTGTGCCAGAAGATGGCCGCGCTCGCCTCGCAGGGCATGGGCACGGACATCCGCTGCGACCTGTACCGCTCCATCAACCGCCTCTCGTATGCGGAGCTCGACCGCTTCGGCACGCCCTCGCTCATCACGCGCATCACCAACGATGTCAACCAGGTGCAGCTCGCCATCGCCCTCGGTATCCGCCAGCTCATCCGCTGGCCGTTCCTCGCGGTGGGCTCCATGGTGGCGGCGCTCGCCATCGACCTCAAGCTCGGGCTCATCTTCCTCGTCTCCACGCCGCTCATCGGCATCGTGTTCTGGGTGGTCATGGCCCGCAGCGTGCCGTACTACCAGGGCATGCAGCGAAAGCTCGACCGCATCGGCCTCATCTGCCGCGAGGGGCTGTCCGGCGAGCGCGTCGTCCGCGCCTTCGTGCGCGAGCGCCACGAGCGCGACCGCTTCCGCGCCGCGTCGGCCGACCAGGCGGCGACCGCCATCGCCGTGGGCAAGCTCTCGAGCGTGCTCAACCCGGTGACGTTCCTCGTCATGAACCTCGGCGTGTGCGCGATCCTCTGGGCGGGCGGCATCCAGGTGAACGTGGGCGCGCTCTCGCAGGGCGAGGTCATGGCCTTCGTGAACTACATGACGCAGACGCTGCTCTCCATCGTCTACGTGGCGAACCTCGTGGTGGTGTTCACGCGGGCGAGCGCCTCGGCCACGCGCGTGAACGAGGTGCTCGAGTGCGAGCCGAGCATCTCGGACGCGGGCGCGCAGCCGGTGGACGTGGAGGCCGCCCTCGCCGCGGGCGCCCCCGCCGTGCGCATGCGCGATGCCGCCTTCTCGTTCCCGGGCTCGGCGGCACGCGCGGTGGACGGCGCGGACTTCGCGCTGCGCCCGGGCCAGACGCTCGGCGTCATCGGCGGCACGGGCTCGGGCAAGTCGACGCTCGTCTCGCTTATCCCGCGCCTCTACGACGCGACGGCCGGCGCGGTCGAGGTGCTCGGCCGCGACGTGCGCGCCTGGCCGCTCAAGCAGCTGCGCCGGGTGGTGGGCGTCGTGCCGCAGAAGGCCTCGCTCGTCTCGGGCACGATCCGCTCGAACCTGTGCTGGCGCGACGCCGCGGCGACCGACGACGAGCTGTGGGACGCGCTCGCCTGCGCACAGGCGGCGGATTTCGTGCAGAAGCTGCCCATGGGGCTCGACAGCCCGGTCGAGGCGGGCGGCAAGAACTTCTCGGGCGGGCAGCGGCAGCGCCTGTCCATCGCCCGCGCGCTTGTGGGCGAGCCGCTCGTGCTCATCCTGGACGATTCCGCCTCGGCGCTCGACTTCAAGACCGACGCCGCGCTGCGCCACGCGATCCGCCTGCGCGGGGTCGCGCGCGTGCCGGGTGCGTCGACGGCGCCCCTCACCACGGTGATCGTCTCGCAGCGCGTCTCGTCCGTGCGCGACGCGGACCTCATCTGCGTGATGCGCCGCGGCGCGGTGGTCGGCCTCGGCGCGCACGACGAGCTGCTGCGCTCGTGCAAGGTGTACCAGGAGATCTGCCTCTCGCAGCTCAAGCGCGAGGAGCTCGGCCTCGCCGACGACGAGGTGCTGGAGGTTACCGACGACGGCGAGCTCGAGCTGGCCAACGGCGAGGCGCTCGCGACCGTCGGCGCGGGCGGGGGAGCGCCGGCAGCGACGGCCGCCGCGTGCCCGGCGACCGGCTCCGTCGAGGCATCCGATACGGGGGTGGCGTAGATGGCGAACCCATATCAGTCCGTGGGCTCGGTCTCGACCGTCGCGTCGAGCATTTCCGGCAACAGCGACCTGGGCGGCCCCGGGGCGCCCGGCAGCGGGCCTAGGCTCTCCACCGCGCGCTACGGCACCTGGGAGGTCACGCGCCGGTTGCTCGGCTACGTGCGCCCGCACGCGTTCTCCTTCACGGTCTCGTTCGTCGCGGCGACCATCTCGGTGGTGCTCCAGCTGTACGTGCCCATCCTCATCGGCCGCGGCATCGACCTCATCGTCTCGGCGGGCAGGGTCGATTTCGCCGCGCTCCTGCCGCTCGTCGAGCAGCTCGCGCTCGTGGTGGTGGGCGCGGCGGCCTTCCAGTGGCTCCAGGGCTACTGCGTGAACCGCCTCTCGTACGAGACGGTGCGCGACCTGCGCGTCGAGGCCAACGACAAGCTCTTCCGCATGCCGCTCTCGTTCATCGACAGCCACCCGCACGGCGACCTCATCAGCCGCGTGGTGAACGACGTCGACCAGGTGGGCGATGGCCTGTTGCAGGGGTTCACCCAGCTCTTCACCGGCGTGGTGACCATCGTGGGCACGCTCGTGTTCATGCTCTCCATCTCGGTGCCCATGGCGCTCGTCGTGGTGCTCGTCACGCCGCTCTCGGTGCTCGTGGCGTCGGCCATCGCGAAGTTCTCGAACAAGAGCTTCTCCGCGCAGCAGCGCATCCAAGGCCAACTCGGCGGCTATGTGGAGGAGCTCGTGGGAAACCAGAAGCTCGTCGACGCCTTCGCGTTCGGCGACCGCGCCCAGGACGGCTTCGACGCCATCAACCGCGAGCTCTACACGGCCGGCGAGCGCGCGCAGTTCCTGAGCTCGCTCTCGAACCCCGGCACGCGCTTCGTGAACAACCTCATCTACGCGGTGGTGGCCATCATCGGGTGCGCGGGCGTCATCACCGGCGTGCCGGCGCAGCTCACGGTGGGCGAGGTGCAGACGTTCCTCTCTTATGCCAACCAGTACACGAAGCCGTTCAACGAGGTCACGAGCGTCATCACGCAGATCCAGACCGCGTATGCCTCGGCGCGGCGCCTCTTCGCCCTGCTCGACGCGGCCGAGGAGGAGCCCGACGCGCCGACCGCCCGGGAGCTCGCGAAGCCCGCCGGCGCGGTCGACATCGACCACGTGGACTTCTCCTACGTGCCCGACCGCCCGCTGCTGCGCGACATCTGCGTGCACGCGCGCCCGGGCATGCGCATCGCGCTCGTGGGGCCCACGGGCTGCGGCAAGACGACCCTCATCAACCTGCTGCTGCGCTTCTACGACGTGGACGCGGGCGAGATCCGCATCGACGGCGAGCCGGTGCGCGCGGTCACGCGGCCGAGCCTGCGACGCGCGTTCGGCATGGTGCTGCAGGATAGCTGGCTCTTCGAGGGCACGGTGCACGACAACAACGCCTACGGCCGGCCCGACGCCACGCGCGAGGAGGTCATCGCCGCCGCCGAGCGCGCGCACGCCGACTCGTTCATCCGCGCACTGCCCGACGGCTACGACACGGTGATCCCCGAGGACGGCGGCACGCTCAGCCAGGGGCAGAAGCAACTGCTGTGCATCGCGCGCGTCATGCTCTGCGACCCGGCGATCCTCGTGCTCGACGAGGCGACCTCGAGCATCGACACCCGCACCGAGCTGCAGGTCCAGCGCGCGTTCGACAAGCTCATGGAAGGGCGCACGAGCTTCATCGTGGCGCACCGCCTGAGCACCATCCGCAACGCCGACTGCATCCTCGTGATGCGCGACGGCGTGATCGTGGAGCGCGGCACCCACGACGAGCTGCTCGCGCTCGGCAACGCGTACGCCGAGCTGTACAACGCCCAGTTCGCGCAGTAGCGCGGCGGGTTTTCGGGGTGCTTCGGGGCGCGTTTGCGGGGGTCTGCGGCGTGTCCGGCATGTTCGAGCGCCGAAACTGAGTGGGATTCTAGATGCGCTGGGTAGACCGCCTTATTTCACGGAGAAAACGCAGGTAAGCTATCTTCGACAAGCGGGTCTACTCAGACATTTCGAAATCCCACTCAGTTTCGGCGCTCGAATGTTCGGCGGAGGCTCGCGAGAGGCTGTGCGGCCGTTCTCCAACTCGCCCCTGCGCGCGTCCGTCGCGCAACCATAGCCGCGAAACGCCAAAAAACAGCCTAAACCCCCTTGCACTGTACATAAGTGTATATATACTGTATGTATCGAGTATATACACTATACTCGCTGAGCGGCGCGCTGGGACGTCAGGCGCGCCCGCCAGGCCGCTGGGGGACGCCCCGGCGGCGTACGGAAAGGAACCTGTGTGGAGATCATCATCTCGAACGCGAGCAGCAAGCCCATCTACGAGCAGATCACGAGCCAGATCAAGGCAGCGATCCTCTCCGGTGAGCTTGCGGAGGGCGAGCAGCTCCCCAGCATCCGCGTGCTGGCGAACAGCCTGCGGGTGAGCGCCATCACCACGAAGCGCGCCTACGCCGACCTCGAGGCCGCGGGCTTCATCGAGACGGTGCAGGGAAAGGGCAGCTTCGTGGCCGGCGGCAACGCCGAGCTCATCCGCGAGGAGCAGCTGCGCGGCATCGAAGGGCTGCTCGCGGAGGCGGTCGAGCGGGGACGCGCGATGGGCCTCGCGGACAGCGAGCTCGCCGAGATGCTCGACCTCATGCTCGAGGAGCGTCGGGCATGAGGGGGGGGTAGCGCTCCGCGCGTAGGCGCGGCGGACATCGCACACCTCCTACCAGCATGAACGATGAAAGGTGGCGGCACCTATGGCATCTATGAACCCTATGGGCGACCCGATGGCGAGCGCGGGCGCGAGCCTGAACGCGGACGCAACCCCGGCGCTCATCGAGGCGCGGGACATGACCAAGCACTACGCGGGATTCTCCCTGCAAGACGTGAGCTTCACGGTGGGCGAGGGCGAGATCGTCGGTTTCGTGGGCAAGAACGGCGCGGGCAAATCGACCACCATCAAGGCGCTGCTCGGGCTCATCGGGCTCGACGGCGGCAGCGCGCGCATGCTCGGCCGCGACGCCCGCGAGCTCGCCCGGGGCAGCGCGGCGGCGCTGAAGGAGCGCATCGGCGTGGTGTTCGACACCGTGTCGGTGCCCGGGCACCTGCGCGTCCGAGACGTCGCCCGCGTGATGGAGCGCGCCTTCACCTCGTGGGACGCCCGCGCGTTCGACCGCCTCGCCCATGCGTTCGACCTCGACGGCGCCAAGCAGGTGAAGGAGCTCTCGCGCGGAATGGGCATGAAGCTCAGCCTGGCGTGCGCGCTCAGCCACGGCGCGCAGCTGCTCATCCTGGACGAGGCGACGGCCGGGCTCGACCCCATGGCGCGCGACGAGATGCTCGACCGCCTCCGCGACTTCGTGGCCGAGCCGGGGCGCGCGGTGTTCATGAGCAGCCACATCACGAGCGACCTCGAGCGCATCGCCGACCGCGTGCTGTGCATCGACGAGGGGCACATCACTTTCGACCTCGCCAAAGACGAGATCACCGACGAGATGGGCATCGCCCGCTGCCGCGTCGCGGACTTCGAGCGCATCGCGGCGAGCGGCTTCATCCCCGAGCACGAGCTGCGCTATCGCAAGAACGACTACGGCATCGACCTGCTCGTCCCCGACCGCTTCGCGTTCAGCGAGCGGTTCCCGAACGTGCCCGTCGACCGCATGACCATCGACGACTACCTCACCCTCACCCTGAAAGGCGGTGTGCGATAGATGAAGCGCGCATACCTCATCGAGATGACCATCTTCCGGGACTACTTCAAGCAGCTCATGGGCGTGGGGTGCTTCGTCGCCGTGTTCGTGAGCATGGGCATGGGCACCATCGTGGCGGCGCCGGCGATCCTCACCATGATGTTCTTCATGCTGGGCACCATGGCCGCCGCCACGTACGACGAGCAGAACAACTGGGGGCTCTACCGGCTCACGCTGCCGGTGGGCCGCCGCGACGTGGTGCTCGCGCGCTATGGCGTGATCGTGACGCTCGGGCTCGCGGGCATGCTGCTCATGTCGGGCATCTGCGCGGTGGTCATGGCGGTGGCGACGGTGGTCGAGCTCCCCATGGGCATCTCGGAGATCCTGGCGTTCGACCCCGACATGGTGCAGGGCATGGTGTTCGCCGTGGCGTTCTGCATGGCGCTCGGCGCGCTCATCGCGAGCATCGAGACCCCCATCTACTTCAGGTTCGGCCAGAACAAGACCACCCAATGGATCCCCATGGTCACCATCCTGCTGTTCGTGGGGCCGATGCTCATCGTGAACGGCACGGGCATCCTGGACAGCGGCGCCATCCCCATGGAGACCATTGCTCAGGTGCTCGGCTTCATCGAGACGCCGGCGGGCGTGGCGGCGTGCTTCGGCATCGCGGTGGTAGTCGCCGCGGTGGCGCTCGGCGTGTCGGCTGGCGTGTCGCTCAAGCTCTACGAGCGCCGCGAGCTGTAGCGGGTGTTGCGGTGGGCGCGGGGACGGGCGTTTTTCGCGCCGCGCGTCGCCTGCACCCGCCGGATAGCGGCGCACGAGGGGCTGCGCGGCGCCCCGCGTTCCCAAAGTGAGCGAAACGAACGTTTTATGAGGGGCTAGCCGAGTAACCGGCACAGGGGCAACTCGGC
>CAPI01000027.1 GCA_000333815.1 [Collinsella] massiliensis
CGTGCCGGGCGCCGGCGCGGCGGGCGGCCTGGGCGCGGCGCTCCTCGTCCTGGGCGCGCGCATGACCTCGGGGGCGTCGGCCGTGCTCGACCTCATAGGCTTCGATGCGGCGCTCGCCGAGGCCGACCTCCTCATCACGGGCGAGGGCTTCATGGACGAACAGACCGCCCACGGCAAGGCTCCGGTGGGGGCGGCGGCGCGGGCGCATCGGCGGGGGGTTCCCACGATCGCGCTGGTGGGAGGCCGTGCGGATGTGCTCGATGACGTCTACGCGGCCGGGATCGGCCTCGTGCTCCCCATCGTCCGCCGCCCCATGGCGCTCGATAGGGCGCTGTCCCGCGACGAGGCGCGCGCGAACCTGCGCGCCGCCGGCGAGGCCGCCATCCGGGCGTACCTGCTGGGACAGACGTGGTGATTTGGCAGCGGGAGGCAATTTGCCCCTCGACGCGCGGCGACCCAACGGGTACCATAGGCACTACGCTCTGCGCGTTCGATGGGTTCGGGTGACGATATGTTCCGAATCTGGTCAGGTCCGGGAGGAAGCAGCCATAAGGAGCCTCTGCCGGGCACCCGGATCCATCGAGTGCACAGGGCGCTTTTTCATGTCGGGGCTCCGTGCGGTGCCGCGCCCGCCCGCAGCCGGTGCTCCCGCCGCGCGCCCCGCAAACCCCGCGTCCACCCCGCGCCCGCGCTCCGCAGCCGGCGGTCCCG
>CAPI01000026.1 GCA_000333815.1 [Collinsella] massiliensis
AGTTTGGGTTCTCAAGGGTCGGCGGGGGTCCTCCGCGGCGGCACCTTCCCCGCGCCGTCTCGCTTGCTGCAACAAAGAATTAACGGGTCGCTTTAGCGGGGCGGAGTACAATGGTCGATACGCTATGCGAACAACGCGAAGGAGCTCGGTGCGCCCGGGCTTCCTCGGGTGCATACAATTCGACTCATCGAAGGAGCGCATCATGGCAGCAGAGAAGAAGGACATCGACTGGGGCAGCCTGGGCTTCGCCTACCAGCCCACGGATTACAGCTACGTCTGCAATTACAAGGACGGCGCCTGGGAAGAGGGCGGTCTCACCACCGACCACACCATCACGCTGTCCGAGTGCGCCGGCATCTTCCACTATTGCCAGGAGGTGTTCGAGGGGCTCAAGGCCTACACCACCAAGGACGGTGACATCGTCTGCTTCCGCCCCGACCTCAACGCCGCGCGCATGGCCGACTCCGCGCGCCGCATCGTGATGCCGCCCTTCCCGGAGGACAAGTTCATCGAGGCCGTGAAGATGGTCGTCAAGGCCAACGAGGCCTGGGTGCCGCCGTTCGGCTCGGGCGCCACGCTCTACGTGCGCCCGCTCATGATCGCGACGGGCGAGGTCATCGGCGTCGCGCCGGCGGACGAGTACCAGTTCCGCATCCTCGTCACGCCCGTGGGCCCGTACTACTCTGGCGGCGTGAAGCCCGTCGCGGTGAAGGTGCCCGAGTACGACCGCGCCGCGCCGCACGGCACGGGCGCCATCAAGGCCGGCCTCAACTACGCGATGTCCCTCTACCCGAGCGTCCAGGCGCACGCCGAGGGCTTCGCCGACAACATGTACCTCGACCCGCAGACCCACACCTACGTGGAGGAGTCTGGCGGCGCGAACTTCCTGTTCGTGGACAAGGACGGCACGCTCGTGGTGCCCAAGAGCGCGACCGATTCCATCCTCCCGTCCATCACGCGCCGCTCGCTCGTGTACGTGGCCGAGAATATGCTCGGCATGAAGGTGGTCGAGCGTCAGGTGAAGTTCGAGGAGGTCGCGTCCGGCGCCTTCGTCGAGTGCGGCATGTGCGGAACGGCGGCCGTCATCAGCCCGGTGGGCAAGGTCGTGAACGGCGACGAGGAGATCACGTTCGGCGAGGGCGGCATGGAGCACGTGGGGCCGGTCATGCAGAAGCTGCGTGTGACGCTCACCGGCATCCAGGACGGCGAGATCGAGGGGCCCGAGGGCTGGGTCGTGAAGATCTGCTAGGACGGGCTGCTGAGGCTGCCCGATGTGCCGGGGCGTGTGCCGCCGGCGAGGTGATTTCGAGAGCGCGCGGTGCGGGGTTGCCTGCACCGCGCGCTTTTGCGTGGCGGCTTGCCACGCGCGCGGGCGTTTTTTGAGCAGCGTGAGCAAAAAGTGGTGATGGAATTCAGATATGCACGATTCCGGCGGCTCGGATAGGGGCACACCGGCTCTTGGCGGTTTGACCGCGCGGCAAAACCCCAGGATTTGCCCGGCCGCGCCGCGCAAAACACCGCGCCGCGTCCGAAAATCCTCGAACGCGGCGCGGCGAATCGCGCATATCTGAATTCCATCACCATTTTTTGCGGCGATGCGGTTTATTCCTTGCTGTCATCCTTGTCGTCAGCGTCATCCTTGCTGTCGGCGTCGTCCTTCTTGTCGTCCACGCTGTCATCCTTCGTGTCGTCGAAGGTGGCGACCACGCCGAGCACCTCGACGGAGTCGATGGTATCGATGTTGAACAGCTTCGCCTGATCCTCCACCACCGAATTCTCCTGATCGGTCGGATCGTATTCGCTGCCTTGGTCGTCGCCGATCAGGTCTCCGCTGTCGCCGGATTTGACATCCTTCGCCTCGCTCTCGCCCACCGCATAGGTGAAGCGCGTGCTGCCGTCATCGCCGTATGCGAAGCGGTACGGGTTCCCGTTCGCCTCGAGCGCAAGGAAGTAGACGTCGACGGCCTTCCACGTGCTCTCGCTCTTGTTCTGGAGCGTGCCCGTCACCTGGAAACCGTAGCCCTTCTCGGTCGCGGCGACGGCGTAATCGTCGAGCTTGTACTCGCTCGGCAGGAGGCCCTTCTTGCCATCGACGGCGTCGAGCGCGTTGCTGACCTCGGAGACCTGCACGTCGATGTTCTTGATGTCGATCTTGGTGTCCTTGTTGGTCTTATCGTCGTGGACGGTGGGCATGCTCCGGTACAGCTTGAGCTCCGCCGCGCCGTCCGCCTCGATCAGAGCCTCGCAATCCGTGGTGTATACGTTGGCGCCGCGCACGAGATCCCAGCTGAGCTCCAGCCGCTCTTCACGGTCGTCGCCGTTCTCATCGGTGTCCGTGTAGATCGCCGCGGCATCTGCCTTGGCCAGGCACGGTACGGAGGCGGCGCTCGAGAGGGTGACGGTGACGGTTAGGAGGTCGTTCTCCTCATCGGCGTCGAAGGTCACATCGCTTACCGTGACGTCGGCGAGTGTCGGGGCATCGTCGGCCTTGGAATCGGTGCCCGTTTGAGCGGATTGGCCATCGTCCTTCTGGCAACCGACAAGGCCGAGCCCCGCGACCACGGCTGCGGATCCGAATAGCCTCAGTGCGCTTCTCCTGGTGATGTCGCTCATGATGCTCCCATCTCGCGTGGATTGAGCGGACGCTGACGTCGCGCTGCGCGCTCGGCGAGGTGCCGGGTGCTCGATATATCTGTACCCGCTCCGAGAGCGCGAACGGTAGGGTCAGATAGGGGAGAATTGCTTAAGATGCCCTGGCTGAAGCCCCATGTCGAGCCTGCGATGTGCGTGGGCAGCGTCTGGCGGGGTCGTCCGTGCCGTACGCTTACGCGGTGCGACTTGTTCGAGGCGCTTCGCTGCGGGTGTGGAGCGTTTTTTGAGCGGAATGCGCAAAATGTGGTGCTGGAATTCAGATATGCACGATTCTGGCGGCACGGATGCGCGCGCCTCGCCTCGCGCCGCCCCGGACGGACGCCAAAACCCCAGGATTCGCTCGGTCGCGCCACGCAAAACGCCGCGCCGAGCCCGAATTTCAACGAGCGCGGCACGGCGAATCGTGCATATCTGAACTACGCCACCATTTTTAGCGGCTGCGCGGCTTATTCGTCGCTATCATCCTCATCATCGAAGGTAGCGCGGGCGTACTGCACTTCGACAGAGGCGACCTTGTCAATGCTAAAGACCTGCGAGCTATCGAGTGTAACGGCTGAGTAGTTATCTTCGGGGTTGTAGCGGTAGGCGGCATCCTGCTCGCCATACACGAGCTCTCCGCTGGAATCCGGCTTAATGTACTCTGCTTCAGATACGGTAGTCGCATATCCCGAGTAGGCCGATCCCTCCTCGACCCAGAAGAAGCGGTACGGATTATTGTCGGCGTCGATTGCGAGAAATCCGATCTCGATGCTTGACCAACGATGGTCGGTCTTGTTTGTGATGGTGCCTGTTACCTGGAACCCGTATCCCACTTCAGGCGTGGAGATGGCAAGGCCGTCGATTTCGTAGGCGTCAGGCAAAAGATACTCGTTATCAGTGGCATCTTCGACCTCGGTCACCTGCACATCAATGCCCTCGATGTCGATCACGACATCCTCGCCGATTTCGTTATCGTATCTGGTGGGAATATTTATATAAAGCTCGAGCTCCGCTTCATCCTGAGCGTTAATCAGGGCAAGGGCATTGGTGGCTGAATTGTCCAGATTTGATCCGCGTGCAATCTTGAAGCCCAGCCCCGTTTGTTCCGTCTGCTTGTCACCGTATTCGTCGGTGGCGGTGTAGGATCCCACAACGTCGGCGGTAACCATACATGGAACAGAAGCGCTGCTTGAGATAGTGAACGTGGCGTGAATAATGCCGTTTTCGACATCCGTGTCATAGTCTACGTCGCTCACGGTAAAGTCGTCGACCGTGGGGACGGTGCTCTTGGGCTCGGGATCAGCTACCCCCCCTCTGTGTTCGTCGGGGCTGTCTGCGCCTCGTCCTTCTTGCATCCGGCGAGGCCGAGCCCCGCGATGGCGGCTGTCGAACCGAACAGCCTCAGCGCGCTTCGCCTGGTGATACCGCTCATGATGATGCTCCCATCTCTCGTTGTCCGGGCGGGCTCGCCGCCGCGCCCCGCGCCCGGTTGGGTGCCGTGCGCTTGACTGTACTGTATCAGCTTTCAATACTCGAAAAAGAGATTATGAAGGGGTAGAAAAAAATAGGGCACCTCGGCATGTCATACCGAGGTGCCCATGCGTTGAGATGGGATCGCGCGGAGTTCGATAGTTCGCGCGAAAAGATCGGCCGGACGCTACGGCGACGTTGCCACTGCCGTACGCCCGGCCGGGACAGCGTTACTCCCGGTTCCCACGGCCGGACATGCGTGCCTTGATGCCCGCGGCGATGGCACCGCCGCCGGCGAGGAACGCGGCGAGCGAGGCGGTCATGCTCACGCCGCCCGTCTGGAGCAGGTTGCCATCACCGTTGCCGTTGCCGTTTCCGCTGGTATCGTCGTTGCCCGAGCCGCCGTCACTCGATCCGGAGCTGCCCTGGACACCATGCGCCTTGCTCTCCTCGACCGCCTTGATGGCGTTCGCGAGGCGCGTCTGAGCAGCGGAGATCTCCGCCTCGGTAGCATCGGGATCGCTCATCACCGACCGCGCGGCGGCGAGCGCGGCCTCGAACTCCTTCACTGCGCTGCTGGAGGCGCCGGTGGTATCGACCTTCTCAGCGCTGCCGATGGTGTTCTGCAGACCGGATTTCGACGGCGCCTCCTCTTCGGGGATGGTCGCCGCGGCCTGCATGACTAGGTGATGGTCGCTCTCGTCGGCGCTCGCGCCGTTGACGTTCTCGTCGGTGACGAGCGCCTTGAGCGCGCCGGCGGCGAGCTGGGGGATGGGCTGGCCGAAGAGCTCGATGCTCGGGACGAGGCCGGCAACCGTGCCGCCCAGGTCGAGCCCGAGCATGGAACCGGTGAGCAGCTCGACGAGGTCGGCGAGCGTTTCGACCTTGCCGAGCAGCAGCGGCCCCACCACGAGCCCGCCGATCACGTTGCTGCCCTCCTGCTTGATGAGGTCGGACGGGACGCACGCGACCTTACCGGCCAGCGTCATGAACGCGGAATCTTTCGCGAGCAGCCCGTTGACCTGCGTGCCCACGAGCGTGCCGAGCAGGTTGTCGTTCTCGATTCCCGCGATGGCGGAGGATACCGCCTCGCCACCAGATTGCTCGTTGCCGAGCAGGTGATCCTGATAGGCGAAATCGACGAGTCCGAGCACCGAATACGTATCGTTGACCGGGCTCTCGAGCAGGCTCTTGACCAGGGCGCTCACGATGTCGCGCAGCGCCTGCTGGCCGCCGTTTGCCGTGTCGAGCAGAATCTTCTGGTCAAGCTCGGCAAGGAGCCCGTCGATGAAGGCCGAGAAATCCTGCGCGGTGATGTACAGCGCGCATTCATCGCCCTCTGCCATGGTGGACGGTGTCGCACTGAGCGCGTTGACGATCTGCTCCTCCTCCGCGGGGGTGAGGGTGACATCGAGCGCGCTTGCCGTGGCCGGGGTCTCCGCCAGCTGCCACGCCTCGATGCGGCCGGACGCGGCGTTGTAGAAGAGCGCCACATCGACCTGCATGATGAGGACCTTCTTCGAGATGTAGAAACCCTGAGCGATGGCATCGTCGATCGAGGTGGGAAGCATGCCCGTGAGGAGCGCCCACAGCTGCCCGTCGAGCGCGTTGGCGTCGCAGCCCAGAAGGCCGGCGATCGTCGCCTTCACCCCGCCACTAGCCTCCACCTGCGCGAGCAGCGGGTCCACCACGTAGCCGTCGAGCATCGTGGTGACGGACTCCACGGTGAGCGTGCGGCTCTTGCCGTATTCGGTGATGTCCTGCGACGCCACGTCGTTCAGCCCGCCGGCCTGCGCGATGGAGAAGTCCACCGTGCCGAGCGGCTGGTCGTCCACGGTCATGGTGCACTCGAGCGTATCGCCCGTCTGCGCGAACTCGAACGAGCCCAGGCGCATGTGGGACGGATAGGTCACGAGCGAGCCGGTCTCGATGTCGTAGATGGTGTTGCCCGCGGCGCTCGTGTGCTTGGCGATGTCGTTCGCGTGCATGTGCCCGGTGAAGATGGCGGAGATGCCGGCGTCGGCGTACTGCTCGGCAACGTCCGTGTAGCTCAGGTTCTTGTTGACGAGGTACTCGCCGAAGATTTCATCCTCATAGCCGAAGTGCTCGACGATGCCGTGGTGCTGCATGGCGACGACCACATCGCCGGCGGCCCGCGCCGCTTTCGCTTGCGCGCAGACCCAGTCCACGAGCTCTTGCGTCATGCCGTCCTGCGTCTCCTGCGCCAGCCCGGTGCCATCGCCCGGCAGGTTGTAGCTGCAGGAGTCCACCACGATGAGCGTGAGGCCGGGGCAGGGGCGCACCACGTAGGAGAGGCTTCCGTCGCGGGTGCCGCTGCGGTCGAAGCACGCCGTGGCCTCGGCGTAGCCGAAGTCCGCCCAGATCTCGTCCTTGTACTGCGTGGGACTCGTGCGCTGGGCATCCGGCGCCTCGGTGTCCTCGGCTCCCGCCTGGGCGAAGTCCTTCGCGTGGTGGTTGTTGAGGTCGTGGTTGCCGTTGATGACGAAGAACTTCGTCTGCTTGCCGTCGTGCTGCTCGGCGATCTGCTCCTGCGCCTGCCTGAACAGGTCGCGCACCTGCTCGTGGCCGAGGTACTCGCCGTCCTTGGTGAGGTCGCCGGGGACGACGACCATGTCGGGCGCCTGCTCGACCACGACCTCGAGGGCGCGGTTCAGGATGTCGGCGCTCTCGCTGAACATCTTGCGGTCGGAGTTCTCGGCGATCTCGTACGCGGCGTTCTGCGCGATG
Organism: [Collinsella] massiliensis; assembly: GCA_000333815.1. GTDB lineage: Bacteria > Actinomycetota > Coriobacteriia > Coriobacteriales > Coriobacteriaceae > Enorma. Next base: position 6,850 of record CAPI01000026.1, read on the forward strand.
AGGTCGGGCGAGAGGTAGTGCACGTCGCTCATGATGGCGAACGTGAACTTCTGGGGGTACGAGGTGGGCGCGTCGGCAGCGCTCGCGGTGGCGGGCAGCGCGCTCGCGGCGGCCGCGGTTCCGCTGGCGGCGATGACGAGCTTCAGGAAGCTGCGCCGGTTGAGGGCGAGGGGTGCGTGCGGGGTGGGCTCGACTTCTGACATGGTTCTCCAATCGTTCGCGGACGCTCTGCGGGCGCCCGTCGCGCTGGGCGCCGCTGCCGTATCGGGCTTCGGATGCTGGAGAACGCCTGCCGCGTGCGGGTGGGCGGATGCCGTCGTCATGCGCCGATATCGGACACATGCGGTTAGTATCGCGAGGGGGCGTAAGGCCTCCGCAAAGGGCGCGTGACAATCGAATTAACGTTTCGTCAAGAATGTAAGCGCAGCGCTCGGGGGGCGCGGACGGTGCGGGCGCGGTGGGCGTGGGTGCGGAAGATGCGGGCGCGGGCGAAGATGACGGCAGCGGCGCCGGCGGCGACCGCGAGGCCAGCGGCGAGGCCGGCGGCAAACAACGAGCCCCCGGCCGGACGCACCGGTCGGGGGCTCGCATGCTCTGGCGATGGCGGAGAGAGGGGGATTCGAACCCCCGGAACGCTCGCGCGCCCAACGGTTTTCAAGACCGCCGCATTCAACCGCTCTGCCATCTCTCCGTGACTGGTAATGATAGCATCGAATCATCCAAGGTGCGGCAACACGTCGAGAGAGGTAGCGGGTGGAACGCGGCGAACAGGACGAACGGTTCATGCGCGAGGCGCTCGCGGAGGCGCGGGCGGCGGCAGCGGCGGGCGAGGTGCCCATCGGTGCGGTCGTCGTGCACGAGGGCGAGGTCATCGCGCGCGCCCACAACCGGCGCGAGCTGGACGACGACCCATCGGCGCACGCGGAGTTTCTGGCCATGACCGCCGCGGCGCGCGCCCTCGGTCGCTGGCGGCTTTCGGGCTGCACGGTCTACGTGACGCTCGAGCCGTGCCTCATGTGCGCCGGCCTCATGGTGAACGCGCGCGTGGACCGCTGCGTGTACGGCGCGGCCGACCCCAAGGGCGGGGCGCTCGGCTCGCTCTACCGCCTGCACGACGACGCGCGGCTCAACCACCGGTTCGCGGTGACCGCGGGTGTGCTCGCCGATGCGTGCGCGGGCGTGCTGAGCGACTTCTTCGCGAACCTGCGCGCGGGCGCGCGGGCGGACGGCGACGCGCACGAAGCGAAGCGCGCGGCGGCGCTGCGGGACGGCGCCGGTGCGCGCGCGGCCTGTTGCGAGGACGCCCCGTGCGCGGCGACGCCGGCTCCCGCCCCGCGCGTGCTGCTCGCGATCGATTCCTTCAAGGGATCGGCCATGAGCGCCGAGGTCGAGGCGTGGGCGGCGGAGGGCATCCGGCACGCCTGCCCGGGCGCCCGCGTGACCGCGCTCCCCATGGCGGACGGCGGCGAGGGCACCGTCGAGGCGCTCCACCGCGCGCTCGGCGGCGCGATCGTCACCCGGCGCGTGGCCGGTCCCCTCGATGAGCAGGTGGACGCATCGTACCTGCTAGCGGATGGTGCGGACGGCCCGGTCGCGGCCATCGAGATGGCTGAGGCGGCGGGCATCGAGTACTCGCCGTGCACGCACGAGGCGGCGCTCCATGCCTCGACGTACGGCGTGGGCGAGCTTTTGCTCGACGCCGTGGCGCGCGGGGCGCGGCGCGCGTACTTCGCCATCGGGGGGTCGGCCACGAACGACGGCGGGGCGGGCTTCCTCCAGGCGCTCGGCGCCCGGCTGCTCGACGCGCATGGCGAGGAGATCGCGCCGGGGCTCGCCGGCCTGCGCGATGTGGCGCGCGTCGACCTGTCCGCCGCGCTCGCGGCGCTCCAAGGCTGCGAGCTCGTCGTGCTCTCCGATGTGGACAACCCGCTCGTGGGCGCACGCGGCGCCGTGCGCATGTACGGTCCGCAGAAAGGCTTGCTCGAGGGGTGTGTCGACGAGGCGGGGGCGGAGGAGCGCCTGGTGGCATGCGACCGCTGGATGGTCGGCTACGGGCGCGCCCTCGACGCGGCGCGCACGGCGGCGGGCGTTCCGGCGGGGGAGGGGCGGCCGCGGTTCCGCTCCG
>CAPI01000025.1 GCA_000333815.1 [Collinsella] massiliensis
CACCAACAAAAGCGACGCTCCTATTGTTTGTCAACCCTGATCCGCGGGAATTGGGAACCCGTCCTCGACCCAGGCGCGGTACCGCTCGCGCATCGACGGGCTCCCGCCCCTCCCGAGCTCGATTAGCGAGATGAGCCCCCGGGAGACCCCGAGCGCCGCGCCGGCCGCCTCCTGGCTGATCCCCGCGGCCCTCCTCGCCGAACCGAGCCCGCCCGGGTCGAAGCCCGGCGCGGCGCCCCGCGGGCCCGTGAGCGCCCGGTACGCCTCCCGCGCTATGTAGCGCTTGAGGCACCTCATGATCTCCCTGTCGGAGAGCCCCTCCGACCTGCGCCTCGCGGCGTAGGCCCGCGTCCTCGGGTCGTGGTCGAGCCTGTGGCGGGCGATCTGGTGGAGCGCGCTGTTCGCCCGGCGGTCCCCGCCCCGGTTGAGGCGGTGCCGCACGGTCCTGCCGCTCGAGGCCTCGACGGGCGAGGCGCCGCAGAGCGCCGCGAAGGCCGCCTCGGACGCCATCCTGCCGGGGTTGTCGCCGGCCGCGACGGCGAGCCGGGCGGCGCTCACGGCCCCGCACCCGTACATGGAGAGCAGGGCCGGGCAGCCCCCGCGGACGAGGCCCTCGATCTCGGCGAGGAGCCGCGCGGCGGCCTCGCGCGACGCCCGCCAGCTCTCCGCGAGGGCCCTCACGGCCCGCAGCGCCGACGCCGCGACCGGGTCGTCCGGCTCGGCCATCCCGAGGGCGGCGGGCATCGCGCGGTCGGCGCGCATGCCCCTCAGGGGCCCGGCGACCTCCTCGGGCGCGGACCTGGCGATGGCGATGGCGGCGTTCGCGGCGGCGGTCGCCGACGACACCAGCCTGTCGCGGGCCGCCAGCAGCGCCCGCGCGGACTCCACCCAGCCGTCGCGCGACTTGGGGACCGAGAGGCCCTCGCCCGAGAGCGCCTTGCGGGCCGCGCGCTCGGCGTCGACGGGGCCGCTCTTCCTCGACCCGCGCGGCCTCCCCCTCCTCTCCGGCTGCAGGACCTCCCAGACCGGCAGCCCGAGCTCGGAGAGCCTGCGCGCCAGCCCCGCCCCGTAGGTCGCCGTCCCCTCGACGCCGACCGCCACCGGCTCCCCGGCGCGGCGGACCGCCGCCGCGAGCGCGTCGTAGCCCTCCGGCGCCGCCGGGACCGCTCGGAGAGCAGCACCCTCCCGACCGCGTCGAGCACGCACAGCCAGTGCTCGTCGGCGTGCGTGTCCACCCCCGCGAAGACCGCCCCCTCGGGCAGGTCGCCGTGATCGACCCTCATGCTCGTCTCCTCCCCGTCGTGGACCGTGCGCGCCCTGCGGGCGGGGCAGACAATGCACTGGCGGGAGCGCTACAATGCGGGTGTGTTCGGGTACGCGGCGGCGCTCAGGCTCCTATCAGGTCATGCGGCCGCCCGAGGGCCCGGTGCGCGGCGCGGGACAGGTCGCTTTGAAGGCGGCCCCGCGGGGGCGCCAGCAGGTAGATGGGTCACCGCGCCGCGTACCGACATGGTATCCGCCGAACGGCGGTACGACCATATTGCAAATTATCAGTGCAGGTAA
>CAPI01000024.1 GCA_000333815.1 [Collinsella] massiliensis
GATCGCACCACCCGGAAAGGGTGGGGACCGTGTACAGTCGTGAGTTCAGGGAGAGGGCCGTCGCCCTCGTCGCCTCCGGGGAGAGCGCGGCGGCCGCCGCACGGGAGCTGGGGTGCGGCAAGAGGTCGGTCGTCGAGTGGTGCGGGATCGCGGGCCTCCGCCTGCGCCACGGCCGAATCGGGGGCCCGGTGAGGAGGCCCGTCGTGGAGGCCGCCCCGCTCCCGCCGAGGAGCTCGCCGCGCGCCCGGCTCGACGACGAGCGCAGGGCGCTGATCGCCGACCGGCTGCGCGCCGGGCGCGGCGTGAGGGAGATCGCGCGCGAGCTGGGCGTCTCCCACTCGACCGTGTCGCGCGAGCTCGCCCGCAACGCGCGCCCGGACGGGCGCTACGACGCCGGCCACGCCGGCAGGAGGGCGCGCGAGCGGGCCTCCAGGCCGAGGGCCGGCAGGCTCGAGCGGCTCCCGCGCCTCAGGGCCGAGGTCGTGCGCCGGCTGGCGCTCAGGTGGTCCCCCGAGCAGGTGTCGGCGAGCCTGCGGCGCGACTTCCCCGACGACGAGGAGATGAGGGTGAGCCACGAGACGATATACCGGGCCCTCTACGTGCAGGGGCGCGGCTCGCTGCGCGGGGAGCTCGAGGTGGAGCTGGTGCTTCGCAGCGGCCGACGCTCGAGGAGGCGCCGCTCGCTGCCGCCCGAGCCGCGCGGGGGCAGGACGTGGGTGGAGGGGGCCGAGCTGGCCCTCAGGCCGCCCGAGGCCGACGACCGCTCGGTGCCGGGCCACTGGGAGGGCGACCTCGTCGTGGGCGCGGACGGGGCGACCTGCCTGGTCACGCTCGTGGAGCGCTCCGCGCGCTTCCTGCTGGTCTCGAGGCTCCCCGAGCACTCGTCGCAGACCGTGGCCGGCCGTCTCGCCGAGATGGTCGCCTCGCTGCCCGCCGCCCTGCGCCGGACGCTGACCTGGGACCAGGGGGTCGAGATGGCCCGCTGGAGGGGCTTCGCCGAGGCCACGGGCTTCGAGGTCTACTTCTGCGACCCCCGCAGCCCCTGGCAGCGGGGCACCAACGAGAACACCAACGGGCTCCTGAGGCAGTTCTTCCCCAAGGGGACGGACTTCTCGCTGGTCACCGACGAGGCGGTGCGCGAGGCCCAGGACCAGCTCAACGGGAGGCCGCGCAAGACCCTCGGGTGGTCGACGCCGGCGGAGGAGATGGCGCGAATGTTGTCGGAGAGTGGTGCAATGACCGTGTGAATCCGCC
>CAPI01000023.1 GCA_000333815.1 [Collinsella] massiliensis
AGGATCCACGGCGAGACGATGACGCGGAAGTCGTCGTCGAGGCCGGGGATGGCGTACTCGGCGGTGTCGATCACCACGACGTCCTCGTCCTTGGTGCGGTCGGCGAAGTTCGTGAGGAAGGCCTCGACGCGCTCGTCGAGCTTGCGGCTCTCGTCCTCGCCCTTGAACAGGAACACCGGGACGTCCCGCTCCACGAGCTCGAGCGTGCCGTGGAAGAAGTCCGCGGAGGTGATGTAGCGGGTGCGCTTCCACTGCATCTCCTCGAGGATGCACATGGCGAACAGGATCGTCTCGCCCCAGAGCGCGCCGGAGCCGATGAACATCGTGTAGGGCGCGAGGGCGTACTTCTTCGCGAGCTCCTCGGCCCTGGGCTCGAACTTCTTGCGGATGTCGAGCAGGTCGGCCCAGATGTCCTTGGTCTGCTCGATGAACAGGTCGTACTTCGGGAAGCAGCCGCGGCGGTAGAGCAGGCGCAGGCCGAAGCAGTCGGCGAGGTAGTA
>CAPI01000022.1 GCA_000333815.1 [Collinsella] massiliensis
AGTGCGGCGGCCACCTTGGACCGCCTACGTCGCGTAGCCGAGGCGCCCCCTGCGCCCGGCGATCGTATCGTACACCGTCCGCCCGCCCTCGCGGAAGGCCTTGAGGCGCCCGGTCGCGTACCACCTGAGGTACCCGTCGAGCTCCTCCTCGAACGCCGCGAGCGAGGCGCCCGACCAGTCCCTGCCGTAGAAGAACTCCTCCTTGAGCGTCCCGAAGAAGCCCTCGGCCCGGGCGTTGTCCTGGCAGCAGGCCTTGCGGGACATCGACCTGGCCGCCCCGCGCTCCCCGGCGATCGCCTTCCAGGACGCCGAGCGGTAGGTCGCCCCGCCGTCGGTGTGGACGGTCGGCGCCGACCCCGCGGGCAGGCCGTCGAGGTAGGCGCGCAGGGAGCCGTCGCAGAGCGCGGAGTCCGGGTGCCGCGAGATCGACCACGCCGCCGGCGCCCCGTCGAAGCAGTCGATGACGGGCGAGAGGTAGACCTTCCCGGCCGGGATCGAGAACTCGGTGACGTCGGTCACCGCGAGCTCCCCGGGCGCAGGGGCGGAGAAGTCGTGCGCCAGCCGGAAGTCCTCGCCGGCGGCGCGGCGGGCGGCCGCGCGCTCCCTGGGCGCGTTCGCCGGGCGGTCGTCGGTCTCGCCCGCGTAGGAGCTCCACGGCCTGCCCGCCCTCGGCCTCCTGCCGCTGATCCCCGCCGCGCGCATCGCCCGGCGCACCTCGAGCTGGGAGACCCCCTCCGGCGGGAGGCCGTCGGCCCCCGACCTCACGGACGCCCAGACGCGCCTGTAGCCGTAGGTGCGCCCGCTCGCCTCCCAGGCGCGGCGGACGCGGCGGGCGGTGCGCTCCGAGCGCTCACCCCTCGCCTCGTTCGCGCGCCTGGCGTACTCGTATGAGCTCTTCGATATCCTCAACAGGGTCAGCACGTCCCGGAGCCGGTACCCGCAGCCCCTCCTCAATCTCTCGCCTAACTCTGCCTTCCGCGAGTTCGAGAGGCTCGCCGGGTCGCCTGCTTTTGGGTCGCGCATCAGCTCCCTGAGCGCGGCGCAGCGCATCCTCTCCTCGGCGAGCTCGGCCTCGAGCTCCGCTATCCTGTCCTCCGCCGGGCCGCCCATGCGCACCGCCCCCCTCCAGGGGGTTCTACCCGCCCCGGCGGCCCTCCTGCACCACGACCGCACCAGCCCGCCGGACGAGACGCCGAGCCTGCGGGCGACGTCCGCGGGGCGCGCCCCGCCCGAGACGAGCCTCACGGCCTCCGCCACCGTCTCCCCCGGGTAGCGCCCGTGCCTGGGCCGCCCCTCCGCCCGGCCCCTCACCTCGCGCCGCGGGACCTCCAGCAGGCCCTCCTCCGCCTGCCTCGCCCAGCGGCGGAGCGTCGAGGCCGAGGGCGACCCGGGCCTCGACCTCGCGAACGCCCCCGGCAGCATCCCGCTCTCCTCGAGGTCCGCGAGGATCCTCCCCCTGTCCTCCCTCGGGTACATCGCCCCTCCCATCCGGCGGTCCAGGATTCCGCCGCGCTTCC
>CAPI01000021.1 GCA_000333815.1 [Collinsella] massiliensis
TGCTACTTCCGAGGGTGCCTACAAACCGCTCGTTTCGCGCCGTTTGGGTTTCCGGTGTCCGTAGAAGCGCGCTGCAGACGCATGCCCTACCGGGCAAATGCGCGATACGCGGCTAGATGGGCATCTTGATGCCCGGCGTCCGGAACTCCTCGAGCCGCTTGGCGTATGCCTCCAGGGCCTCACTGCGGAAAGCCGCCTCGGAGCGACGCCCCATGCGTGCCATAAGGTATTCGGTGAATAGCGGGTTCAGGGGCAGCAGCGGGCCGCACAGCCAGGTAGCGAAGAGGTTCTTGTACCTAAAGCCCTCGAGGCGGCTCTCCCGGTTCAGGCCGAAACCCACCTCGGCCGTGCAGAACGGCAACGCGCCGGCGAACGCCGCCGTGCCGTCACCTGTCCGCGCGCGGGTGAACTGTATCTTGTAGCCCACGATCTCGAGGGCCCCCTGGGCGGCAGCGCTCTCCTCGTCGGACGCCTGCGCGGGTGCGTCCCGCTCCTCCTCGAAGCGCCCGAGGAACACCTCGACGATGCGGTCGGAAAGGTCCTGCGCGCAGGTGAAATCGAACAGCCGCAGCCCCTGCACCACATGGCCGTCCGCCATGGCGATCCCCTCGCCTAAGAGCTCCGCCGCGTTGCCCGTAAAGAGCATGGTGCAGCCGGCATTCGCGAGCTCGATAAGCCGATCGCGCAGCGGCATGAGCTTCGCCGCTACGAGTTCCTGCTCTTCCTCGGTCATGTAGCCCAGGTAGATGAAGTCGACGTCGCGCGTGGCGAACGCCGGCTCATCCGTGAAGCCGGTCTCGATGACCTCGGCCTCGGGCAAGCTCGCGCGCAGGTACATCATGTTGCCGTTGTCGCCGCCCTGGTTGCAGAACTCAGGGAACAGGCTCTCGATCACCGGGCGCGCCATCATGCGGCCTCCTTACCCTCGATGAGCCGGGCGAGATGGTTGCGGCTCTCTTCGGCCACATGCTCGTTATGGATGGCATGGGAATAGTACACCGCGTCCACGTGCTGCCAGTCCACCACCTGGGCGGCCTCGATGCCGTCCTTCGCCCGGGCGATCTTGGCCGGATCGATGCCCGCGAGCAGCGCCCGCAGCATCATGTCCTCCGAACGCACGCCGGTGATGACCACCTGCGCGATGCTCGGGTCGGCGAGATACTCGAAATCGGTCTCGTAGAACCAGCCGATGAACTCCGTCGATGTCGGGTCCTTCGCCATGTAGTAGTCTTCGAGCATGAGCACGACGGCCTTGCTGCCCGGCTCGCGGCGGATGTTGGCGAACCCGCGCGAGCAGGCCATGCCGTTCTCGCCCTTGGATGCGATGCGCACGAGCCGCTTGCCGCCGGCGACGACCTCGCTGTAGCGCGATGCCACGACGCCCACGCCCCCTTCGAGCGCCGACGCGATCTCCTGAGCGGAAAGACCCAGCTCGCGCGCCGCGGTGATGGCGGAGAGCAGGTTGTACAGGTCGCTCACCGAACCGGCGCTGAAGTGGTAGCGCATGCTCGGCGTGCCGGGCACAGCGTTCTCGCGCACCGTGATGAGCTGCGCCTCCGGGTCCACGTCGACCGCCTCGTATGCCGCCGGGGGGTTCTCGAGACCGCAGGACGCGCACCGAACGCGCCCCACATGGCCCAGGTGGCAGTAGTCGTAGACGAGACGACCCCCGCAAACGGGGCAAGCGTTGAGGTCGTTGACGATGCCCTCGGGCGCGCGGGTATCGCCCGGCAGCTCGTCGAGGGCGAAGTAGACGCGCTGCCCGCACTGGGGCGCCAGGCGCCCGCTGATGAGGTCATTGGCGTTGAGCGCGAGCTTCGACGCTGCGGGCAGGCTCTTGGAGAGGATGTCGGCCACATAGCCCACGTGCGCGTTGCGCGTGAAGGTATCGCGGTAGAGGTTCGTCACCACGATGAGCTCGGGCGTGATATGGGAGAACACCTGCTTGGCGCAGCGCTCGTCGAGCTCGAGCACGGCGTAGTCGCGTCGTGCCCGGCCACCGATCGTGGCATCCTTGAGCAGGGTGCTCGCGATGCCCGCCGTCACGTTGCCGCCGGCGCGGTTGATGAGCGGCTGCTTGCCGCAGGCGCCGAGCAGGTCAGCTATGAGGTTCGTCGTGGTGGTCTTGCCGTTCGTGCCCGTCACGAACACCGTATGCGCGGGCACGCCCACGTACGAGAGGAAATCGGGGCAGAGGCGCAGCGCCACGACGCCGGGAAGCTGACCACCGGATCGATGCGCGACCCTCAGCGCGAACGCGGTCGCCTTGGACGCCCACAGGGCAAGGTGGAACCGCAGGGGCTTGGACATCCGGCACTCCCTTCTCATGCTCCGCCACCCGGTGCGCAGCCAGGGGCGAGGACGCGGTTCCCCGTTGGGGAACGCGCAGCGTATGTAAGGTTTTAGAATACGGCATACCCTCCCGCGCAGAGCAATTTCCACGCTCTCAGCAGAAAGGCTTAATCACCCGGCCGAATGGGTTGGTTGGGGACGTGTTCCAACCAACCCATTTTCCAGAGCGCTAAGGCCCCTCGGGCCGCTTGGCGCTTCGGCATCGGGCGACTTTTTTCGCACAGCGGATGGTTCGCGAACCCAGATGGCGCGAAACGAGCGCTTTATGGGTACCCCCGGAAGTAGCGAGGGGTTGCGGACTGGAGAAACCGCAGGCAGTGAGGTTACGACTTCGCCAGCTACTCAGCCCACCCCCTATAAACCGCTCGTTTCGCCCAATTTGGGAATCCGGCGCCAAAATGGGTTGGTTGGAACCCGTCCCCGATCAACCCATCGACGCAAAAAATGGGTTGGTTGGAACACGTCCCCAATCAACCCATCAGGCGGTACGCCTCCAGCGCGGCGACGATGACCACGGGAATGAACGTGAGGCCGTCGGCGATGGGCAGCGCCCACCAGATGTAGTCGGCCCCGGCCGTCGCATGGATGAGCGCGATGAGCGGGACGGCGAACACCACGTAGCGCATGACGCCGAAGACCACGGCGCGGGCGGTGCTTCCCACGCTCTCGAAGTACGCGCTCAGGATCTGGCTCGAGAAGCCGAGCGCGCAGAGCATGAGCACGATCCGCACGTGGCCCGCGCTCATCTCCGCGAGGCCTGGGCTGCCACCCGAGAACACCAGGCAGAGCGCCGGCGCCGCTAGGGACGTGAGCGTGGAGAGGATCCCGATGCACACGACCTCGACCACCAGGGCGTCCACCATGAGCTGCGCGAGCCGCTTGCGATGGCCCGCCCCGCAGTTGTACGCCGCGATGGGCTGGAGCGCGTAGGCCAGCGCCATGCACACGATGTTCAGCGTGTACATGAAGTAGCTGTTGATGACCGCGAACGACGCAACGCCCTCCGAATCGCCGCCGGCGCCGAGCGTACCGTTCATGAACGCGACATAGATCGCGCTCGAGATCTGCACGAGGAAGATGGGGCAGCCGTACGCGCATACCTCGCGCATGAGGCGCGGCCGCACGGCGATGTCGCTCAGCCTGATGGAGAACACGCCGCCCTCATGGAGCGCGAGGAGGCCGCGGTCGCGCTTCTGGCCGTCGCCCCTCGCCTGGGCGGGGCGCTTGAGGAACGGGATGATCGCCAAAAACCACAGCCCCGTCGAGATGGCGTAGTACGCCGCCGCGCCCGCCACGCCGAGCTTGAGCACGAAGACCGACACCACGAGCCACGTCGCCGCGACGACCGAGCCCGCCGTCTGGATCGCGCTCGCGAGCCCCGGGCGCTCGTCCTGGCGGAGCATCTGGCAGAGCATCTGTCCCGTGATGCAGAAGGGGTAGCCCACCATGAAGATGCGCACCGCGACGATCGTGTCATCGAGGATGTCCGGCGTCGCACCGATGTGCGGGACGATGACCGGCGTGAAGATGAAGAACACCGTGGCCACCGCGAGCGCCGTGAGGAACGTGAACCAGAAGCCCTGGCCGAACGCCCGCCGCGCGCCCTCGACGTCGCCCGCGCCGAGCAGCTTGCCGCACACCGTGGACACGCCCTGGCCGAACGAGCTGCCAAACGAGAGGTTCACGATCTCGAAGGTCATGACGATGCTCATGCAGGCGAGCCCGTGCCCGCCGATGCCGTTGCCCACCACGATGCCCTCGGACACGACCATGGCGATCTGCGCGATCACGCCCAGAAGCGACACGGAGGCGTAGCGCAAGAAGAGCGGGAGCACGGGCTTCGTGCCCAGGGAGCGCTCAAGCGCCGGGGTATCCTGCGACGTGGTCGGCACGGTCGGCGCCGCCGTCGCGGCATGCCGCGCGCCATCCCCGGCCATCGCGCCGCGCCCACAGCGCGCCCCGGCCTGTTCCCGCGTGTTCTGAGTCATCAGCTCGCCTTCCGGCTCACACAAGGTCGGGCGCGTCCCCGAAGGGTGCGCCCCATTACACTAAAGCGAGAAGTCTAGCGCATCTCGAGCGCGACCTCGCCAACCGCACCGCGTATACACAGGATGGCGCCATCGCGACAAAACGAGGGTCGCCACGGCAAATGCGACGACCCTCGATCTCGCCCAGTGCAGCCCTGCGCGCGGCGCGCCGGCCTCCCTACACGTGCATGCCGACGCCGGGGATGCGGAACTCCGTGAGCCGGCGCTCGTAGGACGCGCGCGACGCCTCCTCGAAGGCCGGGCGCACCTCCTCGCCGGTCACGAGGCGCAGCAGCCACGCCGTGAAATCCGGGTTGAGCGGCAGCAGGGGCCCGAGCATCCACGTGACCATGAGGTTCTTCACGCGGAAACCCTCGAGCTTCGTGCCATCGTTCAGGCCGAACCCGATCTCGTTCTGGCAGAAATAGTCCCGGCTGTTGTCGCCGCGCACCTGCGTGAACTGGATCTTGTAGCCCACGAGCTCGATGGGCGCGCTGCCGTCGCCGGGGTCGAACACGCCGAGGTTCACGTCGCGGAAGCGCTGCGGCTCCCGGCGCTCCACCGTCGCGTCGAGGATGCCCAGCCCCTCGACGGTCGAGCCGTCGGGGTTCGCGATCGAGCGCGCGAGCACCTCGCCCGCGATGCCCGTGAAGAGCACGGGCGTGCCCGCGTCGATGAGCCCCTGGAGGCGCGCCTTGTGCGGCATGAGCGCCTTGATGGCGTTTTCCTGCTGCATCTCGGGCATGCTGTTCATCATGATGAGCGACGGCTCATGGTCCGCGAAGTACGGCGTGGCGCCGTAGGGCGTCTCGATGAACGTCGCCTCGGGCAGGCTCTCGCGCAGGATCATCGCGTTGCCGTTGTCGCCGCCCTGGTTGCCGTATTCCGGAAACAAGATCTCGATCGCCGTGTTATCGCGCATCGCGCACCTCCCGGATCCGGTCGATCAGCTTGTCCGCCGTCTCGTGCGCGATCTCGACATCGGTCACGCAGTGTGCGATGTACGCGCCGTCCACATGTTCGATGTCGATGGCGTCGGCGATCTTCGAGGGGTCGTCCACGATCTCGATGATGCCCGGGTCGATACCGGCCATGAGCAGACGGAGCTTGATGTCGTCCGCCGTGCAGCCGTAGAGCACGATTTGCTTGATGTCCGGGTCGTTCAGGTACTCGAAGTCCGCCTGCCAGTACCAGCCGGTGTACTCCGTGTCCTCGGGGACCTCGGCCATATGCGCGTCCGAGATGACGATGAACACCGCCTTGGTGCCCGGCTCCTTGCGGATCGTATCGAACGCCACGGAGTTCGCCGTCGCGTTCTCGCCCTTCGCCGCGATGGTCACGACGCGCTTGCCGCCCGCCGTGCGCTCCACGAAGCGCTCCGAGGGCAGGCTCACGCGGCCGAGCGACGCCGCGATCTGCTCGGGCGAGAGCCCCAGCTCGCGGGCCGTCACGACGACGGTGAGCAGGTTGTAGATGTTCGCGACGGAGTACAGGCTGAAGGGGTAGCGGTACTCCGGTGCGCCCGCCGCGCGGCGCTCCTGCACGGTGAACGTCTTGGCCTCGTGGTCGATGGCCGTCACCACGTAGTCGGCCTCGGGGTTCGTGAAGCCGCAGCGCGTGCAGTGCGCATGGCCCAGGTGGCGCAGGTGGCACCAGTCGTATTCGAGCTTGCCGCCGCACTCGGGGCAGGCCGTGAGGTCGCAGACGATCCCCTGCGGCCCCGGCGTGTCCTCCGGAAGGTGGGCGATCGAGAAGTAGACGCGGTCGCTCGCCTGCGGCGCGATGCGGCAGCTGATGAGGTCGTCGGCGTTGAGCACGAGCTTGGACGAGGCCTGGGTGTACTTCGTCATGATGTCGAAGACGTAGGCCGGGTCGGCGCTGCGCGTGAACGTGTCGCCGTAGAGGTTCGTCACCACCGAGATGTCCGGCGCCACATACGGCATGACCGTGCGGTACGACACCTCGTCGAGCTCCATGACCGCGAACGGGACGCGCTGCCTGCCGGTGAGCGTGGCGTTCTTGAGCAGCGTGGTCTCGACGCCGTTCACGATGTTCGCACCCGAGCGGTTCGACACGTGCTGGATGCCGTTGTCGAGCAGGATATCCGAGAGCACGTTCGTCGTGGTGGTCTTGCCGTTCGTGCCGGACAGGAAGACCACGCGCCCCGGCTTCTCGATATCGTCGAGGAACATCGGGTCGATGGCATGGGCCACCACGCCCGGGAGCTGGCCGCCGGTACGGCCCGCGGCCTTCAGCGCGAGCGCAGTGGCCTTCGAGGCCCACAGGGCCGGGTAGAAGCGCATTCGGCTCATGCGCACGTCCTTTCTAGCGCCCGGTTACGCCCAGGCCTCGCGGCCGCGCAGCGCGCGCAGGCCGATATCGTGGCGGAGCGTCTTGCCCTCGAAGTCGATCTTCTCGCACGCCTCGTACGCAAGGTTCCGGGCGGCCTCGAACGTCTCGCCCAGCGCCGTCACCGCGAGCACGCGGCCGCCGCTCGTCACGAGCTCGCCGTCCTCGCGCACCGCCGTGCCCGCATGGTAGACGGTCACGCCGTCCATGGCCTCGGCATCCTCGATCCCGGTGATGACCTTGCCCTTCTCGTAGCTGCCCGGGTAGCCGGCGCTCGTGAGCACCACGGCCACCGCCCACGCGTCGCGCCACGCGAGCTCGACCTCGTCCAGGCGCTGCTCCGCGCACGCGAGCATGACGTCCACCAGGTCGTTCTCGAGGCGCGGCAGGATGACCTGCGTCTCCGGGTCGCCGAAGCGCGCGTTGAACTCGAGCACCTTCGGCCCCTCCGGCGTGAGCATGAAGCCGCCGTACAGGCAGCCGCGGTAGTCGATGCCCTCGGCCGCGAGCTCGGCCACGGCGTCGACCATGACCTGCTTCATCGCCGCGAGCTCGTCCTCGGTCACGATGGGCACGGGGCTGTAGACGCCCATGCCGCCCGTGTTGGGGCCCATATCGCCCTCGAGCGCGCGCTTGTGGTCCTGCGCCGTCGCCATGGGGCGCACGGTCTTGCCGTCGGTGAACGCCAGCAGCGAGCACTCCGGGCCGGTGAGGCACTCCTCCACGACCACCGTCGAGCCGGCCGCGCCGAACGCGCCCGAGAAGCACTCGCGCACCGCTTCCTCGGCCTCCTCGAGGGTCTCCGCCACGATGACGCCCTTGCCCGCCGCGAGGCCGTCGGCCTTCACGACGATGGGCGCCCCCTGCGCGCGCACGTACGCGAGCGCGGACTCCTCGTCGGTGAACGAGCCGTACGCCGCCGTGGGGATGCCCGCGCGCTCCATGAGCTCCTTGGAGAACTTCTTCGAGCCCTCCATCTGCGCGCCCGCGGCCCCCGGGCCGAAGCAGGGGATGCCCGCCGCGCGCACCGCGTCCGCGACGCCCGCCACGAGCGGCGCCTCCGGCCCCACGACCACGAGGCCCACGCCCGCGCCGCGCGCGAAGTCCGCCACGGCCTGCGGGTCGTCCTCGGCGATCGCCACGTTCTCGCCCACCTGGGCGGTGCCGCCGTTGCCCGGCGCGATGTAGAGCGTCCCGCAGCGCGGCGATTCGGCGAGCTTCATCGCGAGCGCGTGCTCACGGCCGCCGCCCCCCAAGAGCAGGATGTCGATGGTCTGGGTGGTCTCGGTCATGGTTCCTCCTTAGCGAGCGCGACAGAAACGGGCACCGCTTCGTAGGGTGCCCGTCCTCATGCATCAGAATTCTGGGGTCAGGTACTCGGCGATGTCGTCGAGCTCGGGGTTGTGGTACTCCTCGGGGTAGGTGAAGAGCCCCACGGCGTGCAGGCCCACGTGCGTCGCGATCGTGGGGCCGATCGTCGCCACCGTGAGGAAGCGCACCGGCGCGTCGACCGTCTCGAGCGCGCGGTCCATGTATTCGAGCGCCTTGTACGCCTTGGTGTGCAGCTTGTAGTACACCGAGGGGCCGACCTCGCGCGTGCGCTCCGCCATGAGCTTCACGATGTAGTTCACGGCGTTCTTCATGCCCTTCGCCTTGTGGAGCACCTCGATGGCACCCGTCTCGGTGAGCGACACGACGATCTTCAGGTTGAGCACCGAGGTCGCGAGCCCCTGGAACTTGCTCGCGCGACCGCCCTTCACGAGGTTGGTGAGGGAATCGGGGATGAAGTAGATCTTGTGCGTGCGGCGCACGTTCTTCACGCGCTCGATGGCCTCGTCCATGGTGCCACCGGCCTGCGCGATGCACGCCGCCTCAAGCACCATCGCGCCCTGGCCCACCGTCGCCGAGCGCGAGTCGATCGCCTCGATGCGGATGCCGCGCTCCTCGGCCACTGCGGCGGCCACGGTGCGCGCGCACTCGTAGGTTCCGGAGAGCGCCGCGGAGAGGTGGATCGAGAGGATCTCGGTGTAGCCCTCGTCGGCGAGCGCGTTGTAGACGTTGATGAAGTCGGCCGGCGCGGGCTGCGAGGTGATGGGCAGCTCCGAGACGGTCTCGAGCCGGTCCAGGAACTCGCCGATCTGGATGTCCACGCCGTCGGAGTACTCCGTCGTCCCGAACGTCACATGGAGCGGCACGACGTGCAGGTCGTACTTCTCCACGAGGCTCGCCGGGAGGTCGGCGGCGCTATCCAACACGATGGCGAACTTGCTCATGCTCACTCCTTGGAACGCGTATCCTTCGCTCGACCCGCGGCGCGCGGCGGGACGCCTAGTGCCACGAGCGGTTGATGGTCTGCTCGCGGTCGGGGCCCACCGAGACGAACGCGATGGGCGTGTGGGCGAGCTCCTCGAGCCGCGCCACGTAGTCCTGTGCGTTCTTCGGCAGCTCCTCGAACGTGCGGCACGCGGAGATGTCGCACTTCCAGCCCGGCAGCTCCTCGTACACGGGCACGGCGCTCGCGAACGCACACTCATGCTCGGGCACGGTGGTGTAGCGCTCGCCGTCGCAGTCGTAGGCCACGCACACGGGGATGGTGTCGAACGCCGAGAGCACGTCGAGCTTGGTAAGTGCGATGTGCGTGAGGCCGTTCACGCGCGCGGCGTAGTTGGCGATGGGGCCGTCGAACCAGCCGCAGCGGCGACGGCGACCGGTCGTGACGCCGTACTCGTGGCCGCCCTCGGTGAGCTCCTTACCCGGGCCCTGGGTGTAGTCGAGCTCCGTGGGCATGGGGCCGGACCCCACGCGTGTGATGTAGGCCTTCATGATGCCCAGCACGCGGTCGATGTGCTTCATGCCCACGCCGGAGCCGGTCACGGCGCCGCCGGCAGTGCAGTTGGAGGACGTGACGTAGGGGTACGTGCCGTGGTCGATGTCGAGGAGCGTGGCCTGCGCGCCCTCGAACAGGATGGACTTGCCCTCGTCGATGAGGTCGTTGAGCATGCGCGAGCTCTCGCAGATGTAGGGGCGCAGGCGCTCCGCCATGGGAAGGTACTCGGCGCAGATCTGCTCCACGGTGTAGGTGGGCATGCCGAAGATCTTCTCGAGCTGCGGGTTCACGCGGTCGAGCGCGCGGGCGAGCTTCTCGCGGAACACGCCCTCGTCGAGCATGTCCTGCATGCGCAGGCCGATGCGCGCCATCTTGTCCTGGTAGCAGGGGCCGATGCCGCGCTTCGTGGTGCCGATATTGTGGTCGCCGAGCAGCTGCTCGAAGGCGCCGTCCAGGTCCATGTGGTACGGCATGATGATGTGCGCGTTGCCGGACACCTTGAGGTTGGCGGTGGAGATGCCGTCCGCCTCGAACATGTCGATCTCCTCGAGCAGGACCTTGGGGTTCACCACGCAGCCGTTGCCGATGACCGAGATGCACTCCGGGTACATGATGCCCGAGGGCACCTGGTGCAGGCCGTAGGTGCGGTCGCCCACCACGATGGTATGGCCGGCATTGTTGCCGCCCTGGTAGCGCACGACGCAATCGAAGTCGCGGGCGATCAGGTCACAGATCTTGCCCTTGCCCTCGTCGCCCCACTGGGTTCCCACCAGCACTGTCGAGCCCATGAACTACTCCTCACACGCAGGGAGGCCCCCAAACGAGCTCCCCGTACCCGGCGCACCGGGCGCACAACACAACAGGTTCCATTATATCCGCATCGCGCGACGGCCACGCCCCGATCGCGAATGATACATAGCGGGTGACGGGGCGGCTGCCATAGCCGGCGGGCGGCGGGCGTCGCGCAGGCGATCCGCGGAACGCCCTGCCGGTGCGCTACCCTTCCCCGTGGATCCCGTCGAGCTCGTAGAACTTCGTCGACGCGGGCACGAAGGCCAGGTCCACGTCGCCCACCGGGCCGGAGCGGTTCTTCGCCACGATCACGCGCGTCACGCCCAGATCCGGCCGGTCGTCGCGCGAGGCCTCCTGCTCGTCGGAGGAGCGGTCGAGGAAGAGCACGATGTCGGCGTCCTGCTCAATCGAGCCCGATTCGCGCAGGTCGGAGAGCTGCGGGCGCTTGCCGGTACGGCTCTCCACGGCACGGCTGAGCTGCGAGAGCGCGATGACCGGCACGCCGAGCTCCTTCGCCAAGATCTTGAGGGCGCGGCTCATCTCCGACACCTCGACGGAGCGGTTCTCGGCGCGGCGGCCGGCCGGCGGGCTCACGAGCTGCAGGTAGTCCAGGATGATGAGCGACTTCTCCTTGTTGTGGAGCATGCGGCGCGCCTTCGCGCGAATCTCCGTCACCGTGGTGCCGGGGGTGTCGTCGATGAGGATGTCGAGCTTGGCGAGCTCCTGGGTGGCCTCGGTGATGTTCGCCCACTGCGCCGGCTCGATGCGGCCGGTGCGGAAATCGGAGATGGAAACCATGGCATGCGCGCAGATGAGGCGCTGGGCGATTTCCTTGCCCGACATCTCGAGCGAGAAGAAGCCCACCGTGTAGCCGTCGGCCGCGGCGTTGAGCGCGAGGTTGAGCGCGAAGGAGGTCTTACCGACCGCCGGGCGCGCGCCCAGGATGACGAGCTGGCCCTCGCGCAGGCCCAGCAGCAGGCGGTCGAGGCTCGGGTAGCCCGTGGCGACGCCGTGCGCCTGGCCACCGGCCGCCGCGACCTCAGCCGCCTCGTCGTAGGCCTCGATCATGAAGTCGGTGAGCGTGCGGTAGGCGTTCGAGACCTCGCGGTCGGTGATCTTGAGGATGAGCCCCTCGGCCTGCTCGACCGCTTCCTTCGCGTCGAGCGGGGCGTCGTAGGCGAGCCGGCTGATCTGGTCGGAGGCCTTGATGAGCTCGCGCAGCAGGGAGTCGCGCCGGACGATCTCGGCATGGTGCTCCCAGTTCGCCAGGGGGATCGTGTTGCCCACGAGCTCCAGGATGTAGGCCTCCCCGCCCACGGCGGCGAGCTTGTTCTCGGACGCGAGGTGGTCCACCACCGAGATGGAGTCGATGGGGATGCCGCGCTCGTTCATGGAGACCATCACGTTGAAGAGCTCGCGGTGCGCGGGACGATAGAAGTCGTCGATGCGGAGCTCGGAGATGGCGTCGTCCACCACGTCGGGCGACAGGAGCATGGCGGAGAGGACGTTCGCCTCCGCCTCGGAGTTATTGGGAAGGCCCTGGCGCGCACCGCGATCGATGGCTTCGGGGACGAAATCGTTCGGCGTCACGCGCGTTCCTTTCATTCGCCGACCTGCCCCGGCCGGATGCGGGGACTTTGCTCTGGGAGCATCATCTTAGTGCATCCACGTGCGGAGGATGCCCAGATTAGGGGTCGCAGCAGGTCAATTTCTTTCCACAGGCGCCTGTTCATAACCGCGCGCCGCGCTTCTGCGTAAACGGGAGTTTTCCACACTTTCCACAATGTGAAGCCGCCGCTGGTACTCGTTTTCCACACCACCACGCCTTAACTGGTACTATTCATTTTGCATGATTCTTTTACCAGTATTCTTGATATATAGATTTGTGCATTTCGTGAAACCGCAGGTATTTGCTCCTATCTTATTCATTGCGCAGGAAAACGGGGCTATGCATCATGCGCTCAGGGAGCTCATCGCGACGGCTTTGGCGCGCCCGACGGGGACGGTTTTTCACGTACTCCACATGCTACCTGTGGATTTCTTCAGCACTCGATTTGTCAAGCATAACTTTCAAGATGAGCTTTAACTTTGCACCGCCTCGCGCGCCGCGCATCGCTCTCCCCCACGCCCCCGGCAGATGTAAAAACACCCCAGGGGTATTTTTACACGTCAAATTACCCCTGGGGTATTTTTACATGAAGAAGGCCCGCACCCCCGAGGGCACGGGCCTTCACTCAATGCGATGAGATGGGCGGAAGCGCTACTCAGCGGCCTCGACGGCCTCCTCGACGACTTCCTCGATGATCTCCTCGGCGGCAACCGCCTCGGCGGCCTCCTCGACGATCTCCTCAGCAGCCTCCTCGGCCGCCTCCTCCGCGGTCACGCCGACGAGCACGACGACCTCAGCGCGGATGTCGCGGTACAGCGAGACGGGCACGGTGTGGGCGCCGGCAACCTTGATGGGCTTGCCGAGCTCCACGCGCTTGCGGTCGATGTCGATGCCGAGCTGGGCCTTGATGGCGTCGGCGACCATGGCGGCGGTCACCGAGCCGAACAGGATGCCCTCGTCGCCCACCTTGACGTCGACGGTGACCTGCTGGCCATCGAGCGCCGCCTTGAGCGCGTTGGCATCGGCGAGGCGCTTCTCCTCGCGCTTCGCGATGTTGTTGCGGCGCTGCTCGAGCTGCTTCAGCTCGCCCTTCGTCGCCGCAACGGCGAGCTTCTTCGGGAAGAGGTAGTTCTCGGCATAGCCCTGAGCGACATCGACGATGTCGCCCTCGCCACCCTTGCCCTTGATCTCACCAAGAAGAATGACTTTCATGAGATCTCCTAACCTACACGCCGCCGGAGCGGCGCACATTTACGCTTGGGCCCCTGCGTGCGCGCCATCCCGCGGTAGCTTGCGGAAATTGGCCCACACGTCGACGAGGCCGATGATGCTCAAGACGAACATCGTCTCGAGCGAGATCGCGAACATGATGACGACCACGCGCAGGAAGCACCCGGTGCGCCAGCGCGCGAGAAGCGCGAGGACGACGGCGAGCCCCTGGATCGTGAAGATGTACCTCACGCTCAGGAGCAGCGTCCACGAGGCCGTCCGGACGATCCCCGCAGAGGGGAACGAGAGCGTCGACGCCGCGATGCCGAGCACCGCGAGGACGAGGAGCCCCACCGCCCACAGGGGCGCGTCGAACGAGGAGGGCTGCGGGATGTGCCCGCGCGCATCCGCAGGGGACGGGCGCGATCCCGGCCGCACGGGCGAGATGCCGCCCAGCATCGAGCCCAAGCCCGCCGCCCCGACGTTCACGAGCGCCGTGGTGACGTAGACGATCGGCCAGATGCTCTCGAACACGGGCTCGAGGGCCGTGAGCGTGAGCTCGGCCTCGATCCCGCCTCCCGTATATGCGCGCGCCGCTTCCGCGAGCATCGCGCACATCGCCTCGGCGAGCCCGTAGCCCGCGCGGGCAAGCGACACCGCGTCGATTCCCATCGACACGGCGGCGCAGGCCACAACCACGAGCGAGATGGCGAGGACGCTCGCCCGCCGCTTCCACATGAGGCCGGAAACGGCGATGCACACCCCCGTGAGGGTGGCGGCGTACACCATGCTCTCGAGCCCGAACGCGAGGCACCAGGCGGCGAGCACGCCGCACGCGATGCCGATGGAGCATCCGAAGCCCTTGAGCCCGAAGCGCTCCGCCTGCGTCCGCAGCCCCATCGCCAGGCACGGAAGCCCGAGCATGGGGTAGCGCGCCATGATGGCGACGGAAGCGGCCACGCCCACGTACCAGAGCAGTCCCGAGCGGGAACCGTCGGGGCGGGTGGCGGCCGGAACCAGGTCGGTTCCCGTCACGTCATGTCGCTCGCCGGGTGTCATCATGAAGCGAAGAGCCGGCTGCTAGTCGCGGTTGCGGCCGCCGCGGGAGGAAACCACGGGAACCGCATACGGCAGAAGCGCCATCTCGCGAGCGCGCTTGATGGCGTTCGCGATGTCATGCTGGTGTTGCGTGCAAGCGCCAGTGACGCGACGCGGCTTGATCTTGCCGCGGTCGGTCATGTACTTACGGAGAAGCTGAGTATCCTTGTAATCGATGTACTCGGTGTTCTCCTTGCAGAACTGGCAGTACTTACGACGCGGCTGACGTGCTGAGTAATCATTAGCCATGTCAAAATACCTTTCGTGTGACACGGGGGCTCACGCCTCCGTGCGTTCGTGCAAGCCAGCCCGCCTAGAACGGGATATCCTGATCGAAGAAATCCGCTGCCGGCGGGGTCTGGACGGGAGCCTGGGGTCGGGGCTGGGGCTGCGGCGCGTAGCCATGGGAAGCCTGCTGGGGCGCGTGGGCATACCCGCCGTCACCCTGGTTGGAGCGGCTCATGAACTCGATCTCATCGACGATGACCTCGAGCTTGCTGCGACGCTGGCCGTCGCGCTCCCACGAGCTGTAGCGCAGCTTGCCCTCGATGGCGACCTTGGATCCCTTGCTGAGGTAGCGGCTCACCGCCTCCGCGCGCGCGCCGAACATGGTGCAGTCCACGAAGTTGGGGTAATCCTCCCATTCGCCGGTCTGCGGGTTGCGGCGACGGTCGTTCACCGCCACGCCGAACGAGAGCACCTGCGTGCCGCCGCTCGTCATGCGCAGTTCCGGGTCTCGGGTGAGGTTGCCGGAGATATTCACTCGGTTGATGCTCATACGTGCTCACTACCTCTCATGTTTCGGGACGCGCGCGGCGGCCAGGCCGTCCGCATGGTGGCGCGCCCCTTCCATACGGATCTACTCCTTGTCGTCACGACGGACGATCATGTGGCGCTCCACCGCATCGGTGATGCGGAGAACGCGATCGAGCTCGGCGATCGACGCGGAATCTGCATGGAAGTTGATGAGGGTGTAGTCACCTTCGGTGAGGTTGTTGATCTCGTAAGCGAGCTTGCGCTTGCCCCACTCCTCAACGTTGTCAACCTTGCCGTTCGCCTCGGCGATCGTGTTGTCGATACGCTTCATCACCGCGAGACGGGTCTCGGGGTCGAGGGAAGGGTTGACGAAGAACAGCAGTTCATAGGCCTTCATGTGGTCACCTCCTCTGGACAAACGGCTTCGGGTCGTGAAGGTGCGCCCGAAGCAGGAAAGGACTCAGCTACTATAGCCGCTTGCCCGGCGAATCTCAAGAAGGCGCAGCTACCACCTCATGAGTTTCACAAATGCCCGCAGGTCGCGCCTCCCCCTCGGGCTGCGCCGGGCGGGAGCGGCTCCCCGCGCCCCTTCCATGCACCGCAAGCATCTCATGCCATCCCGACAGATTTCCCAGCGAACCTTGCACGGGCCTGGCAGGAACCTTGCCCCCGATCTGGCACGCCCGCGTCCGCCCAGATGGCACGCGACGCATCGCGCGCAACCGGCCATACCAGTAAGGCCCACTCGAGCGAAATCACCACGCCGATTCCACGAGGGCGCGCCCCCGCGGCGCCGCAAGCCGCCCGAAATGCAAAAAAGCCCGCTGCCGCACGGGCAACGGGCTTCACGATCTGCTGGCGGAGGAGGAGGGATTCGAACCCTCGTACCCGGGGTTACCGGATAAACGGTTTTCGAGACCGCCGCATTCAACCACTCTGCCACCCCTCCGCATGGGGTGCATCGGCGCGCCCAGGGTGAGGGCGCGCCGGGGAAAGCAACTGGCGGAGAGTCAGGGATTTGAACCCTGGAGACGCTTTTGACGCCTACACGATTTCCAATCGTGCTCCTTCGGCCACTCGGACAACTCTCCGTTGTTAGCACACGAAATTGTACCGTATCTCCCCCATATTGCAAACGTCTATTTTATGTGCACATGTGGCAGCGATGGCGCGGCCCCTGTCATACTGGTGCGCGGTGCCCCGCACCGCCCCTGGAAAGGATCGCAGATGCCCGAAGCGCTCGCCACACAGCTCCCCGTCATCGCCGCCGCCTCCAGCGCGGGCGGCTCGCTCGCCCAGCCGGCGACCATCCCCATCGGCATCGAGATGTTCGTCGTCGTGGTATCCGCGACCACGGGCGTGCTCTCGGCGCGCCAGCACAAGCTCGATTACGTGGGCGCGCTGTGGCTCGCCCTGCTCGTGGGCCTCGGCGGCGGCCTGCTGCGCGACATCATCCTGCAGGTGGGCGACGTCTACATCCTGAAGCAGCCGCTCGCCATCCCCGTCGCGCTCATCGCCGCGACGGTGGTGTTCGTCTTCCCCATGATCATCGAGAACCAGAACCGCCTCATCGCGGTGCTCGACATCTTCGCCGTGGGCCTCTACGCCGTGCTGGGCGCGGACAAGGCGCACGCCTACGGTTTCGAGCCCACGGTCTGCATCATGATGGGCTTCTTCACGGCCGTCGGCGGCGGGATGCTCCGCGACATCTGCCTCGCGGAGACCCCAGGCATCTTCCAACGCAGCAACTTCTACGCCATCTGCGCCATCGCCGGCGCCGGCGCCTACATCCTGCTCGTCGAGGCGCTCGGCGTGAACAGCATGATCGCCCTTGTGGCCGGCACCGCCGTCGCCATGGTGCTGCGCTGGGCGTCGCTCCACTACAACATCCAGACCCCCACCGAGGTCAACCTCGCCCGCGTGGTGCCGCGGCGCCGGCGCTCGGCCGAGGGCGGAGGCGCCCCCGCACGGCGCGGCAGCACGGGCCGCTCGCCCGACGCGCTCGCCGAGCGGCGCGAGCGCACCCTCGCCGACATCGAGGAGCGCCGCGAGCAGGAGCGCCGCAGCGAGGCGCTCTCCCGCATCGCCCGCAGCCGCCGCAAGCGCGCCCAGCGCCGCATCGACGTGTAGCCGCCCGCGAGACCTGCCCGCGCTCGAGCCCAGCCTCAGCTCAACAAAAAAAGGGACGAGCGCCCCGTGGAGCGCCCATCCCCTATCGCATACGGCAGCGCGCCGGCCGCGCCGCCTCTGTTCCCGTGTCCTACTTTTTCACGAGGCCCGCGCGCACGGCCGCCTTCTTGCGGTCGGTCGCGTTCAGGATGCGCTTGCGCAGGCGGATGTTCTTCGGCGTGACCTCGACGAGCTCGTCGTCGGTGATGTACTCGAGCGCCTCCTCGAGCGTGAATGTGCGCGGCGGCGTGAGCTGCACGGCGATGTCGGCGGTGGAGGAGCGCTGGTTGCCCAGGTTCTTCGTGCGCGCCACGTTCACCACCATGTCGCCCGGCTTGCTGCGCTCGCCCACGATCATGCCCTCATAGCACTCGGTGCCCGGCTCCACGAAGAGCTGGCCGCGCTCCTGCAGCGTGCCGAGCGCGTAGGCCACGGCCTTCTCGGTGGTCATGGAGATCATGGCGCCGTTGTTGCGACCGCCGAGCTCGCCCGCATAGGGGCCGTACTCCAGGAACGTGTGGTAGAACACGGCCTCGCCGTGGGAGACGTTCAGGATGCGGTTCTTGAGGCCCATGACGCCGCGCGTGGGGATGCGGAACTCCAGGTGCGTGACGGTGCTGCCCGCGTGCATGCTCACCATGGTGCCGCCAGCGTTGCCGAAGACCTCGATGACCTTGCCGGAGTACTCATCCGGGCACTCCACCACGGCCTGCTCGACGGGCTCGAGCTTGTTGCCGTGCTCGTCGGTCTTGATGAGCACGCGCGGGCGGCCCACCTGGAACTCGTAGCCCTCGCGGCGCATGGTCTCCATGAGCACGGAGAGGTGCAGGATGCCGCGGCCGGAAACCTCCACGCCGCTCTTGTCCTCGAGCTCCTCGATGCGCATGGTCACGTTGTTCTCGCCCTCGCGCTCCAGGCGCTCCTTGAGCTGGCGCGCGCCCACGATGTCGCCGTCGCGGCCGACGAGCGGCGAGGTCGAGGCCTCGAACACGACGGAGAGCGTGGGCGGGTCGATCTCGATGGGATCGAGGTGCACGGGGTGCTCCGGGTCGGTGTACACGTCGCCGATGTCCGTGCGGTCGATGCCCACCACGGCGGCGATGTCGCCCGCCTGCACCTCGGTGCACTCGGTGCGGCCGAGGTAGTCGAAGGTGTAGAGCTGCTTCACCGTGGCGGTGGAGCTCGAACCGTCGTTCTTCACCACGAGGATCTGGTCGCCGTCGTGGATGGTGCCCGAGAACACGCGGCCGATGCCGATGCGACCCACGTAGCTCGAGTGGTCGATGGTCATGCACTGCATGGCGAGCGGCGCGGTCTCGTCGACCTCGGGCGCGGGCATCTCGTGGATGATCATGTCGAGCAGCGGGTACATGTCGTCGCCGTCGGCCGCCGGGTCGAGGCGCGCGTAGCCGTTCACCGCGCTCGCGTACACCACGTGCTCCATGGCGAAGTCGAGCTGCTCGTCGGTGGCGCCGAGGTCGGCCATAAGGTCGAGGCAGTCGTTGTAGGCGCGGTCGGGGTCGGCGCCCGGGCGGTCGATCTTGTTGAGCACGATCATGATCTTGAGGCCGGTGTCGATGGCGTGGCGCAGCACGAAGCGCGTCTGCGGCATGGGGCCCTCGAAGGCGTCCACGAGCAGCAGCGCCCCGTCGGCCATCTTGAGCACGCGCTCCACCTCGCCGCCGAAGTCGGCGTGGCCGGGGGTGTCGATGATGTTAATCTTGACGCCCTTGTACTCGATCGAGCAGTTCTTGGCGAGGATGGTGATGCCACGCTCGCGCTCCTGGTCGTTGGAGTCCAGCACGCGGTCCTCGACCTGCTGGTTCGCGCGGAAGGCGTCCGTCGCGCGCAGCAGCTTGTCCACGAGCGTGGTCTTGCCGTGGTCGACGTGGGCGATGATGGCGATGTTTCTCAGATTCTCGACGCGCATAGTGCAGCTCCTTGGCTCTGGTTCTACCGTAAAAGCCGGTTCGGGAACCGCCCCGTCTGCGCGCTCCATTCGCTGCGCTCACAAGTCGCGCGCAGACGGGGCGGTTCCCGAACCGACATGCTCGAACATGATGCAAGTGGAATGCGCGGCGAGAAGCTTATGGGCTGATGGACGACAGGGCGCCGAGCTCGGAGCATCTCCTAGCGCAAACGTTAGAAATTGTAAACGATTTCTAGATGAGCGGCGGCTCTTCTCCCGCGGGCGCGGGGTCGCTCCATACAAATTCATCGCCGGCGCCGGCGTTCTCGTAGGCAACATAGGCCGAATAGCCCACCGGAGCGCCTTCCTCGTCCACAAGGCCGCGCTCATAGAAGCTCACGAGCACGGCATCCTGGTAGCAGCTCTCCAGGCGGACGGCGCCCGCGTACGCGATGGCGTAGCGCTCGATGTGGCCGAGCCCCTCGTCGCGGTTGCCGCGCGCGTTCTCCTTGATGAGCGCCTGCGCCGCCTCGAGGCAGGCATCCATGCCGTCCTCGGCGAACGCCGCCTCGATGCGCCCCTGGCCGGCGTCCTCGGCGCATGCGAGCACGCCGGGGTCGCGCCCCTCCGCGAGCTCGTCGAGCATGTAGCCGATCACATCGCAGACCATCGCGTCGAGTTCGGGCGAGACCGCCCCCGTGGCCGCATCCCGCGCATCGTGAGAATCCATAGGCATCGTCAATCGCCCCCATCGCCTTCGTCTGAAGCGAGTATATCGAAACGGCCTTGAAACGGCGAATCGCGGCGCCGCAGCGCCGGCGGCCTGCAAACCCCGCGCGTCGTGCCGGGCTGCTGTGACGCTGGGGCCTGCCCTAGAGCCGCGCGGCCTCCTGCGCCACACGCCGCGCCGCATCGCGCAGGCGCACGAGCTCCGCGTTGCGCTTCCGCAGCACCGACACCTGGCCGGACAGCATGACCACGTCCACGATGCCCCACACCGTGAGCATGGATGCCACCGAGACCGCGAGCATGCCGAGCGTCCCGCGGGCGCGGGAGAAGAGCAGCGTCACCGCCGCGGCGACGACCGCCATGCCCGCCATGGCGCGCCGGCGCTCGACGAGCGTGCGCAGCTGCGCCACCACCGCGAGCCGGGCCGTCTCGGCCGCGTGCGCCCGCGCCTCCGCCTCGAAGCGGATGGCCTCCGGCGAGCTCCCTGGAGCGCCCGCGCCCCGGGCGGACGCCGCGCGGCCGCGGGAACCGGAGCCGGCCGAGCCCCCGCCCGCACCGTTCAGCAGCACGTCGCGCGCCTCGTTGATGCGCTTCATCTGCTGCTCAGCGCGGGCGCGGAGGCGCTTGTTCTCACCGAACTTGTCGGGGTGGAGCATCTGCGCGAGCTCGCGGTGCGCGGCGGCTATCTCCGCGCGCGACGCGCCGGGCTCCACGCCCAGCACGCTCAACGCCTCGTCCCGCGTCATGCGCGTCCCTCGCCCGCGCAGCGCCTCACCGAAACCCGTCCCACGGCGCCGCGCTACATGGAGCCGAGCTCGCCGACCACATGGCCCACGCGCTCCTCGGTATCGAGCACGGGCACGCCCTCGTAGCGGAAGAAGCGCGCCGGGTCGTGCATGAGGTCCTCGAGCGGCACGAGCACGAAGTCGCGCTCGCCGAGCTTGGGGTGCGGCAGGCGCAGCTTGTCGCCGCCATGCGTCTCGCCGTCCATCCAGAGCAGGTCGCAGTCGATGACGCGCGGCCCGTTGCGGCGGGCGCTGCGCGTGCGGTTCCTCCCCAGCTTGTCCTCGACCTCAAGCAGTTTGTCGAGCAGCACCGTCGGCGCGAGCTCGGTCTTGATCTCGATGACCGCGTTCGCGAAGGGCGCCTGGCGCGTCTCGTAGGCCGGCTCGCTCTCGTAGATGCGCGAGCAGTTCGAGACGCAGGTGAGCGGGATCTCGGCGATGAGGTCGCGGGCGGCGCGGATGTTGTCCAGGCGCTGTCCCTTGTTGGAGCCGAGCGCCACGAAGGCGCGGCGCGGGTTGGGGCGCGCCACCGCCCAGAAGCCGTTGAGGAACTGCGCGAACCCCGCGACGTTGTGCACGCGGACGATGTTCGCGCCGTTCTCGATGGCGCCCAGGCACACGCCGAACGTCGCGGCGTCGCGGTCGGCCGCCTCCTCGACACCCGAGATCGCGCCCACGAAGCGCTTGCGCGAGACCGCGCACAGCAGCGGGTAGCCGAGCGAGGCCATCTTGGCCGTCTCGCGCTGGATGATGATGTCCTCGTTCGTCGTCTTGCCGAAGCCCGCACCCGGGTCGATGCAGATGCGCTCGCGCGCCACGCCGGCGCGCATGAGGGCGCGCGCCTGGTCGGACAGGAAGCCCATGATGTGGCGCATGACGGGCGCGGAGTCCGGCAGGGTGAACCGGCGCAGCTGCGAGGTGCTCACGTACGCCTGCGCCTGGCGGGACGCGCGGCTCATCATGGCGGCGAGCTCGTCGGTCATGATCGGCGACGCGGCGCCCGCAGCACCCTCGGCCGCCTCCGGGGCGTCCGGGGCGGCAGGCGTCTCCCCCTCGGCCTCGGCGCCATCCTGCGCGGGGGCCGCCGTGAAGGCCTCGGCGAACGGGAGCTGCTGCTGCATGTACCCGCCCGAGAGCTTCGGCGTGCCCAGCAGGCGCGTGCGCGAGCGCCTCTGGCCCCGACCGCTCTTCGCCGCGGCGGCCTCCTCCTCGGCCTCGCGGGCGCGCTCCGCCATGTAGGCCGCGGCGGAGGTGTCGAGCTGCACCGCCGTGCGGGCGTGCGTGGGCTGGTCGGACACCTCGCCCGCGTGCACGATGATCACGCCGCAGGTGCTCGACTGCACGAAATCGACCATCTTGGGGTCGGTGAAGCCCGTCACGTCGTTCACGATCGACGCGCCCACGCGCACGGCCGCCTTCGCGACCTCCACGTGGCGCGTGTCGATGGACACGATCGCGCCCTTCTGCGCGAGCGCCCGCACGACGGGCAGGACGCGGCGCGCCTCCTCGTCCGCATCGACCGGATGGAACCCGGGGCGCGTCGATTCGCCGCCCACGTCGATGATGTCGGCGCCGGCATCGAGCATCGCCACACCATGGGCGATCGCCGCATCGGCATCGAAGTGCTCGCCGCCGTCGCTGAACGAGTCGGGGGTGACGTTGAGCACGCCCATGATGCGCGGGCGATCGAACGTGAGGGTGTACTTTCCGCAGCTCCATGCCTTGATGTCTTGGGCCATGAGGAAGTCCTTTCGAAAAGACGCGTTCCCCTATTGTATCCACACGCGAAACGCCGCGCCGCCTTCCGCCAAAATGATAAAAACCAGCCTGTCTGGGTTTTATCACTTCCCCAACCTTTAGAACGAGAACGCCTGGGCGATGTCGCACGAGATGAGCACGTCGGCGGCGGCATCCTGCGGCGTGGGGTCGCGGTTCACGATGACGAGCTCGTCCCCCTGGAAGTAGCGGGTGAGCCCCGCCGCCGGGTAGACCACGAGCGACGTCCCGCCGATCACGAGCAGGCCGGCCTGGGCGATGGCGCGCACCGCCCCCTCGAGCACGCGCTCGTCGAGCGGCTCCTCGTAGAGCACCACATCGGGCTTCACCGTGCCGCCGCACACCGGGCACACGGGCACGCCGCGACCGTCCTCGTGCTCGCGCGAGCACACCCAGGCGGCATCGTAGACCGCCCCGCAGCCCTGGCAGATGTTGCGGTGCACCGAGCCGTGGAGCTCCCAGACGCGCTGCGACCCCGCCGCCTGATGCAGGCCGTCGATGTTCTGCGTCACCACGGCGTCAAGCTTCCCCGCGTGCTCGAGCGCGGCGAGCGTC
The DNA here is from genome assembly GCA_000333815.1 of [Collinsella] massiliensis. Lineage (GTDB taxonomy): Bacteria > Actinomycetota > Coriobacteriia > Coriobacteriales > Coriobacteriaceae > Enorma. The sequence goes on from CAPI01000021.1 coordinate 22,943, forward strand.
CGGTGGCACGCGTTGGGCTGCGCGTCGAGCGCCACCATGCGCTCGCGGTAGAAGCGGAAGAACTCGGCCGGGTGCTCGACGTAGAACGAATGCGAGAGCATCGTCTCGGGCGGATAGTCGAAGTGCTGCCGATACAAGCCGTCGACGCTGCGGAAATCCGGGATGCCGCTCGCGGTGGACACGCCCGCGCCGCCGAAGAAGACGGCGTGCTCGTGCTCGTCGAACAGGCGCTCGAGCGTCTGCGCCGCACGGGCAGCGTCGGTGATGGGTTCTGCGTGATGGGCCATGGCTTCCTCCCTCGCTCGCCAAGCCGCGCAAACGCGCACGGTATCATGATACCCGTCTGAACGCGCCGGGCGGCGCCCCGGGCACCCCGGAGCCGCCGCGGCAGCCCACCCGACCCCCGCGCATTGGAGCGACCATGGAAACCTATTCGTTCGCCTCATGGAACGTGAACGGCCTGCGCGCCGTGCTGAAGAAGGAACCGAGCTTCGAAGAGATCGCGCGCGAGCTCGACGCCGACATCCTCGCCCTGCAGGAGACGAAGCTCCAGGACGGCCAGGTCTCCCTCGAGCTCCCCGGGTACACCCAGGTGTGGAGCTACGCCGAGCGCAAGGGCTACTCCGGCACCGCCGTGTTCGCGCGCACCGAGGCGCTCGGCGAGCCCCTCTCCGTGCGCCACGCGGACAGCTTGCTGCCCTTCGCGGGCGAGGGCGACGCCGCGCAGCTCGTGGCCGAGGCCGCCACGGAGGGCCGCGTGTGCGCCCTCGAGTTCGAGCGCTTCTGGTTCGTGGACGTCTACACCCCGAACGCCAAGGAGGGCCTCGCGCGCATCGAGTGCCGCATGGCCTGGGACGACGCGTACCGCGCGTTCCTGAAGGGCCTGGAGGACGAGACGGGCAAGCCCGTGATCACCTGCGGCGACTTCAACGTGGCACACGAGGAAATCGACCTCAAGAACCCCAAGAGCAACCGCGGCAACGCCGGCTTCTCGGACGAGGAGCGCGGCAAGTTCAGCGAACTCGTCGCCGCCGGGTTCACTGACACGTTCCGCCTGCTCCACCCCGATGAGACGGGCGCCTACAGCTGGTGGAGCTACCGCTTCAATGCCCGCAAGAACAACGCAGGCTGGCGCATCGACTACTTCCTGGTGAGCGACTCGATCGCCGGCCAGGTGCGCGAGGCGGGCATCCGCTCCGACATCTTCGGCAGCGACCACTGCCCTGTCACCCTCACCATCGAGCTCTAGGGAGCCGGCGAACATTTACCCCAGCGTTTTGGCGTCCCGGGCATGTATATTTACCCCAGGGGATATTTGACATCCCCGGCGGGCTTGTATAGTGAGGAGCCCCCTGCGGGGATGTCAAATAACCCCTGGGGTAAATTTACATTCCCAGACTGACCTGCCTCTACAGCGTCATGTTCGGGTCCGCGTCGATGTCGAGCGAGGCGAACTCGCCGCGCTCGAGCTTTCGCCGTGCGACCTCGGCGATCATCGCCGCGTTGTCCGTGCACGCGTTGCGCGGCGGCAGCGTGACGCGCACACCCTGCCGGCCGAGCTTCTTCACCATCATCTCGCGCAGGTGCGGGTTCGCCGCCACGCCGCCCCCGATGCAGTACTCACGCGCCCCGGTCTCGCGCAGGGCGCCCCACGCCTTCTTGTACTGCACGTCGAACACCGCGGCCTCGAACGATGCGGCGAGGTCGGGCAGGTGGATCGTGCGGCCCGCCTCCGTCTCCTGCTCGATGTAGTTCACCACCGCGGTCTTGAGGCCGGAGAGCGAGAAACGGTAGTCGCCCTTGCGGTTGAGCGCGCGCGGGAAGTCGATGGCCTTGGGGTTGCCCGTCTCGGCCAGGCGGGAGATGATGGGGCCGCCCGGGTACCCCAGGCCGAGCGCCTTCGCCACCTTGTCGAATGCCTCGCCCACCGCGTCGTCGAGCGTCTCGCCCAGCACGCGGTAGTCGCCCCAGTCGCGCACGTGCACGAGCATGGTGTGCCCGCCGGAAACGAGCGTGAAGATGAAGGGCGGCTTGAGGGTGGGTTCGGCAAGCAGGTTCGCGAAGAGGTGCCCCTCGAGGTGGTTGACGGGGATGAGCGGCACGTCCGCCGCGTACGCCAGGCCCTTCGCGAAGGCCACGCCCACCACGAGCGCGCCCACGAGGCCGGGGCCCTGCGTGACGCCGATCGCGGCGAGCTCGCGCGGTTCGAGCGCGCCTCCCGTAAGGCCGAGCGCGCCGGCTGCCTCCTCGAGCGCGGCGTCGATCACCCCCACGATGGCCTCGACGTGCTTGCGCGATGCGATCTCGGGCACGACGCCGCCGAAGCGCGCGTGGAAGTCGATTTGCGTCGAGACCTGGTTCGCGAGCAGCGCGCCCTCGGAATCGATGATCGCCGCCGCCGTCTCGTCGCACGAGCTCTCGATGGCGAGAACGAGCCTGCGGCGCGCAATCTCCGCGCGCTCCCCGTCGGAACGGACGGGTGCAGCGAGCGGCCAGGCGCGCAGCGCGGCAGCGGTCGGCTCGGGCGAGGCCGCGTCGACGGGCAGCACGAGCGGGAGCTGCGCCTTCATGATGATCGCGTCGGCGCCCTGCCCGTAGTACCCCGGACGCACGCCGGCCTGTGCGAACCCGAGTGCGCGGTACAGCGAGCGCGCGCCCTCGTTCGCCGCCTCGACCTCGAGCGAGGCGGTCGTGCACCCGAGCATCTGGGCGTCGTAGCTCACATGGGAGAGCAGCTTGCGCGCGATGCCCTGGCGCCGGTGCCCGTCCGCGACCGCGACATCGAGGATCTCGACATCGTGCTCGACGACCATGCCGCCCGCGAACCCCACGAGCTCGCCGTCGTCATGCGCGACCCACCAGCTCCGCGGAACGACCGGTTCGCTGAATTCCCCTAGGAACTGCTCGGCAGACCACGGGGTGTGCCCCGCACCCTCGAAGCACGCGCGCTCCAGACGCGCCACCGCCTCGGCGTCCGCAGGCCCCATGGGGCGGAACTGCAGGTGCCGGCCGGCCAGCTCCTCGGCCACGCCCGTCACCTCGCTGCGCGCGCTCTGCTGGAGCCCCAGGCGCTTGCGCTCGTTCTCCTCGGCATCCGAGAGCCGCGTGTAGATGGGCAGCACGAGCGCCGGATCGCCCGAGCCCTCCACGCCTCCCGCGCGCGAGCACGCCGCGCGCCATGCGAGCGCGAGCCCCTCGCCGCTCGGCCACCACAGAGCGCGGTCGATGCGCGTCGTGAGCCCGGCGGCATCGAAGCGGTCGCCGTAGCGCACGAGGCCGTCGCCCGTGAGCTGCAGCTGGTCGGCATCGTTCCGTGCCGCCCACTCCTCCACGGCCTGCGCCGCCTTGACCACGCGCTCCCGGTCGAAGAGCCGGTGCGCGCCCTCCTCGTCCAGCATGTAGAGCGCGGGGTACACCTCGCCGCGCATCGCATCCGCCGCCACGCCGAGCAGCCCGCGCACGCCGCCGCGCCACGACGTCCACGCGGTCGCGTCGAGCGTCGACACGCCATAGAGCGGCACGTTCGCGCCGCGCGCCAAGCCCTTCGCCGTCGAGATGCCGATGCGCACCCCCGTGAACGAGCCCGGTCCGCGGCCGACGAGGTACGCGTCCACGTCCTCGCGCGCGACCCCCGCCTCGGCGAGCGCGGCGTCTAGCGTCTTGATGAGCTCGACGTTCGCGTGCCGCCGGCACAGATGGTCGCCCGTGGCGAGCACCTCGACGCCGCTCTCCGCGCCACCGACCCGTGCGATCGAACACGCGAGCATGTCCGTCGACGTGTCAATCGCGGCAATGGTGTGTGTCTCGGCCCAGTTTTTCATCTCTCGCGTCCTTTTGTGGTGGAAAAATTCAGATATGCACGATTCGCGTCGCCCAATCGGCGCTCGTCGCCAGTCGCGACGCGCTTCACTCGAAGCAATCCTGCGGTTTTGTCGCTCGAAGCGCTCGCGGGTTGCACGATTTCGCCGCGCGCGGGCCTTCTCGGAGGCTGGAATCGTGCATATCTGAATTCCAGCACCAATTTTTGCCCACACCGCTCAAGAAACTCGCCCGCGCGACGCGCTACGCGCCCACAGCCGCGCCAACCGCCGCGTCGATCGCCTCCGCGAGCTCCTCCGCGCGCCGGCCGTGCGCCTCCAGCGAGATGGCACGCGTCGACTCGCCCGTCCGCGCAATCACGACGCCCAAAAACTCATCCGTCAGCTCGTCCTGGAACTGCTCGCCCCATTCCAGCAGGCACGCGCCCTCGTATCCGAGCACGTCGAAGATGCCCGTGTCCTCGAGCTCGTAGGCATGCTCCAGACGGTACAGGTCGAAGTGGAAGAGCGGGATCCGGCCGCCGTCGTGCACGGCCATGAGCGCGAACGTGGGGCTCGCCACCGGGTGCGCGTCGCCCAAGCCGCGCGCCACGCCCTTGGTGAAATGCGTCTTCCCCACGCCGAGGCCGCCCGTGAGCACGAGCACGTCGCCGTCCGCGAGCAGGGGCGCCACGAGCTCGCCGAAGCGCTCGGTATCTTCCTGCGACGCGCTGAGATACCGGCGCGAACCCTCCCTGCGCAGCGTCATCGCGGCTCCTCAATCGAAGGGAGCGGGAAATCCGCCGAACTCGGCGCCGCACTCGCGGCATCGCCCTGCACGGGTGCCCCGGCGCAGGCCGGATGGCGCGCGAGCCAGTCGCCGAGCATGCGGAAGTCCGCCTCGAGCAGCTCCTGCCAGGCGGGGTTGCGCAGCGCCGCGGCCGGGTGGAACGTGGGCATGACGGTGAAATGACCCGTCTGATGGAAGCGCCCGCGCAGGCGGGTGATGCCCGTCTCGGTCTTGAGCACGAAATGCGTGGCAGGGTTGCCGAGCGTCACGATCACGTCCGGCCAGATGCTGCGGATCTGCTCGCGCAGGAACGGCGAGCAGGCCAGGACCTCGTCAGGCTTGGGATCGCGGTTTCCCGGCGGGCGGCATTTCAGCACGTTCGCGATGTAGATCTCCTCGCGCGTGAGGCCGGCGAGCGAGAGGATCGCATTGAGGTTCTCGCCGGCGCGCCCCACGAACGGCTCACCCTGGAGGTCTTCGTTGCGCCCCGGCGCCTCGCCCACGAACATGACGCGGGCATGGGGGTTGCCCACGCCGAACACGATGTTCGTGCGCGTCTGGCAAAGCTCGCACAGGCGGCAATCGCCCATCACGGCGCGAATCTCCTCCAGCGACACCTCACGCGGTTTCTGGTGCGTGTGCCCGGGAATATGCATGATGCCCATCGTGGATTCCTCGCTTCGCTTCCCGCCACGGCATGGGCGCCCTGGCGTCGAGACCTGTGGTTCGGGGCGGCCGCGCCGGCGCAGCCTAGAGGTACACCTTCTCCAGCCGCATGCCGAAATCGCACGCGACCTCGTAGTTGATGGTGCCGCGCAGCCGTGCCATCTCGTCCATGGTGATCTCCGCGTCGCCGTCGCGGCCGATGATGGTCACCATGTCGCCGTGCTCAGCTTCCGGGATCTGGTGGATCGGGGTCTGCTGGATGGCGAACATGCACTGGTCCATGCAGATGTTGCCCACCTGATGCGCGCGCTCGCCGCGATAGAGCACGTCCATCCGGTTGGAGAGCGTGCGCGAGAGGCCGTCCGCATATCCCAGGGGAATCGTGCAGACCTGGACGGCGGTGCGTGGGACGCGGTACGTGAAGCCGTAGCTCACGCCCTCGCCCATGGCCGGATGCGTCGTGCGCGTGATGCGCGCCCGCACGCTCATGACCGGCTCGAGCGGCATGCGCGCCGCGGCCGCCTCGCACGGCTGCAGGCCGTACAGGCCGATGCCCACGCGCACCATGTCGTAACGCGTGGTGGTGTCGAGCATGGTCGCGGGCGTGTTGTCGCAGTGCACCGTGCCGCACGCGAGGCCGGCGTCCTGCATGGCGCGGACCGCCTCGTCGAAGCGCTTGCACTGCAGCCGGTAGTCCCAACCGTCCACGTCGTCGGCGGTGGCGAAATGCGTGAACACGCCGTCGCATGCCAGCCCGCGATGGAAATCGATGCTGCGACGGAACTCGAGCGCCTCGGTGTAGTGCACGCCGATGCGGTTCATGCCCGTCTCGATGGCGAGGTGGTACTTGCCCACCGTGCCGGCCTGCACGGCTCCCTCGCCATAGGCGAGCGCGAACTCCATCGTGTAGACCGTGGGCATGATCTCATGCTCGAGCAAAAGCGGAATCGCGCCCTCCGGCGGCTCGCTCAGCAGCAGGATGGGAAGGGTGACGCCGCTCTCGCGCAGCCGCACGCCCTCCATGACCGTCGCCACGGCGAACATATCCGCCCCGGCGGACTGCATCACGCGCGCGCACTCCGCCGCCCCGTGGCCGTAGGCGTCAGCCTTGACCACGCAGCACAGGCGCTGGCGCGGCCCGAGCAGCCCCCTGAACGCCCGCACGTTCCTGCGCAGCGCGCCGCGGTCGATCTCGACCCACGCCCAGCGCGTCTCGGGCACCTTCTCCATGGGCATGCCGCTCACGCCCCCTTCACGGTCGTGGCGGGCTCGTCGTCGAGCCCCTTGAGCGCCTCTTCCGCGGCGAGCGCCATGGCGTCGCCGATGACATCGATCAGGTCGGTGGCGATGACGCTCTTCTCGCCGTACCGGTCGGCGGCGATGAAGCCGGTATAGGAATGGAGCGAGACGGCGTAGGAGCACAAGAGCTCCCACGGCCCCTCGTATGCATGGTTGAGCGCGACGGTTCCCGCGACGATGCCCGAGAGCACGTCGCCCGTCCCCGCCGTGGCCATCGACGCCGGTCCGGAGACCGGTAGCAGGACCTTCTCGACGCCCGCGACGGCCGTGACCGGGCCCTTAGCGATGATGATGAAGTTGTCGGAGCCGGCAGCCCAGAGCAGCCGCTGGGCAGCCTCGATGGCGCTTCCCAGGTCGCGAACCGACTCCTCGTCCACCAAGCGCGACAGCTCGCGGTAGTGCGGCGTCAGGATGAGCGGCGCCTCGCGACGGTAGAGCTCCGGCGTCTCGTCGAGACCACCGATCGAGAGCTTGGAGAGGCAATTGAGCGCATCGGCGTCGAGCACGAGCGGAACGTCGAGCTGGAGCAGGCCGGATACCACGTCGATGCAGCCCGCGGCCGTGGTCATGCCCGGACCGCAGAGCACGCAGGAGAACTTCTTCGCGGCATCGCACACCGCGCGCCGCGCCGCCGCGCCGAACGCCCCGCGCGAGTCGGCGGGTATGTCGATCACGGGCACGGAGGGCAGCGCCATGCGGATGAGGTTCGCGCAGGTGGCGGGAGCGGCGACTGCGACGTAACCGGCACCGGCGCGGGCGGCGGCCTTCGCAGCCATCATCGCGGCGCCGGGATAGCTGCTCGAACCCGCGACGACGAGCACCGATCCGCGCGAGTACTTATCGATGTTCGAGGGCAGCGGCTCGAGGAAATCGATGAGGTCGATGGGCTCCACCATCTCCGCCGCATGGTCGACGTCGTTGATGACCTCGTCCAGGCGCTCGTAGAGCTCGCCGCAGAGAATCTCACCGGTGTAATCCGGACCGTCCGCGCTGTACAGGCCGATCTTGGGCGCGAGCATCGTAGCCGTGCGCGCGGCGCGGATGGCATCCTCCTCGACCAAGCCCGTCTCGGCATCGAGACCCGAGGGCACGTCGATGGCGACGACCTCGGCAGCGAGCTCGTTGACGGTGGGAATCCAGATGGAGAACGGCGGGCGGAGACTCCCGTGGAAGCCGGTGCCCAGAATGGCGTCGACCACGACATCCGCCCGGGAGACGAGTTCCGCGAGCTCATCGCGCGAGGGGCCGATGACGATGTTCACATCGCGACCCGCCGTGCGCCGGGCAACGTGGCGCGCGAGCGCTGCGGGAATCTCGTCCGGCTCGACCGGGCTCACCACGTCGACCACGATGCCCTTGTTGGCGAGGATGTCCGCCGCGACCCAGCCGTCGCCGCCGTTATTACCGAACCCCACGAGGATGAGCACGCGCTTGGGATCGGAGGCGGCGACCACCGAAGCCGCGAACTCGCCGGCGAGCTCCATGAGCGTCGCCTTGGAGGTTCCCTCCGACTCAATGCAATCTTCCAGGCGTCGAACTTCCTCACAGCTCAGAATCGGTTTCATCTGAACCTCCATGCTCTATGAGCGTTTCTCCGGTAAGCGAGGTAAGGGAATCGTCCTGCACGCGCTCGAGTTCATCCAGGATCGATCGGGCGTCTCGGAACGAGCGCGCCACGCGAGCGCGTTCGTCCTCGCGCTGCTGCTTGGGCTGCGGACGCGCCTCCTCGGTGATGGCCATGGCGTTCGCGACGGCAAGGTCGCTCGTGAGACTCAGGGACAGCGCCACCTCGACGATGCCGTTATCCTGGGCGATCTGGAGCGCTTTACCCTGGAGCACCGCGATGGGCCTGCCTCGATCATCGCGGGAGACCGAAACGTCCTTCCGCCCGATTCCCTCGGAAAACCCGGTGCCGAGCGCCTTGAGCACCGCCTCGCGCGCAGCGAAGCGAGCGGCGTAGTGGGCGGCGCGGCGCGGAGCCTGGTCGCAGTAACGCTGCTCCTCCTCGGTGAACATCTTTCGAGCAAAGGAAGGCGTCCGCTCGAGCACGCGTCTCATCTGTGCAATCTCGACGATATCGACGCCGATGCCTGCCTCGGCCATGCGCGCCTCCCTCCAAAGCTCTCATATCGGTGTACTTGCCATTGCAAGTATATACCGGAGCCAGCAATCGACCGATAGCAAAAAGGGCTCCTGACATACGTCAGAAGCCCTCTTC
>CAPI01000020.1 GCA_000333815.1 [Collinsella] massiliensis
TCCCCAATGACTCGCTGAGTCAATTGAACCCGTCCCCAATGGCTCAGGCGCGGAGCTCTCCGTCGTGCGCCACGCCGTCGGTCGCCTCCGCCACGATGTAGCGCGGGCGCGCCTTGGTCTCAAGGTAGATCTTGCCCACGTACTCGCCCACGATGCCGAGCGAGAGCATGATGAGACCGCCCACGAGCCAGATGGAGACCATGAGGCTCGACCAGCCCTCGACCACATGCCCGAGCGCCAGGCTCACGAGCGTGTAGACGAACATCGCGAGCGCCACGATGATGGAGAGGCCGCCGAGCAGCGTGACCCAGCGGATGGGCTTCACCGAGAACGACGTGATCCCGTCGAGCGCGAAGGAGACCATCTTCTTGAGCGGGTACTTCGACTCGCCCGCGAAGCGCTCCCCGCGCACGTAGTACACCTTGTCCGTCGTGAACCCGAGCGCCGGCACGATCCCGCGCAAAAAGAGGTTCACCTCGCGGTAGCCCGAGAGCGCCGCGAGCGCGCGCCGCCCCATGAGGCGGTAGTCGGCGGAATCCGAAACGAGCTCCACGCCGAGCCAGCGCATGAAGCCGTAGAACGCCTCGGCCGTGCCGCGCTTGAACGCCGTGTCCGTGCCGCGGCTGCTGCGCACGCCGTAGACGATCTCCGCCCCGGCGCGGTGCTTCTCGAGCATCTCGTCCATGGCGTCGATGTCGTCCTGCAGGTCCGCGTCGAGCGAGATGGCGCAGTCGAAGCCCTCGTCGAGCGCGCGCATGAGCCCGGCGTAGAGCGCGTTCTGGTGCCCCTCGTTATGCGCGAAAGAGATGCCCTCGAACCACGGGGCATCGCCCTCGACGCCCAGGCGCACCGGGTCCGCGTGGAGCTCCTTGATGAGCGCCCAGGTCGCGTCGCGGCTGCCATCGTTCACGAAGAGCACGCGGCTGCTCGGCGCGATGGCGCCCCGCTCCACCAGGCTCGAGAGCTTCGCCGCGAGCCGCCGCGCGGTCTCGGGCAGCACCTCCTCCTCGTTGTAGCACGGCACCACCACGCACAGCCGCACCGCGGAATCCCCCATCGCAGCCTCCGACATCTCAGACACCCTTCTCGATCCTCGCCAGCACGCGGCCCGCCACGCCGCTAGGCCAGGCGCGCGAACTTGCGCTTCCCCACCTGCAGCACCGTGCCCGCATGGAGCAGCGCGGGGTCGACGTTGTAGCTCTTCGGCGCCACGGGCTGCTGGTCGATCTTCACGCCGCCGCCGTCGATGAGGCGGCGCGCCTCGCCCGCGCTCGGGGCGAGCCCGGCCTCCTTGAGCACGCCGGCGAGGTACACGAGGCCCTCGGCGTTCGGCGTGAGGTCCACGTGCACCTCGGCGATGTCCTCGGGCAGCTCGTCCTGCTTGAACACGCGGTCGAACGCGGCCTTCGCCTCCTCGCCCGCGCCGGCACCGTGGTAGGCGTCCACGATGTTCACCGCGAGCGCGCGCTTGAGCTCGTACGGGTCGGCCGAGCCGTCGGCCAGCGCCGCGTCGATCGCGTCCACCTCGTCCACGGAAAGGGTCGAGGCCAGGCGGTAGTACTTGCCGATCATCTCGTCCGGGATGGACATGATCTTGCCGAAGGCGTCCGCCGGCGCGTCGGTGAGGCCCACGTAGTTGCCGTAGGACTTGCTCATCTTGCGCACGCCGTCCGTGCCCTCGAGCAGCGGCATGGTGAGCGCCACCTGCGGCTCCATGCCCATCTTCTCCATGAGCTCGCGGCCGGCGAGCAGGTTGAAGAGCTGGTCGGTGCCGCCCATCTCCACATCGGCCTTGATGACCGTGGAGTCATAGGCCTGCATAACGGGGTAGAGGAACTCGTGGAGCGCGATGGGCGTCTGGCTCTGGTAGCGCTTGGTGAAGTCGTCGCGCTCCAGGATGCGCGCGACGGTGAACTTGCTGCAGAGCTCGAGCAAGCCCTTCAGGTCGAGCGAGAGGATCCAGTCGGCGTTGTGCACGATGGTGGTCTTCTCCGGGTCCAAGATCTTCATGGCCTGGGAGACGTAGGTCTCGGCGTTCGCCTCGATCTGCTCGGAGCTGAGCTGCGGGCGCGTGGAGTTCTTGCCCGACGGGTCGCCGATGAGCGCCGTGCCGTTGCCGATGATGAGCGTCACCTTGTGGCCGAGGTCCTGGAACTGGCGCATCTTGCGCAGCGGCACCGCGTGCCCCAGGTGCAGGTCCGGGCTCGTGGGGTCGACGCCGAGCTTGATGTTGAGCGGCACACCGCGCTCGAGCTTCTTGCGCAGCCCCTCCTCCGGGACGATCTGCGCGGTGCCGGACGTGATGATGCGCATCTGTTCATCGACTGGGAGCATAGCTCACCCTCCTGGTATCTCTAGCACCCTCGCCCGACGGGCGGTGCTCTGGTCACAGATGGTTCTAGTGTAGCCTAGATGCGGCGTCCGTGGGGCGGGGTCGAGGCATTGGATGCGCCCGCTCCCCCGCGCGCCGGGATGGCCGCATGGGCGGCGGCACCTTACGAGAGCACGGCGTGGTAGCCGATGATGCTCTCCTTCCCGTACCACTGGGCGAGGCGGTAGTTGATGTAGTTATCCATGTTGTCGCGGATGTCGCCCATGAAGAGCACCTTCGGCGCGGCGGTGTAGTACGCCACGTCGACGGAGCCCTCCTCGCTCTCCTCGAGGTACGCGAGGCGCGCCCGCACCTGCTCGTCGTACTCCCGCGCCTCGCCCGAGATGAGCGAGGTCGCCGCCGAGATGGACACGAGGTCGTCGCGGTGCCGCTCGTCGACGGCGAGCGATGCGACCGCCATGACGAGCGCGAGCATGCAGCAGCCGAGGTACGCAGCGAGCGCGCGGCGGCGCGGGAACGGGCGCGCGCCGGCGGCCGTCGCGCCGTCCCCTTCCCGACACGCCTCCCGCCGCTCCAGGCGCCGCACCACCCAGCCGGTGAGCCAGCCCGCGCACAGCAGCACCGCCGCCACGAAGAAGTCATAGCGGATGTTCTGAACGCGCCCCGGCCCCACGGTGCCCATGGAGAAGAACGTCGGCGCGAAACTCGCCATGAAGAGCAGCGCGAGCGCGACCACGGGTACCCCGGGCAGGGCGAACGAGCAGCGCGACCGCCGGGCGATGCGCGCGAACACCGGCAGCAGCAGCGCGAGCGCGAGCACCATGAAGCCGTTCGTCCACAGCAGCGCGTACTCGAAGCCCGCGAGAGCGCTGCGCACGAGCGTGAGCACCACGCCGAGGTTGTCGCCCGGGAACTGGCTCAGCTGGCGCTCGACGTTGCCGGGGGCAGCCATGGAGCAGGCGAACCCCACGGCGAGCACCGCGAGCGCCGGAACCAGGAGCCACGCGGAGCGCCTGCCGCGCGCGAGCGCCGCCACGACGGCCCCCGCGAGCGCGACCACCGCCACGAGCCCGGTCACGTAGTTCCCGCCGCCGATCACGAAGGCGAGGAGCACGAGCGCCGCGCACCGCGCCGCCATTCCCGGCCCCGTGAGCGCGCCGCGGCGCGTCCGCCCGCGCAGGAGGCGCACGGAAAGACCGGCGCCCGCGAGCAGAAGCGCATGATAGAAGATGTAGTAGATGGCGGAGTTGTACCACCAGAAGCCCTCGACGGGACTCGGCAGCAGCTGCGTCTGCAGCAGCAGCGCCGCGCAGGTCACGCAGAGCCACTCCGCGCGCCCCGCGCCGCACACGTCGCGCACGACGACCGAGGCGGCGTAGCCCGTGGCGAGCACGAGCGCCGCGATGATGCCCACCGCGCCGAGCCCGTAGAGCCCCTCGCCGAAGACCCCGGGCTGCAGCGCCATGAGCACGATGGCCGAGTACGTCCCCTGCCACGAGCTATAGGTGTCCGCCGCCTCGGTGACGGCGGCCGCGACCGCGCCAGGGAGCCCCTCGCCCGCCTCGAGCGCGGCGTGCGCGTCCACGCCGTAGTGCCAGTCGTCGGCGTAGCTGTGGTCGTAGCGCGAGATGGCGACCATGGGGATGAGCGCGAGCGCGAGCAGCACGGCGAGGCCCACGGCGAGCACCGCGATGGGATCTGCCGGGCGCGGCGCGCGGCGCAGGTGCCGACCGGCCTGCCGGCGCTCCCCTGCGCCCGCCCCCGGGACGGCGGCGCGCTCCGCTGCGCCCGTGAACCCGTGCTCCATGTCCCACCTTTCGATCGGCGCCCCGGACGCCTCGCCGAGGGGCGCTTGCGGCCGCGCACCCGTCAAAGCCCGCCAACGGTATGCAATCGGTCTGAAATTTGCCTTCGATAAGCATACCCAAGACCTCGGGCGGCGTTGTTGCGGTAATGTGGTGAAGTGTATGTATGACGAGCATCCGCCCGCGGCGCCCCGCCGCGATGCGCGGCGTCGAAACCTTCAGGAGGTCGATATGGGTCCTCGCCAGCGGCAACGCCGGTTCCGCGCGAAAACGCACATTGCGCCCATCATCATCGGTTCGTTCTTCGGCTTCATGCTCCTCGCGGGCGTCGCCTTCGGTGTCGGCATGATCGGCGTCGTGGATACCTGGCTCCAGGACCTTCCCGACTACACCGATACGGACCTGTACCTTTCGAGCGAGCCCACGACGATCTTGGACGCCGACGGCAACAAGATCGCGAGCTTCTACACGCAGAACCGCACGACGGTCAGCCTCGACCAGATCTCGAAGTACGTCGTCGACGGCACGGTCGCCACCGAGGACGAGCGCTACTACGAGCACGGCGGCTTCGACCCGGTGGGCATCCTGCGCGCCGTCGCGGTGCAGCTCACCGGCGGCTCCGAGGGCGCCTCGACCATCACCCAGCAGCTCGTGCGCAACACGATCCTCTCGGACGAGCAGTTCGATGTCACGCTCGAGCGCAAGGTGCGCGAGATCTACCTCGCCGTGAAGATGGAGGAGATCTACTCCAAAGACGAGATCCTCAACATGTACCTCAACGTCATCTACTACGGCCACGGCGCCTACGGCATCGAGGCGGCCTCGAACGTCTACTTCTCCAAGAGCGCCAAGGACCTCACCCTCGCCGAGGCGGCGCTGCTCGTGGGCCTGCCGAACGCCCCGTCGCAGTACGACCCCACCGTCAACCCCGACTACGCCCTGAGCCGCCGCAACACGGTGCTCGACCGCATGCTCTCGAACGGCTACATCACCCAGGAGGAGCATGACGCCGCCCAGGCCGAGCCCATCGTGCTCAACCTCTCCGAGACCTCCGGCACGGGCGTCGACATCTACAACTACCCGTACTTCGTCGACTACGTGCGCAACCTGCTCTCCAACGAGTTCGACTACAACCAGATCTTCTCGGGCGGCCTCACGGTGCAGACGACCATCAAGCCCGATGTCCAGGCGGCCGCCGAGGCGGCGGTGATCGACCAGCTCGACGCGGTGGGCGTCGAGAACCTCCAGGCCGGCATGACCGTCATCGACAACAAGACCGGCGCCATCGTGGGCATGGTGGGCGGACGCGACTACTACGCCGACAGCGAGCACACCAACCACGCGATCACCCAGCGCCAGACGGGCTCCTCCTTCAAGGCGTTCACGCTCGCCACGGCCATCCACGAGGGCATGAACCCCAACATCATCATCAACTGCAACTCGCCGCAGACCTTCGACGACGGCACGTACACCGTGCAGAACATCGGCAACGCCCAGTACGGCTACATCTCGCTCGCTCGCGCCACGGAGCTCTCATCGAACACGGGCTACGTGCAGATCGCGAAGGCCGTGGGCGTCCAGAACGTCATCGACATGTGCCACGAACTCGGCATCGATAACGACATGGATCCCAACTCCTCGCTCACGCTGGGCACGGAGGAGCTCTCCACCCTGCAGATGGCCGAGGCGTTCTCGACGTTCGCCTCCGGCGGCATGCACCGCGACGCCATCGCCATCACCAAGATCACGAACCGCGACGGCGAGGTCATCTACGAGCATAAGGACGAGCCCGAGCGCGTGCTCGAGACGGGCGAGGCCGAGGTGGTGACCGACATCCTCGAGGGCGTCGTCTCCAACGGCACCGCCATGACCGCGCAGCTCTCGGTGAACCAGCCCTTCGCCGGCAAGACGGGAACGACCGAGAACTACGGCGACCTGTGGTTCTGCGGCTACACCCCGCAGTACAGCGTCGCCGTGTGGACGGGCTTCACGGCCGGCGGCTCGAACACGATCTACATCGGCGGCCGCACCGCCTCGACGAGCGACCTGCCGCAGCCCATCGCGCGCAACTTCTTCAACACCATCCTCGACGGCGTGGAGCGCGAGGAGTTCCCCACCGGCACCACGCCCTCCTACCGCGCCGACTCGTACTGGGAGGTCGACGGCAAGCCGCTCACCGGCGGCAGCGCGACCACGGCCGAGACGCCCGAAACCGAGGAAGAGGAAGCGCCGACCACCACGTCACCGAGCTCGCCCTCAAGCCCGACGAGCCCCACAACGAGCGAGCCCGAGCCGGATCCCGAGCCGGAGGAGCCGCCTGCGACGACAGACCCCACCCCGCCTACGACGACGGATCCCACACCGCCCACGACAACGGATCCCGAACCCGCCGCCTGAGTCAATGGGGACGGGTTCAAATGACTCACCGAGTCAATAGGGACGGGTTCAAATGACTCGGTGAGTCAAACGAACCCGTCCCCAATGTCTCACCCAATGTCTCACGAACGCCCGGGTATCGCAGCGATGCGGTACCCGGGCGTTTTCGTACGAAGATGCAGATGCAGCAAGCCGCGCGCCCGCGAGAACCCGCCCGCGGAGGGGCCCCGACCCCTACCGGCGCGAACCGCAGAGCTTCGACATGAGGCTCTCGAAGCGCTCGCCGTCCTCCTCCGTGCGCGTGATGACGAGAATCGTGTCGTTGCCCGCGAGCGAGCCGAGCACGGCGGGGAGCTCAGCGGCGTCGATGGCGGCGGCGATGCCCGAGGCGGTGCCGGGCTGCGCCTTCACGAGCACCTGGTTGCCCGTGCGCACCACTTCCACCACGAGCTCGGACACCATGCGCTGCAGATGCAGGTCCTCCGCGAGCACGTAGACGCCCTCGGGCAGCTTGCGCAGCCCCATATCGGCGATATCGCGCGAGATGGTGGCTTGCGTGCAATCGAATCCATATGCCTTGAGTTCATCGACGAGCATGCGCTGCGTGCGGACGTCCTTGTTGCGGACGATCTCGCGGATCGCTTCCTGCCGGTTGCTGCGCTTCTTTGCCATATGCGCCCATCCTTCGACAAAACGTGGTATGCATAGCGATAGTTTACTGAAATCTGCAGAGAACTGCGGAAATGTAATCATTTGGAAGCATACTCTATGCAGAATATGAAAAACTGCGCGCCGCGAGCCGGGCGCGCGCCGCATCACACGCAGGCAACGAGGTCGAAAGGACTGCGGCCGATGGGCAGCCGCGATATGCGGGCGAGCTGCGCGAAGCGGGCGCTCAGGCAGCATCCCAGGATATTCTTCCGCGCGATCAAGGCATACATGAAGCCGAGGGTGCGCCCTTGCCGCCCCAGGGCGGCGACCGTCTCGCGCGTGCTCGGCGCCGTGACGATGTCGCGCACGCGCTCGGTGCGCTCGATGGACGAGATGCCGTGCTGCGCGTACACGCGCTCGATGCTCACGATGATCTGCCGCATATGCAGCTGATGGATGGCGCGCATGAGCGCCTCGTCATGCTCCCGGTGCCATGCGGCGGCGAGCTGCAGCATGCATTCATGGTCGCGCTCATGCATCCGGTACACCTCGGCATCGATGCCCGCAAGGCGGGGGTCCATATGGTATAGGGCGCTCTCGACCGCGCCACGCGCTCGACGTCCTCGATATACGCCGCCATGAAAGCCGTCTGGCTTCCCAAGAGCCCCATGCGCATCCCCAGCCCCTCGATGCGCGCGCGCTCGAAGAGTTTGCCCCGCACGAAGCCCAGGATGCCCTCGTTCATGAAGAGCGGCACCTCGTCGCGGAAAGCCTCGGCATCGGTGGTGGGCTCGACGGAGAAGCGGAGCACATGCGAGGCATGCCCGCCCGAGCCCATCGGCTCGTCGACGGAGAGCGCCATGATGGCGAGCTCGAGGTCGTGCGCCTTGACCGCGCGCTCGAGCGCCGCGAGGGCGCCGGGAGCGAGCCAATCGTCTTGCGCCATGGCCAGGATGTAGTCGCCGCGCGCCTGCTCCAGGGCAGCATCGAACGCCTGGGCGTAGTCCACCTCGCCGTTCTCGATCACGTCGACGCGGATGTCGCGTTCCGCGATGCTCCGGCACATGGCGACTGTGCGGTCGCGCGAGCCGCAGTCGCTCACGACCACCTGGACGCTGCCGGAGGACTGGTTGAGCGCGCTCTCGAGGGAACGGACGATGCGCCGCTCGGCATCGCGCACGACGAGCACGACCGTCGCAAACGGCTTCCGCACGGCATGGAGCGCCATGTGCCCAGCCCCCTCTCGCTTCTCGCAAGCGTCACTTGGCTACATGGTAGCACCCGCGCTTTTCCCTCGATTTCAGGGGATGGGGCTGCACGTCTTGTTCAAATGTTCTGCATCTTCCCAGCACAACATGGCGGCATCGTGCGGGGGCGCGGGCAGACGGCGGGCACATGCTCGCCCGCCGCGTGCGGTCACGCGAGGGGCGTGAGCACGCCCTCCGGGTAGGCGACATCGGCGAACACGAGGCCGCACGCGGGAGCCGTGGGACCTGCCGCCGCGCGGTCGCAGGCGGCGAGGGCGTCCGCCACCCATGCCTCGTCCCGACGGTGCGCGCCCACCTCGACGAGCGTCCCCACGATGGTGCGCACCATCGAATGCAAAAACGCGTTGCCGGTGATGGTGAACGCGAGCACCTCCTCGCCGAGCTCGCACCCGCGCTCGAAGCCCACCGCCATGACGTTGCGGCACGTGGGCTTCCCCTCGGCCGACGACGCCTTGCAGAAGCTCTTGAAGTCATGCTCGCCCACGAGCGCCCGGGCGGCGCGCGCCATCGCGGCATCGTCGAGCGGCATGCGCTGCCACCACACGTGGTCGCGCGTGAGCACGGGGCGGTTCGGGCGGTCCGCGATGCGGTAGATGTAGGTGCGCGCGCAGGCGTCGAAGCGGGCGGAGAAGCCCTCCGCCGCGTGGAAGACCTCCTGGACGGCGATGTCCCGCGGCAGGAGCGCATCCATGGCGCGCAGCCAGCGCCGTGCGGGGATCTCGAGCTCATCGCCCGCGGCCGGGAAGCTCACATACTGGCTGAGCGCGTGCACGCCGGCGTCCGTGCGCCCCGCGCAGGTGAGCTCCACGGGGCGGCGCAGGAAGACCTCGAGCGCGCGCCGAAGCTCGCCCGCGACCGTGCGCACCCCCTCCTGGGGCTGCTCCGCGAACCCGCTGTACGCACCGCCCGAATATGCGAGCCGAAGCACGATGGTCGCCGCGCGTCCCGCGCTGGCCGCCGTCTCGTCCATGCCATCTTCCCTTACCAGCCGGGGAACCGAGGTATCGGCTCCATCCTTCCTACCATAGATGAGACGCTACCACGATAGCCGCCATCGTGCCTAGCCCCCCGATGAGCGCGAACCGGTCGCGCGCCGCGAGCGGGCGCGGGCGGGAGCGGCGCGCGTGCGGCTCGAACCCGCGCGCGTCCATGGATTCCGCGATGCGGTCCGCCCTGCGGAAGAGCCCCACGACGAGCGGCGTGATGACCGTGCCCCATGCGCGCACGCGCCCGAGCGCGCCGCCCGCGAACGACACGCCGCGCGCCGCCTGAGCCCGCTGGATGCGTTCCGCCTCCCGGCTGACGAGCGGGATGAGCCGGAGCGCCATCGAGAGCGCGAGGCCGATGTCGCCCACCGGCACGCCCGCGCGCCCGAGCGGCGCCATGAGGCGGACGAAGGCATCGGCGAGCTCCGTGGGCGTCGTGGATGCGCCCACGGCGAGCGCGAGGCACGCGAGCACGATGATGCGCGCCATGGCAAGCCCCGCCCGCATCGCGCCCGCGACGCTGATGCCGAACGGGGCCGCGAGCATGATGTCGGCGCTGCCATCGAGCGAGATGACGTTCGCCAAGATCACGAGCACGAACAGGACGAGCAGCGCCCGGAGCGACCGCGCGGCCGCCCGTGCCCGCACACCGGCCGCCCTGAGCGACACGAGGGCGAGGGCGAGCCACGCGAGCAGCGCCCAGGGCGCGGGCGCGAGGAACACCGCCACGGCCGCGGCGAGAAACAGGAGCACCTTCACCCGTGCGTCGATCGATGCGAGCGGCATCGCGGGGGTTTGCGCAGCCTTGGATGCGGGCGCGACGGGTCGGCGCACGACCCCTTGTGCCTGCTGCGCCGCCGGCTCCCCCGCCGCCAGCAGCGCATCGACCGCATGCCGGAGCTGCATGGTTTCCGGGGGTTCGATGCCGGAGCGCTCGAACGCCGCGACGTCGAGCTCCTCCGGGGTGCCCGCCCACGCGATCGCGCCCGCGCGCATGAGCGCCACACGGTCCGCATCTGCCAGCCATTCCTCGAGGTCGTGGCTGACCACCATGATGGGCATCCCGTCGCGCGCAAGCGAGCGCACGAGGCCATGCAGGGCGGCGCGGCCCGCCGCATCGAGCCCCGCGCTCGGCTCGTCGAGCACAAGGGCGCGCGGCTCGGCCGTGAGGATGCCGCCGAGCGCCACCCGGCGCGCCTGCCCGCCCGAGAGCGCGAAGGGGTCGCGATCGAGGAGCTCGTCCACGTCGAGCATGCGGGCGACCCGCTCCACCGCGGCCGCGGTGCGCTCCTCCGAGAAGCCGAGGTTCCGCGGGGCGAAGGCGAACTCCTCCGCGACCGACTCCAAGAAGAGCTGCGCCTCGGGATCTTGGAACGCGACGCCCACCGCGCCCGCCGTGACCGGCTGCCCCGCGAGCGCGACATCGCCTGCATCCGGCGCGGTGAGCCCCGCGATGGTGCAGGCGAGCGTCGTCTTGCCGGCGCCCGAGGCACCCGCGACGAGCACAACCTTCCCCGCGGGGATGTCAAGCGAGACGCCGTGCAGCACCTCGCTGCCGCCGCGCGAGGCGCGCACATCCCGAGCGCTCAGTCCTTCGTGCGCGTCGTCATCGACATCACGCGACGCGTCCGCCCGCGGCCCGCTACGAGTCGCCTGCGCCGCCTCGGCAACGCTCCGGGCATCAAGCGCCCCCGCCTCCAGCTGCTCCGCGAGCCACGATGCCACCGCATCGGGCTCGATGCCCTGCGCAGGATCGTAGCCATGCGCGACGACCGCGCGCAGCGCATCTACATAGGTGGAGGGCGGCAGCACCTCGGCGAGCCTGCCGTCGCCCGCCTCGAGCAGCTCGCGCGGTGTCGCCTCCCAGGCGATGCCCCCGGCATCGAGGCAATACACGCGGTCGCACATGAGCGCCTCGAGGGGATCGTGCGTGATGAGCGCCACGCCGGTGCCCGCACGCGCCACATCACGCACGAGCGACCGGAAGGACGCCCGCGCCGCGCTATCGAGCTGCGAGGTGGGTTCGTCGAGCACGAGGTACGAGGGCTCCATGGCGAGCACCGCAGCCAGGATGAGGCGCTGCTGCTCGCCACCGGATAGGCTCTCCACCGCGCGCGCCTCGAAACCCTCAAGACCCACGGCGGCAAGCGCCCGCGCGCTGCGCTCCTCGATTTCGGGTTCGTCAAGGCCAAGGTTCACGAGGCCGAACGCGACCTCGTCCGCGACGACGGTCGAGATGACCTGGTCGGCGGGGGCCTGCCCCACGCGGCCGACGAGCCGCCGTACGCGCTCCTCTCCCCCTCTATCCGCAGACGAGATACCATCGACTACGACCGCGCCCTCAGAGGGCGCTTGAGCGGCGCACATGAGGCGCGCGAGCGTGCTCTTGCCCGACCCGTTCGCCCCGATGAACGCCACGAGCTCTCCGGGGGCGATGTGACACGAGACATCACACAGGGCGGGAGCCGCGTCTTCGAGCAGAACGCGAGCATTCCGTACCTCGAGCATGGTCTTCCCTCCCCTTCAAGCACCCCGAATAGAACAAACAACGCGAAAGGG
>CAPI01000019.1 GCA_000333815.1 [Collinsella] massiliensis
AGGGGTTATTTTACGCGAGCGACGTTGCTAGCCCTCAAGTGCTGCAAGCGCGGCGCCGCGGGCATGGATGAGCGTGGTATCGAAGAGCGGCACGTCCGGGTCGTCAGGATGGACGAGCAGGCCGATCTCCGTGCAGCCGAGGATGACGCCCTGCGCCCCGCGCGCCGCGAGGTCGTCGATGATGCGCTGGAACGCCGCCCGCGACTCGTCACGGATATCGCCCCGGCACAGCTCGTCAAAGATCACGCGGTTCACGAGCGCCCGATCCTCCTCGCCCGGCGTGAGCACCGTGAACCCGCGCCGCTCAAGCACGCCCGTATAAAAGTCCTGCTCCATGGTGTAGCGGGTGCCGAGCAGCCCCACCGTGGCCACCCCGGCGCGATCGAGCTCGTCGGCCGTCATGCTCGCGATGTGCAGCAGCGGGATGCTCACCGCTGCCGCGACCTCGTCCGCCACCTTGTGCATGGTATTGGTGCAGATGAGCAGCAGGTCGGCACCAGCACGCTCGAGTGCGCGCGCGGCATCGGAGAGGATCTCGGCGCTGCGTTCCCAGTTTCCCGACGACTGGCAGCGTTCGATCTCGTCGAAATCAACGCTGTAGAGTACGATGCGGGCGGAATGGAGCCCGCCCAGCTCCTCGGCGACGGTCTGGTTGATGACCTCGTAATACGTGACGGTGCTTTCCCAGCTCATGCCGCCGATAAGTCCGATGACCTTCATCGCGATACGCCTCCTTGCGAGCGGGGCAACCCGGCGAACGTCGCCGATGTAAAAATACCCCTGGGGTTATTTTACATGTGTGCGGAGAAGGCGGGCGGCGGCGAGGCAGAGCAGCGCGATCACGGCGATGCCCAACGCGAACACGGCCAGCGTGCCGCCGGTCGCCGGGATACCGAGCGCGGATAGGAAGCGATCGAGCGGGCGCTCCGGTTCCTGCGGCTTGGCAGCGGGCGGCTCGGGCTCCTCGCCGGACGCGCCTCCCGAGGTCTCGAACTTGGGAGCCACCGTGACGTCGTACACCCAGGCGCCATCCTCCAAAAGGGGTACGCTCACGAGCACGGCGTCGCACGTCAGCGCCTTATTAGCGCTCGCGACATCGGTGCGCACCGCGACGTAGAGGCCGGGCGCCACGTCGCGGAACACCGCGCGCCCGTCGCCGTCCGTCACGCACGCGCCATCGGTCAGCAGGCCATGGTCTTGGGCATATGCGCCGAGCTCGCGGGTTGCCGCGCGCCAACCAGATGCGTCGAGCGACACCCAGTCGCGGTCGAGCGGCACGAACCCATCGGTGGTCGCATAGGCGAAGGAGCCGTCGTCCAACGGCGTGGCCGTCGCGACGAGCGCCAGCCGCCACGTGTCCCCGGAT
Organism: [Collinsella] massiliensis; assembly: GCA_000333815.1. Classification (GTDB taxonomy): domain Bacteria; phylum Actinomycetota; class Coriobacteriia; order Coriobacteriales; family Coriobacteriaceae; genus Enorma. The sequence goes on from CAPI01000019.1 coordinate 1,367, forward strand.
ACCGGCTGGGCGGCCTCCCCCTGTCCGCACACGGCATCGATGGTGATCGACCCGTACGAAAGGGCGGCGGCATCGGCAGGGCGCAGGATCATACCGGCCAGCGCGAGGACGATGGCCGCCGCGACGCGCGCGAAGGCTCCGAGCGCTCGGGCGCACCGCCCCCGTTCCCGCCGCCCCCGCATGGCAGCGGCCTGCATGCTATGAGAAATGCCTGCCACGCGCGCCATCCTTTCCATAGGTGCGCCTCGAACCCGTATTCCCGGACGCGCCGTCGCCGCGCCGCGTCGCACCGGCCGCCGCGTCCGCCGCGGCCCGCCTGCTCACCCGAAGGCGCAACACGGCGAGCGCCACCGCGATGACGACGAGCGCGATGATGAGCAAGAGATACGGCAAGGGGATGTTGATGAAGCCGCCGGGCTTGCCCACCTCGTCCTCCATCTCGGCCGTATACGGGATGGCGTGGGCATGCACGAGCAGCCGATGCGAGTTGATGCCGTAGGGCGTGCAGGTGACGAGCGTCACGCGATCCTCCCCCGGCGTGATGGCGAGCGATTCCGTCTCGTCGGGCAGCACGGTCTCGATGCCGTCCACCTGGTAGGCATGCACCTCCTCGAGCACGCGGATGTAGAAGACGTCGCCCTCCCGCATCTGGTCGAGGTCGGTGAAGAGCTTCGCCGAGGGCAGCCCGCGATGCCCGGAGAGCACCGCATGGGTCGAAGCGCCGCCGACGGGCAGCGACGTCCCCTCGACGTGGCCGACCGCCTGCTGCAGCACCCGCTCGCCGACACCGTGGTAGATGGGCAGCGTCACATCGATGCGCGGGATGGAGATGTAGCCCATGAGGCCGTTGCCGTCGAGGTTGAGCGCGTCGTCGTAGCTGGCGAGCACCTGCTCCCGCTCCTCCGGGGAGGCGGGCGGCGTTCCGTCCACCTCCTCGGAGGCGACGCCCTGCTTTTGGGCGAGCGCCGCGTTATAGGTGCGCGCAGCGTCGAGGATCGCCTGGCGTTCCTCGTCGGACATCACCTCGACCGCCTCGCCGTAACGCTGGACCACGTGCGACGCGTTCCGCTCGATGAGGAAGTTCGAGACGGTCGGGTACAGTAGAAGCGCGATGCCCGCGAGCACGACCAGCAGTGGGGCGAACCTGCTCAACCACCCCTTCGCCATGTGCTAGCTGTTCCTCCGCGCGCGACGCGTCATCATCCACGCCGTGCCGCCCACGATAGCGACCACGCCGGCCACGGTGAAGACGACCGTTCCCATGCCGCCGGTTCCGGGCAGCAGGATGCCGGCGTTGTTTACGATCTCGACGGCGTTCTGGCCGTTGTTGTTGACCGACCAGCTCTGAAGCGTGCCGTCGGTGTTGTACTCAGCGGCGATGGTCACGGTCGTATCGGCTGCCTTGTTGTAGCCCTCGGGCGCCTTGGTCTCGGTGAGCGTGTAGGAGCCCTCGCCGAGGTCGACGAAGTGGATGGTGCCGTCGGCGGGCGTAGTGACCTCGGTCACCGCGCTCGCGGTCTCATCACCCACGGCCGGACGGTAGGTGTTGCTGCTGCCCGTGGCAACGAGGCTGATGACGTTGCCCTTCGCGTCCTTCAACTGGAACGTCGCCCCGGCGAGCGGGTTCGTGCCGTCGGTCTTTTCCAGATCGAAGTTGAACGTGTACTGATGCGTGAAGACCTCAGCGGACGCATAGAGGTCATTCACACCCGGGCCGTTGGAGTAAATCACCTTCGCGGAGTTGGTGTTGTCCTTGCCCGTGCCTGCGAGAGACGCGCTCGTGTTAAGCGTCGCGGTGTACGTCACCGTGATGGTCTGGCCTGCCTTGCCCGTGAAGAGGTCCGTGGCGTCGTATTTCCCCGCGCCCAGCGCGGTGTCTACAGTGCCGAAGTTGATGACGAAGGTGTTGCCCAGGTCCTGCCCATACTGGATGATGCACGAGGAGGTCACGTCGGTGCCGCCGATCTCGACCTTCACGCTGTCCTTATCGAGAGTAAGGCCCTCGCTGAGCGTATCCTGGATCGCGAATTGATACCCGTTCGTATACCCGCTCACATCGGGAACCATGGAGGTCAGGGTGAACGGCAGGGAGTCGCCGACGCTCGCGCTCGCATGCTTGTCGGATCCATTAACTACTTTTTGGATGGTCGGGTAAACGGTCTTGAGGTCAATCGCGACCGGGGTGGCGCTGTTCACGTTCACGAGCAGCGCATCGGTCCCGCGGGACGGGTCGGTCTGGCCCGTCGAACCCTCTGGGCTGGGGACGACCAGGTAGTAGCCGTATGCGAGGCTTGAAGCCGTAGCGGTCTTCGACGTCCCGTCCGCGTTGGCCGTGGCGCTAGGTGTAGAGGTCGCCTGCACCGAATGTGCCGCGGCCCACGCTGCCGCCTGCTTCGCGAAGGTTGCCATCCCCTCCGCGTCGTCGTTGCCAAGACCCCTGATGTAGGTATATGCCGCGTTGGAGAGATCCGCATCATCGGCAGTGAGCCCGATGCCGCCGCTGCCAGCGTCGGTGGTGAAGAAGTCCTTCCAAGCGTCGTTCAGCACGTAGCTGTTGACATCGTTTTGCGAGAACATCTGATAGACGCTGATGCTCGCGAAGGGACCGTTACCCGTGACCGCGATGGAGCCGTCCGAGGCGGCCGCGAACGCCGGCACCGCATACAGCAGCGTTCCCATCGCCAACGCAAAGGTGACCAGGGCCACCGTCAATTTCTTTCCTATCTTGTGCAGCATGTCTGCTCCTCTTCGTCTGCGCGTGTGGGGTTTGCGTTCTCCCTTCTCGCCCGCTCTTGCCATTCCAATATCGAGGCGCGCTCGGCGGCGCGCGTCATCGGTTCACGCAAACGCTTGCCCATGCCGGGCGTTACGATGCCCGGCCCGGCAAACGCATGCATACTATGTACTATCCCCGTATCGCACCCCGCGTATATAGATATATGTGGGGTTTCCGCCCAAAGGCCACGTAGGGCTCTGAACGGTGCCCGCACCAGATGCCGCGCGGGGCGCTCGCTTCAAAAAAGGGGTTGAAAGGAACACGTCCCCAACCAACCCATTCTTGGAAAAGCCGTGGAGCCGGGCGCGAGTCATATGTTGACGAAATGCCAACAGGGTATAACGGATGCGCACCTAGACATGCTTATGCCTCCGCGCTCAAAATCCGCAGCGCGGCCACGCCCCTGACCGGGGCGCGAGATGCGAAAGGAACAACATGCCCCACAACAGAATCGCCCCGGCGCTCCTGAGCGCCGTCCTCGCCGTGAGCGTGATGCCCACCGGTGCGCTCGCTGCCAGCGAGCATTCCGCTCAGGCGACGGATTCCGCCGTGTCGCTCACCACCGGAGAGGGCTCAAGCGAACTCGAAGCCCTCGAGAACGTCGAGGCCGCCCCGGAAAACAAGGGGAACGCCGACGAAGCGGCCAACGAGAACACCGAAGCCCTGGAAAGCCCCGAGGCAATCGCCGAGGCTCCCGCTACCGGGGAAAGCCCCGAGGAACCCGGCGCGCTCGCCGACACCGACACCACCACCAACAACGACACCGCAGACGCAGCCGAGTCCGCGACCGATCCCTCGGAGGACGCCGGCATCGCCATCGTGCGCGACGGTGCGCGCACCACGTACGGCAGTCTCGCCGACGCCGTGGCCGACGCCCAGAGCGGCGACGTCATCGAGCTCTCCCGCGACCAGGTGCTCGACGAGCGGCTCGTCATCGCGGGCGACCGCGACATCACCCTGCGCGCCACGGCGCAGGTCACGCTGACCCGCAGCTCCTCCTTCCCCACGGCCGACAACAAGATCGCCGGGATGATCATCGTCAACGATGGCGCCAAGCTCACGCTCGAGCGCGCGGACGACGCGAGCTCCCTCACGCTGGACGGCGAGGAGAAGGATTCCAACGAGGCCATCATCACGCTGCGCAACGCGTCCAAGCTCACCATGAACGAGGGCGCCTCGATCGTGCGCGCCCATTGCTCATGGAAGCCATGGGGCGCCGTGTACGTGCACTCCGGCACCTTCGTGCTCGACGGCGGCGAGATCCGCGACAGCTTCGCCATGCGCAACACCGCGGTTGCGGTCGAGGCTGCGGGCTCGTTCGAGATGCGCGGCGGCACCATCGCGAACAACCGTGCGAGCTACACCCAGACCATGGTCTGGACCAAGGGCTCGATCACCATGACGGGCGGCACCATCGCGAGCAACCGCTCGAACGTGTCGAGCGACGGCGTGGTGCAGGTGCTCTCGGGCGGCTCGCTCGCGTTCGAGGGCGGCACCATCGGCGACAACAACCCCAACAACACCTTCGGTGTGCGCGTGGACGGCGGCGGTTCGCTCGCGCTGGGCGCGGACGCCCACCTTGCGGGCGCCGACCGCATCGACCTCGCCCAGGGCGCAGCCCTGCGCTTCACGGGCACGCCGGCTGCCCACAGCATCGACGAACCCATCGAAATCGTGCTCTCGGGCGAGTGGGCGGATGGCACGCTTCTCGCCGCGACGGACGCTCCCGAGACGGCGCGCGACGTCCTGGGCATCCTCTCCGTGAAGCACGGCGGGACGCGCGAGCAGCTCGCGACGGTGGGCATCGACCCCTCCAACGAGTGCAACATCGCCCTCGCCTCGGCCGATGTCGTGGCCGCGTTCGACGCGCTGGACAACCCCTTCGTCGACGACCTCGGCCTCGAGCTGCGCGACGAGCTCACCGCAGAGGGCGCCTTCGACCGCCTGCGCGACACGGTGGACGCGCACTTCGGCGATGCCGACACGCCCGAACGTCGCGTGCGCGTGCAGCAGATCGAGCGCCTCGAGCAGTACGCCGGCTACCTGAGCGCGCACCACGAGGAGCTTGCGGCCTCGGTGCTCACCCTCTCCGAGCTGGGGAACCCCGGCGCCGAGGCGCAGCGCACCCAGCAGGGCTACCAGTTCGACAACCTCGACGCCACGGGGCTCTACCTCAAGCCGGGCAAGGTGCACGAGATCGTCGTCTACGTCGCGGCTAACGACCCCTCCCTGCTCTCCGTGGCGTGGCGCCAGGCGGGCGTCACCGACACCAACCACTACACCTCGCTCAACCTCGAGCAGAGGTCCAAGCTTACGCGCGGGGAGAACCGCATCACCATCGACCTCACCGGCAAGACGCACGGCTCGATGCTCTTTCTGCGCAACGACTCGACGAGCAATCCCGCGCGCGTGCGCATCGAGGCGTATGACGCTCCCTACGTGACCGCTGACGCCGAGGGCGGCGCGGACGCGGATGGCTCCACCGCCCGCGACGGCTCCGCGGCCGCCAACCCCGCGCTCGGCACGAGCCTGGGCGAGCACCCCCTCTACGTGCACGATCCCGAGCAGCCCGAGCGCTTCTGGACCTTCGTCCAGGACGTCAAGGCGCACGCCGCGCGCGTCGAGGCGGGCGAGCAGGTCGCCGATATGGCGCTCGTGCAGATGGGCGACGACGGGCACGCGCAGTTCTCCATCAGCGCAACCGCGCTCGCGAAGGCATATGCCGGCATCACGAGCAAGGACGCCGCCGTGGCCTATATCGAGCGCTCGAACGAGGCCATCCAGGACCGCCTCGAGTTCTTCTGGGCGTTCGACGGCTTCGACGCGGCCGAGAGCGGCCCCAACGCCATCTCGCCCGCGCGCGTGCACACCGCGTTCACGCGCACCGTCTCCAACCCCTCGACCATGTACGCCTTCGTGCGCTACTTCCACATGCCGGAGGGCTACGCCGCGTCGTTTTTGTCGGGCGAGAACATGTACACCTGGGGCATGTCGCACGAGTACGGGCACATGCTCGACAACAATGTCATCGCCGTTGCCGAGGAGACGAACAACCTGTACTCCCTGGCGGGATCGCGCCAGGGCGGTATCGAGGCGTCGGCCGCGGCGGGCATCGCGTTCGACCCGGCGGCGTACTATCACGGGAACGCCGTGAAGGCCAACGAGCGCCGCGACGAGGAGCTGGCGAAGATGGCCGCCGACCCCACCTTCGTGCCGGATTGGATGAACAGCGGGGATTGGGGCACCTATATCTGGACCCACGTGACCACCTGGTGGAACGGCCTGCACTTCTTCGATGATTGGGACTACAGCGGCTATGACTACACCGCGAGCCCCTATACGCAAGAGATCGCGACAGACGTGGAACGCTATGGCGCATACGGCGCGACGTTGCGCATCCTGCGCGGCGACGCCGAGGCGGTGAAGACCATACAGGAGCTGGCGTCGGGCGCCTCCTCATCGACGAGCGTGAAGTACAACCGCATCGCCGTCGCGTTCACCATGGGCACGGGCTACAACTTCGCCGAGTACCTCTACGAGCTGGGTGAGCGCGACCTCACGCCCGAGGTGCTGGAGTGGTGCGCCCAGTACCCCTCGGTGCCGCGCGCGGTGCGCTACTTCTCGCTCGACACCGACGCGGCGATCATCAACGGGGCGAAGACGTATGCCCAGCTCAAGGGCAGCGCCGACGCGGTGTCGCCCACCGTATCCGTGGAGCTCGGCGATGCGGGGACGGTGCAGGTCGAGGCGACCATGGCGACGCCCGAGCTCGAGCAGGCTACGACCGCCTACGAGCTGTACCGCGACGGCACGCTCATCGGCTTCTCGCGCGATGGCTCGTTCGAGGTCGCCGTTGACGCGGGGGCGAACGCCGCGAGCGCTGACGGCACGGCAGACGGCGCCTTCGACAAGGCTGCCTATTCCGTGGTCGCCTACGACGTGCGCGTGAACCCCAGCCGTGCCGCCAACGTGGACGGTCCCATCCTCGACGCCGAGCTGCCCGATACGGACGAGCCCGGTGAGGACGGCGGGCTCCCCGGCGGGGACGGCGACGTCGATGGCGACACCGGTAACGGCGACGATGCCGGCAACGGCGGCGACGGCACGGGCGACGGCGATGCTGATGGCGACACCGGCAATGGCGACAACGACGCCGGCGGGGATGACACCACAGGCGGCGGCTCGACCGACGGTGACAATGGCACCGACAGCGGCGCCGGCGATACGACCGGCGGCGGCTCGAACCAGCCCGGTGGGGACTCCCCGACGGATGGGGACACCTCCGGTAACGGCAACCCGAACGGCTCCGCCAGCGACGCGGATGCGGGTGGGGACGCCACCGGGCAGACGCAGGACGCCGACGCGCTGGCAGCCGACGCCTCCGGCCAGCTTACGCAGACAGGCGACGCATCGGCTCTGCCCATCGGCATAGCCGCGGCGGGTTCCGCCCTCGCCTTCATCGGCGCCGCCATCGCCCGGCGTTTCCGGAAATCGTAGGCATGCCATACCGTAGCTGACCCCGACGACCGGGGCGGCGCGCGCAACGGCCAAGGCCCGTCACCCCCGCATCTGGGGCGACGGGCCTTGCGCGCTTCCAGGGATGACGACGCGCTGTGCTCGAAACCGCGCACCGGCTCGATGCGCCATCAACCCGTGATGGCGAGCTGCGCGTCGAGCGCCTTGAGCCCTGCGGCGAGGCGCTCGGTATGGTGCTGCATATGGTTGCCCGGCCCCACGACGAGGTCCACCGCGCATCCACTGCCGCGAAGCATGTCCGCACATGCCTCCAGATCGTCCTGAACGGATCGCATGATGGGAGGCCCGGCGCGGCGCTCCTTCCTCCCGATCGAGAGGTACGCGTAGCGCCCCGCGCCGTTTGGAGCGTACTGTCGCAGGTAATCGACCCAGCCCTCGTACCAAACCGAACCCGAGAGGCAGGCGCACGCCGAGAACGTCGAGGGCTCACGGGTGAACGCATACAGCGCGAAGAGCCCGCCGAGCGAGTACCCGCAGATCGCGCGGCGCGCCGGGGAGAGCCCGTGTGCCGCCTCCACCGCAGGGATAACCGTACCCGTCAGCTCCGCGAGCGTCTCTGTCGCCTTGCCGCCGAAATCCTCCGCACCCGGGCGCACGCCCGCCGCCGGCCAGGGCGTCAGGCTATCGCTCCAGTCGCGCACGGGCACGCGCACCACCATGGCGCGCACGCCATCGACCGCAGCCGCGACATCGAAGGGATGCTCGGGCATATCGATCACGTAGATGACGGGCGCGCCGTCCCCGCCCGCACCGCGCAGAAGCGCGCACCCGTCCGCGTCAATGAAGCCCATCTCGGTCATCGCTTCCCTTCGCTCGCCGCCTCCCAGTGTAGCAGCCCGGAGTCGCGTTCCCGAGCGCGCCCGCAGCACCGGCGGCACACACCGTGCACCGGCCGGCGAAATCACCCGTGGTACGGACAGGCCTCGCCGATGCACGCAGCATTCGCCTCGGATACCGCGCAGACGGGCTCTTCCGCAGGCAGCGCCAGCTCCACCCCGAGGGCGCGGGAAAACCACGGCGTCGCCTCGCGCACGGCGATGCGGGCATCGCGCTTGCAGCAGCGCGGGGCGCCCGCCTGCGCGATCTTTTGCAGCAGATCCGCCACCATGAGCTGCGTCTCGCTCCAGCCATCGGCCTTGAGCGGCGCGTTGCCCTGGGCGATCGCGAGCGCCATGCCGCACGACGCCGCGGCGCCGCACACGCCCCAGCGCGCGCAAGCGCCCCCGGGCACGCAGGCAGAGCGGGATGCCAGTTCATCGAGCTGCGCATCCAGGTCCCCCGCATATCCCGCGTTCGACGCGCAGGCGAGCAGCGCCGCGCCCACCAGGAAGTGATGGGCCGGCCCAAATGCCGGGCATTCCGGCGCGGACATCAGCAGCTCCAGCATATCGGCAGGACACACCACGTCGCCCTGCCGGCACAACTCATACGCCCAGGCGTACTCCGTCGTCTTCTCACCCATCGCGCTCCCCTTTCGATGCCTCTATATCGATGGCTACCAATATACCTGCTGCGTGCACTCCGTCGCATGAAGACGCGCGACGAAGCGAGGCGCGCCGTCCGCACCCGCAGGGCGAGCCACACGGCACCACCCAACCCGTACGGACAGCATGATGCCCGCCACCTGCACATCCACACCGTGGACAGGTGGCGGGCATCTTTCATGCGCTCGGATCCGCTACTGCCGAGCGCACGGCATGGGAGCGGGGCCGCTTTCCCAAACAAGCGGCCCCGCGGAACTTAGTGGCCACCCTTGGGAGGCGCGGCCTTCGGGCCAGCGGTCGCCTGAGCAGCAGGCGCCTGAGCCGTGACCTTCTGAGCCGGAGCGGCCTGGGCAGCTGCCTTCTGAGGCGCGGCCTTACCCGGCGCGCCCTTGCCGGAGGCGGCACCGGACGTCGCGCTCGGGCCGCTCTCCTTGGAAAGCGTCTTGATCCACGGAGTGGTGAGCAGGCCCAGCAGCACGATGACAGCACCCACGCCATAGGCGATGCGCGTCGAGTCGAAGCGCGCCTTGGCCTCAAGCTCAACGAGCTTGGTGCGCTCGGCGTCGGACATCTGGATATGGGAGATGTCCTCCTCGAACTCCTTGTTGCTGCCCAGGTTGATGGTGAGCCCGGAAACCTGCTCGGCAACCGACGACGGAATCTCCGAGTTGGAGGCCATCTCATTGCTCAAGGTGGAGCTGATACCGAAGATCAGGACGGCGCCCAGGAGCGCCACGCCCAGAGCCTGGCCCACGTTGCGCATCGTGCTCTGGATGCCGCCGGACTGCGACGCATCGCGATCGTTCACCGCGAGGGCGACGACGTTGCTCGCATGGGCCGACACGGTGCCCGCGCCGACGCCAGCCATGAACGCGCCCAGGTAGACACCGATGCGGTTCGCGCCATCGATGGTCACGGAGGAGGCCATGATGCCCAGCGCGATCGCCATGGCCACATAGCCGATCTGGATCACGTGGCGCGGGTTGGCCTTGGGGAAGAGCTTCGGGATGCCGAGGGCGAGCCCGAAGGTGGGCAGGCCGGTCACGATGGAGATGGTGCCGACGTCGATCGGCGTCCAGTCAGCGACGAGCTGCAGGTACGGGGACATGAGGATCGACTGCGCGCCCATGAAGAAGAACATCAGCGCGTTGGCGACCAGACCGGCGAGCACCTGCTTCGTGGTAAGGAACGAGCGCGGAAGCACCACGAGGCCGTAGCGCTTCTCCTCGCGCGCCTCCACCTTCACGAGCACGATGAGGATGATGATGCCCAAGATGATGAGCGGGATCGCCGGCGAGATGCCGAAGAGGGCGAACGGGGCGGTGTGCATCGGCTTGATGAGACCCCAGCTCGAGATGCTCGAGAGGCCGATGAGCACGCAGAAGAACCCGAGCGCGGCGAGCGCCACGCCGATGGCGTCGAAGTGGGACTTCTCAGACGGCTGGTCGAACTTGGGCAAGCCCATCGAGAGCACCACGACGCCGACGAAGTAGAGGGCGAGCACGAGGAAGGTTACGCGCATGCCCGACAGCTGCATGACGACGCCCAGGATGAGCGGCAGCACGGCCGCGAGGCCGGAGGCGGCGCCGATGCACCCGAAAGCGACGGTACGGTTAGCGCCGTGATAGATGAACGGAATGATGCCGAGGAGGGATGGGACGAGGAAGCTCGCACCCAATCCAACAAGCACACGGCCGACCCAGATAAAGAAGAACATGTTGGGGGAAAGCGCAAGGGCGACCTCACCGATGGCGGCGAGCAAGGCGCCGATGCGGAAGGTCTTGCGCCAGCCGATCATGGTGCCGGCAAGGCCGCCGGCGATCATGAACGAGCCGCCAACCAACGGATAGATCATGTTGGCGAGCTGAATATCCGAGGTCGTCGCCCCGAGGTCCTTCGTCAGCGCGTCCGCGGCGAGCGAAAGCGCGCCGTTGTCGCCGGTGGTTCCCATCTGGGCAAGAACCAGGATGACGATGGGCAGCACGAGGAATTTCTCTTTACCCGCACCCGGTGCGGGCTTAGCGGCGGTAGCGGCCGCCGCGTGCGCAGATGATGAGGCAGGGGTCGTGCGATTCATGAGCACTCCCTTCACCCGGGCATACAACCCGGGCCTTGACTAATAGGTTGCGTGATCGTGCGGTCGGTTAGGCAGCGGTGGCGATGAACGGCTCCGTGCCACTGAGGTCGCACGCCGAGAGCGGATACGCGTGGATGGTGGGATCTTCGTAGGTCGCGTGGTAGTAGGTCATCGTGCCGGCAGAGAAACCGCTCGTATACAGGGTCTTCTCGTAGTCGCCGTTGGCCATCTTCGCCACGCCCTCGGGCACCGCGGAAGCGCCGAGCGTGCGGAAGAGACGGGTCACGTTGGCCTGCTCGCCCTCCTGGACGGGATAGTGCGCGTTCACATACGCCGCGCGCACGAAACGCGCCGGTCCGCCGTAATCGCCGGGCATGCCCTGGACGCCGCCGCCCGAGCCGAAGGGTTTGAGCTCGGCGCGATCCCACGCGGTGGGCGCGGGCAGGTCCTCGTCCATCATGAGGTAGTTGCGCAGGTTCTGACGATGCCAGCCGAAATCGGGCTCGTTGGTGAGCGCGTCGACATCGTTCTCCCAAACATGCAGGCCGTCGGCCATGCACTCGACCACCACGCTGCCCGTGGCGTCGCCCACGAGCCAGTGCAGGTTGGCCACCGGCAACTGCTCGTTCACGGGCTTGGCCACCACGGTGGTGTTCTTCAGCGCGGCACGCACCTCATCGAGCGAGGCGAAGTTGCGCGCGATCCAATAGGGGAACTCGTAGGCGGCGACGTTTGAGGTGCCGTCCACGGGACCCGGCGCATAGTGCGCGCTCTGCGGGAAGTTGAGGCCCGCAACGGCCACGCCGGCGTCGTTGCCGCAGTCGAAATAGAGCGGGATACCCATGACGACGATACCCATGCCCATTACGGTATGACCTTGCTCGGGATCGTCCGGACGCTCGAAAGCCGTCGGGACCTTGGCCCCCGAGGGCGTCACGACCACCTTCTCTCCGTAACCCTGCGTCCAATCAAGGTTACGCCCAAAAAACATTGCGCCGGTCTTGTCGGTAAAGCGGATACCCGTACACATAGGGCCGCTCCCTTCTCGTCGGCGGCAGAGCCGCTGGCGCTCGTTGGGAAGTTGATATTATTGTATCCACGATGCAAGCACTAAATCGGTAAATGGTTAATTAAGATTGGTAAACGGCAGGGGGACGACGTAAAATTACCCCAGGGGTTATTTTACATTCGCTGCCGCCAGCTCCCGCTGTACGCGCTTGGGAAGCTTGGCGAAAACGAGCTCGTAGCTCATATCGCATAGGTCGAGCACGAGCGACTCGGGCAGGTCGGCATCAAGGTCGATGGAGATCCATGTGCGACCGTCGGAGTAGTACGCGGGAAGGATCGCATCGGGCCACTCGGCACGCAGCTCGCGGATGCGGTCGGGGTCGCACTTGAGAGACAGCAGGTGCATGCCTGCATAGGGCGCCTTCGCGTCCGCGCCCGCCGTGAACTCGCATGCGAACTGGCGACCGCCTACCCAATAGACCATCCAGCCCCATCGTTCATGGAGCGCCTTGCTCGCCCCGGGATGCGCGAGCAACCGGTCATCGATGCGGCCAAGATCCATAGCCGCTCCCTTCGCCAGCGAAGATACTGCTGATGCCATTGTTCCCCGGATGGGGATTCGTCGATGTAAAAATACCCCTGGGGTTATTTTACATAGACGGCCTTGCCGAAGTTATGGCCGAACAGGAGGCCTGCCAGCAAAAGCGCGGCGCCCAAGCCGGTGTAGAACACCGCGATGAACCGCTCAGGCGCAAGGCCGCTCGCCCTGAGACCGATGCCGCCCGCCATCATCACCGCCATGATGATGAACGCCTTGGTGTCGAAGAATTTGAGAAAGAACTGACGCTCGTCCTGGTAGCCGCCGATGCGCGCGGTGTGCTTGCGCACGAGCCGCCCGAAGATGAACACTTGGAAGACGCCGAAGACCACGAGGCTGAGCGCGATGTTCAGAAGGCTGAGATACGCCGGGTACGCCATGAGGCCGATGCGCAGGATGTTGATGCCCGCCGCGCTCCACACCAGGCACGCGATGAGCAGCAGCGTATCTCGTTTGACTTTCATAGCCATTCCCTCCGGGTTCAGCAGCAGGCTTCAAACCGAGCCCATACATGGTAGCGGCAAGGTGCCGCGCACACAGAACATGCATCCCGCCAAGGATCTGCGAACGAGGCCGACACCGCCATTAGAACCCGCTCCAAGAGAATCCTTGCAGCGTCTTATACTATGTGTTATATAGTATATGTCACACAGTATAAGGCGAAGGGAGGTGTGCGGATGGAGGCTCAGATGAAACGCGGGTTCCTGGAGGCCTGCGTGCTCGCCGCCGTCTCCGGTGAGGAGTCCTACGGCTATCGCATCGTCAAGGACGTGCCGGCATGCATGGGACTCACCGAGTCCACGCTCTACCCGCTGCTGAAACGCCTCGAGAAGGCGGGTTGCATCGCCGTGCGCTCCGCCGAGCACAACGGCCGGCTGCGCAAGTACTATCGCATCACGGACACAGGACGAGAGCGCATCAACGAGTTCCTGGCCGAATGGCCGTCCGTACAAGAGATCTACCGCTACGTGGAGGGAGCACGATCATGACGAGGGAAGAGTTCCTGGAGCGTCTGGGTGACCTCCTGGCCTGCCTGCCCGCAGAGCAGATCGAGGAATCGAAGGCGTTCTATGCCGAGGCTATCGCCGACCGTATGGAGGACGGCATGTCCGAGGAGGAGGCCGTCGCCGCAATCGGATCGCCGGGCGCCGTGGCCGAAGCGATCCTGAATGACCTGCCCGCCGTGCCGCGCGTGATCGCCAAGACCCGTCGCCGCAGCAACGTGCTGCTCTGGATTCTCGCGATCGTGGGCTCGCCCCTATGGTTCGTGCTCGCGCTTGCCTTCGCCGCCGTGGCCTTCACGGTCTACCTCTGCATCTGGATCCTCGCACTTTGCGTGTGGATCATCGCAGCGGCGCTCGGGGCCTCCGGCATCGTAGCGCTCGCGCTCGCCACATGCGGCATCGCGATTGGGAACGTCCCGTACGTGCTCGCCATGGCGGGTGCCGGGCTCGGCCTCATGGGCGGGACGCTCTTCGTGGGCGCGGGCGCCTGGGCGGTGACCAAGCAGATCGCACGTCTTTCCGCCCTCTGGGTGAACAAGGCGCTCTCCCCCTTCAGCAAACATCGGGGGGACGGCGAAACCGGACGACCGAATGGCAGAGCAGGCAGGCTTCCCGTCAACCCGTCCGTAGATGGTGGCGGAGATGCGGAACGCACTGCGGGCGGCGAGCACTTCTCCGCGGCGGCGACGGCCGCACTCAACTAGGAGGCACGCATCATGACCAACGTGAAGAAGACCTATTTCTCCGTTGCGGGTGGGCTCCTTGCCCTCGGCATCATCCTTGCCGTCCTGGGGTTCGCCGCCTCGGGCTTCAATCCCGCCGTGTTCCAGACGCAAATCGACCTGCGCAGCAACAGCATCAACTTCGGCGGCGTCGAGGTGGATGATCCGTCGGGCATCCCGTTTGTCAACCTACTCGAGAACCTCGGTGAAATCGACCTCGCAGCCCCCGAGGCCCCGAGCGCGCCGCGCGCATATGTAAAATAACCCCTGGGGTTATTTTACATAGGAGAAGCCATGGCAGACCATCTCGACACACCCTCCTCTACCCTGGAGCGCGTGCTCGTCATCGGGAGCCCCGGTGCCGGCAAGAGCACGCTCGCCCGCGGACTGCGCGACGCGCTGGGGCTGCCGCTCGTGTACCTCGACATGATCTGGCATAAGCCGGACGGCACCAACGTCACGCAGGCGGAATTCGACGAACGCCTCGCGGCGGCCCTCAACGGCGAGCGCTGGATCATCGACGGCAACTACCTGCGCACGCTCGAGCGGCGGCTCGAGCGCTGCGACGCGGTCATCTTCCTCGACCTGCCGGTGGAGGCGTGCCTTGCCGGGGCGGCGGCGCGCATCGGGCAGCCGCGCGAGGATCTGCCCTGGCAGGAGGACGCGCTCGATCCTGAATTCGCTGACTACATCCGGCGCTTCCCCATCGAGCAGCGCCCCGAGGTCGTCGCAGCGCTCGATGCGTGGCGCGACCGTCGCCGCATCATCACGCTGCGCAGCCATGCGGAGGCCGATGCGTACCTCGCCCGCCTGCGCGATGCGAACCCCACCGCAAACCGGAGGCGCCCATGACCAAGACCCTCTACCTCATCGGCGGCCCGATGGGCGTCGGCAAGACCACCGTGTGTCGCGAGCTCAACCGCCTGCTCCCCGCCTCCGTCATGCTCGACGGCGACTGGTGCTGGTGCGCCAATCCCTTCCAAGTCACACCGGAGACCAAGCGCATGGTGCTCGACAACATCTGCCACCTGCTCGGCAATTTCCTGTGCTGCGACGCCTACGAGAACGTTGCGTTCTGCTGGGTGATGCACGAGCAAGAAATCATCGACGAGATCCTGGGCCGCTTGCCCCTCGAGGACACCGGCGCACGCGTGCGCGCCATCTCGCTCGTCGCCAGCGAAGCGGCGCTGCGCGAGCGCATCGAGCGGGACATCCGCGCCGGCGCCCGTGACGAGGACGCACTCCGCCGCTCACTCGCCTACCTGCCACGCTACCGCGCGCTCGATACCGAGCTCATCGATACCACCGGGCGCACGCCGCACGAGATCGCCCTGAGCATCTCCGCCCGTCCGTAACACCGCAAAGCAACAACCTACTCGCTAAACGCCGCCGCGCGCTCCGCCTCGACGTCGCGGCCCAGGCGCTCGAACTTGTGCTCCTCGACCGAGTCCATGCCCTGGTAGGGGTCGTGGCGCTTCTCGAACATCTCGTCATCCTCGTTGCGCCACAAGCGCTCCGCCACAGGCTTCCATTCCTCGGCCACCGCGACGGTCTTCTCGCGCAGCTCCTCGGGCGTCTCCGGCTCCACCAGATCCGTCCCGTGCGCGCCCGACTCGGCGACCATCCGGCCCAGCACATCCGGGTTCTCGAGCATCGGGCACGGGCGCAGATGGTTCTCGTTGAAGGGCTGCCCCTCGTAGTACTTGATGAAGAGCGGGCTCTTGAGCGCGTCGAGCAGGCTCACGTTGTGGATGTTCGCGTTGGAGTAGTGGATGAACACGCACGGCTCCACGTCGCCCGCCGCGTTGATGTGCAGGTAGCGGCGGCCGCCCGCGATGCAGCCGCCCACGAACTCGCCGTCGTTTTGGAAGTCGAGCGTGAAGAGCGGCTTCTTGTGGCGCATCTCGCGGATGAAGCGGTACATGTGCTCGCGCTGCTCGGCGGTGGGCATGAGGTCGGACGTGGCGCCCTTGCCCACCGGCATGAAGTAGAAGAACCAGCAGAAGAGCGCCCCCTGCTCGATCATCCAATCCATGTACTCCTCGCTCGCCACGGCATCGGCGTTCGCCCGCGTCCAGCAGCACGAGATGCCGAACGGCAGCTGGCGCTCGCGCAGGAGCTCCATCGCATGCATAATCTTGGCGTACGTGCCCTTGCCGCGGCGCTCGTCCGTGGTGGCCTCGGTGCCCTCGGCGCTGATGGCGGGCACGAAGTTGGCCACGCGGATCATTTCGTCGCAGAACGCCTCGTCGATGAGCGTGGCGTTGGTGAAGCATAGGAAGATGCAGTCCGGGTACTTCTCGCAGATCCTGATGAGGTCGGCCTTGCGCACCATGGGCTCGCCGCCCGTGTAGATGTAGATGTGCGTGCCCAGCTCGCGCCCCTGGTCGATGATCGAGCAGATGTCGTCGTACGAGAGGTTGAGCTTGTGGCCGTACTCCGCCGCCCAGCAGCCGGTGCAGTGCAGGTTGCAGGCGCTCGTGGGGTCGAGCAGGATCGCCCACGGGATGTTGCACTGCTCGCGCTCGCGCGCCTTCTGCTGCACAGGCCACGCGAGCAGGTTGGCGTCCACGATGAGCGTCTTGAGCAGGCGCGAGCGCATCTCGGGGTTCAGGCGGAACGCGCGCAGGATGAGCTCGTACCAGTTGCTGTGCTCATCGATCGCGTTGCCGATGGCCTTGCGCTGCGCCGGGAACACCGAGTCCGGCACCGCCTTGTTGACGAGGTCCATGATCTGCGGGATGTGCTTCTCGGGGTCATGGTCGAGGTAGTCGATGAGCTTGTTGAGCGCCGCGCGCTCGGCGGCTTGGGTAACGGATGCCATGGGGTTCCTTTCGACCGGGATCGCTCAATTGGAATGAAGCGGCGGCGAGATGGCGGCGGGTGCGACCCGCTGGATGCCAAGTTGCCACGGCACTTGGAAGGATTCGTACCCATTTATCCGCTGTGCGACATGCATTGATTTTGGTATGTTTGCAGGACAAATATCGAATTATGGTAAGTTATGCGAGATATTGCATATTAACGGGTTGCGCATAGAGCTTCGAGCATCGCCGGTGGGGCGGGCGGGCACAAGCGGAATCCCCCCCTCGGACGGTCACGACAGGCGCCCCCTACAGCACGAGCGTCTGCTGCCCGCCCGCGGAGCGTTTCGCAAGCAAGCTCTACTGAACGCCCTGGGCCACGGTATCCTCCGGGCGCAGGTGGCCTATGATGAGCGGGCTCCCCGGGTCATGCAAGCGGTAGTTCTCGACCGCCCGCTTGTGATCCTTGTTGGCATAGCAGTACCGGCAACCGTTGGGACAGGTGTCGTAGGCGCAGATGTCGCGTGCCTCGAAGCAATGGCAGCCCGCGCGCATGCCGCGGTGCTTGAGGCGCCGGAACTCCACGACGTTCGCGCGCCCCAGGATGTCGAGCGTCATGCAGCCGCTCGGATGGATGCCGTAGCGCGTGAAGTCCCCGTTGGTGCCGCACGTCTGGAGCCAGAGGCCGTGCTCCGCCGCGATGCCCCCGAGCACCCGCGCGAGCGCGTCCATGTCCTCCACCGAGAGCGGCATGAGCTCGGGCATGTTGAAGCGCAGCTTCTTGTACATCTCCACGAACGAGAAGATGCAGCGGTCCACGTGCGGCGTGAGCACGTCCGCTATGCGCGCGAAGGTCTCGCGGCGTCGGTGAGCCGCACGATGCTGTTGCGACGGTCGTCCGGGTTGCCCTCGGTCGTGGCATAGCCCTGCGCCACGAGCCGCTTGGTCACGAGGCTCACCGTTTGGCGGGAGTTGAGCGTTTGTTCGCAGATGCGCGCCTCCCCCCGATGGCGGAACAGCAATGCGTTGATATTCTCTGCCGAGGTGAACAATGTATCAATATGTTGATAAAGTAGGCTGCAAGACGACCCGCGTTGCAACGTGTCGCCGCATAGTTGCCCTTAAAATCTTCCCCATAGGTAAGATTGTATACTTCAAGTGTTAGAATCTTACCTATAGGGAAGATTCTAACGGATTGGCTAGTAATCTTACCTATAGGTAAGATTTGAGGAGTAGCTATGCGCCTTTCGAACGCCGAAAACGCTGTCCGCATTTCGCAAGCGGCAGAACTCGGCTCGCTTATCAGAACACGCAGAAAAAAACTTGGACTCACCCAAGAGTTTGTGGCGGCCATGATGGGATGCAGCCCGCGCCTCATCGGAGAGATAGAACGGGGTAAGCAAACCGTCTCCGTTCAAACGGTTATCAATCTTGCCCAGGGACTCGGCATCGACCTGTTCGCCATCCCACGAGGAGCGTGACGATGAAACTCAACGTTTTTCGAGAGCAGGACGAGGCGTATCAACTAGTTGGAGCACTCGATTTTTCCGAAGTGTCGCTTACGTTCGCCTATGACCCCGCATATCTTGCAAGCTCAACAGCAAGCGCTGTGTCTTGCTCGCTGCCGCTTCGCGCCGAACCGTTTTCTCAAGAAGAGGCCTCGCCGTTTTTCGCCGGCCTCGCACCTGAAGGAGATATGAGGCGTCTTGTTGCCGAATCGATACATTCGGATTACTTCGGCAACATGCTTGCTCGCCTCAATAACGAGTCCATCGGCGCCCTCATATTCAGTACAGACGAGACCGTAGAAAACGATGGTGGATACACAGAGATCGGACTCTCGGAGTTGCGCGCGCTACGCGATGCGCCCCGCGAAACATCGTTCAAGATGGGAATGGCCTCCCGCCTCTCACTCGCGGGAACCCAAAGCAAGGTCGGCCTTTACCATCAGGGAGAGGATCCGTCTTGCGGATGGTACGTACCCAGCGGCAATGCGGCAACGACCCATATCGTCAAAACACCGGACCGCGTCTTTCCCCTTCAAACTGTCAATGAGGCGCTTTGCCTAGAAACAGCCAAGCGATGCGGATTTGACATAGCGGAATGGTCGCTCATCCCTATAGAAGAAGGCGAACCGCTCCTTGCTGTCAAACGATTCGACCGCATTACCGATGAGACGGTATCAGCCGAAAACAAACCGCTCAGGCCGAAGCGCCTGCATCAGGAAGACTTCTGCCAAGCTACGGGACTCATGCCCGACATGAAGTACGAGCCCACAAACGGAGCGTACCTCTCACGCTGCTGCAACGCCATACAAAGCGCATCAGCCAATCCTTTCGGAGATCGCGCATGCTTCTTGCAGACCATCTATTTTGACTATCTCATCGGCAATTGCGACAACCATCTCAAGAACCATTCTTTGCTGTGGGACCCATCTTGGAAAACTCCCATGCTCTCCCCGCTGTATGACATCACGTGCACAACGGTGTACCCACAAATCTACCTAGAAATGGGCGTGTCCCTCACCTCTTCCCGACGCATTTGCGACGTTTCCGAGCAGGACGTCGAACGGGCTGGAAAAGCCGCAGGCATACCCCGGACTCTGGCGAGAAGCTTCTATCAGGAGCTTCTCCGCAACATCGTCCCTGCGCTCGACGCCGCGGAAGAAGCGGTAGCATCAGCAGGTTTTGCAACGGAGGCGCACAAGATTGCGCAGCATATTCGCAAGGAGCTGAGCCAGAAAGTCAAGCTAAGCTAGCTATCCAGAGTGGAGGGTTCATTTCTAGGACGCGCCCGGCTTAGCAGCTACCCCGCGGACACCCAAGGCGAGGTAACGACACCTCCGTTGACAAGCTCACGCATGCCGTGAATAAAAGCACCGCATGCACACGCAAGGCCATCGCGAGCAGCGCAAAAGACAACCCATCCCGAATCTGGACCGTTATCGAATTCCCTCGCGACGTTTGCGGCCGGCAAGCCAGAGTATGAGCAGGGTAACCGCACCGCCCACGACGGCGAACCAGCCCCGCGGCGAGGCGAACGCGCCCGTCGCGATACCAACGGCCGTGGCACCCGCAACCCACAGCAGGGGCAAGATGGCTGCCGTCCACGCCGGACGGGCAAAGCGCCCCAGCGCGTATGAGACAGCGAGCACCGCTACAGCCCCGACCACAACCGCCAACCCGATAAACGCCCGCTGGTCAAGCAACAGGCCACCCAGCACGAGCACGCCGATACCGGTGACAAGCCCAGCGAACACCTGCAGCACCAGACGCATCCCGAGGGCCGCGCCACTTGCGTGCGCCGTCTCGGCCGGCTCGCCCGTCGCGGCACCGAAGAGCTCGGCTACGCTTCTCGCATCCCTGCCATCCCCTCCTCGGCGTGCCGCAACGGCTACAAGAGAAGAGGCCAGCACCAGCACCGCCAACAGCAGGCGCAGCGCCAGCTCCAGATACGCGCGACCCACTACCGCCGTGATGGCGAGCACCGCGACCACGGCAATCTCCACCGCAGCCAGCGCCACCGCAAACGTCTTCGTCCGTCGCTCGTCCTGTTTCACCATCTCGCGCATCTCGTCCACGTCCCCTTTCACCAGCTCGTCGATCGTGGTGCCAAAGAGATTCGCGAGCAGCAGCATGCTCTGGACGTCCGGCAGTGTCTTGCTTGTCTCCCATTTGGACACGGCCTTGTCGGTCACGCCCACGGCGTCTGCCAGGGCGCGCTGCGTGAGCCCGCGATGCTCGCGGAGAGACTTGATGGTGGAAGCGGTGAGATAGCCGGACATGTCGGCCCCTTTCAGATGAGGTTGATGGCATGCGCCCTGTTGACCGCCTCAGTATGGGATATCCATCGCCGCCGCGCTACCTACGGAGCGTAGAGTGAGGTGAGCGTGCCGCCAGATGCGCTATCCGCGACGAACTGGAACGGTTCCATAGTTTGAAGGCAGCATGATTGGTCGGAATGCCAAGGCGAAACGCCCCCTTGGTGCCCCTACGCGAGACGATCGCGCTCTGCGGCAAGCTGCCGGGCATACCGGCGAAGCGCCCAGACCGCAAGCGCGCCCGAGGCGATGAGCCAGAATAGAAGCACCGCGAAAAGCACCGGAACAGGTACTATGGGTGCAAGCCCCTGCGCCGTTCGAACCAACTCGACAGCAGGCCCCAAGGGCAGCAGCCACGTTACCGCGCGCACCGATACCGACATGAACGAGAGAATGGGCGCGACAGCAACAAGCGTGAGCGGGGCGGCGAGAACGCTCGATGACATTTGCTCGGTCGCCATAAGTCCGCAGGCAAGTCCCGCAAGCAGCAACGGTTGCATCACCACGAGTGCGAACGCACCGAGTCCGAGCGTTTGCACAGGCGAGAAACCCAGAAGCAGACAGGCAACGACCTGCGCGAAGAGCGCCGCCAGGGTTCCAGCGAGCCATTTCGACACAGCGAACGCACGGGGTGTCACCCCAGCCTCAGCGAGTGTGAGGCAAACGCCGCGCTCGCGCTCCTCGGCCATCACATAGAGCAGCATCACGCAACCCGTGAAGGCAGGCGGGATACAAAGCGCAGCCGTGCACGCATATGCGGGCAGCTCACCGGCAGCGAATCTCGGCGCATGCTCGACGATGCGCACGATGAACACAGCCAGAGCCACCCCCACCGCACCTGACATGAACAGGGTGGAGTTGCGCACCGCATCCAAAAGGTCGCGCGCCACAAGCGCACGTATGGTAGCAAATGTCCTTCCCATCATGCGACCCATGATACCCGATATACTGAACAGGGCAGGATGCAGCGGGATCGAAAAACAACCGCGCTACACCGCGAAGCGACGGGCGCCGGCCTGCTCGTTCCGCCCTCAGCGAAAAGGAGGCTACCAGTGGCCGCAGCGACATCCTACGACAGCATCGAAGAGCTGCTCGAGGCACGCGCAGATGAGAGCGTGCACCTCGAATGCTCGCGCGAGACCGTCGATCGCGCGGTACGCTTTGTTCACGAGCGCTACGCGCGGCGCCGCTGCGCCTTCTACCTCATCACCGACCGGGGGTTCGATCGCGAGACCGTCCGTTCCTACCTCAAGTTCTTCTCGCGCCTCGCGGGCGGCGTCGTCTCTGCCGACGACGTGCTGACGCACTTCGGCCTCTCACCTGCCGCGCGCACCCCCGTCAAAAAGCTCAATCCCGAGCAACGCGCGCTCATGAACTTCGCACGCATGAGCCTCTTCGAACCCGAGGTGGTATTCTGCGAGCGACCCCTTGCCGATATCACCCCTGCCACACGCGGCATCGTAACCGCCTGGATGGGAACGGTCGTTGACGACGGCGGCATCCTCATCACAGCCGGCGAGCCTCTGCGCGAAGCGCTCCTCATGCCCGGCACGGCCTTTTATGAAGAAGATGGCCGCCTGTTCGAGGCGCAGACCGCTGTGGGCGAGGACGATGAAGGCGAGTATGCAGGCGACGAGGTACGCGTATTCAAGCTGCCCGCACGCGTGGATGGTGCGACGCTGCTCCTCGACCCGCGCGAGGTCGACTTCGTGGAAAGCGTGAACCGGCAGAACTTCGCCTCCGTCCGCGGGGAGCTCTATCCCGTCACGCTCACGCTCGACGAGCTTGAGGTGGAGCTCGAGCGCTTCGGCTTCTTTCGCTGCCATCGCTCGTACATCGTGAACGTGCAGAAGGTGGCGAAGGTCGAGCGCTTCACCCGCAACAGCTTCAATCTGACGCTCGCCGACGCACGGGCGACGCAGGTTCCACTTGCCAAGGGGCGCGCCGAGGCCATGCGCGAGCGCTACGGCTGGCGCTAGCAGCGACGGCTAGCGTAGCGCGACGACGCGCCGCCATGGCCTGATCTTGCTCAGTTCAGGTTCGAGCTTTCGGCGCGCGACCTCGATGTCGTATGCAGCCTGCGCGCGCAGCCAGTAGCCATCGGACAGCCCGAAAAACCGGCACAGCCGCAAATCGGTATCGGCCGTGATGGAGCGGCGCCCGAGCACGATCTGCCCGATCCGCTGCACGGGAATGCCCGTCTCCTTTGCCAAGCGATACTGCGAGATGCCGAGCGGGACGAGAAACTCCTCCCGCAGCAGCTCGCCCGGCGTAACCGGGTCGAGCGGAATACCCGCAGGCACCGTCTCAACGATAGTCGACGATTTCAACATCCTCAGTACCTCCTTCGACCCATTTGAAGCGTATGAGGGACAATCGCATTTCTATATTAGAACATATGTTCGTATACTGCAAGGCGATTGCCCTTCCGCGTCAATGCTCCCTACTCCTGTCGTCGCCCCCTATGCTCCTCTCGTCGTTTTCCCTGCTCCTGATAGACAAAACGCCTTGCCTGCACTCGCCTCCCCGACGAGGATGAGGCCACGGGCAAACACCCAGCCATCCACCGGAAACGACGAAAGGAAGCCTCATGAGGAAACAAGGAATCGAACGCGACGCACGGAAGGAGCAGAACGATGAGCGCAACGCATAATGCCGTCCTCTCCATGGAGGGCGTCTGCCTCTCCTTCGGCGCGAAGCGCGTACTCGACGGCCTCACGTTCAGCGTGGAGCGGGGCACATGCTTCGGCTTCCTCGGCCCCTCAGGCGCGGGTAAGACGACCACGATCAAGCTGCTCACCCGCCAGCTTACGGCAGACGCCGGGCGCATCGGCCTCTTCGGACGCCCCATTGAGCACGCGAGTGGTGCGGATTACGACCGCATCGGAATCCTCTCGGACACAAGCTCCCTCTACGAACGGCTCTCCATCGAGGAGAACCTCAGACTCTATGCGCACATCCGCGGGCGCGGAGCACGCGACATCGACCGCTTGCTCGAGCGGATGGGACTCGACCGCGACCGCCGTACCCTCATCAAGAACTGCTCGAAGGGCATGCGGCAGCGCGCAGCGCTCCTCGCTGCCCTCATCCACAGCCCGGAGCTCGTCTTCCTTGACGAACCCACAAGCGGCCTCGATCCGGCGGCTCGCGCCGAGGTGCACCGGATGCTCGCCGAGCTTAAGCGCGGGGGCACCACCATCTTCATCACGACACACGACATGACCGAGGCCGAGACGCTCTGCGACCAGCTCGCCATCCTCGATGCCGGACGCATCATCGCGCTCGACGCGCCGGCATCGCTTACCATGAGGTTCGCGCGCAACCGCATCGTGGTCACGACGCGCACCCAAGGCGTCCTCGAGCTAACAAAAGACGCCAAGGCCGCAAACACCGTGCGCGACCTGCTCGCTGCGGGCGAGGTCATCACCATGCACTCGGATGAACCCGATCTCGAGGAAGTCTTCCTCGAGCTCACCGGAAGGGAGTTTTAGATGAACGCGACCCTGCGGCGCATCGGCGCCCTGGCAAACAAGGACTTCGCCGACCTGTTCAAGAATCCCACGATGTTCACAGTGTGTCTCATGCCCATCGGCTTTATGCTGCTCTTCCGCTTAATCATGGGCGACACCACCGCAGGCTCAGATCTCACCGGCGCCGAGGCCGCGCGGGCGGGGGAGGCAGTCGGGCGCTACCTACTCGGCTCCGGCTTGTGCATGTCCGTCGGCATGGTAGTTCCCATGGTGCTCATCTACGGCATCGCCGAGGAGAAGGAGAAGCGCACCCTGCGCACGCTCATGCTCGCCAACGTGGGGGCGGGCGAGGTCGCAACCTCGAAAGGCGCTGTGGCGCTGGCAGCGACCATGGTGGTGGGCGCGGGTTGCTTCTTCGCTGCCGGCGGCGCGCCGGGGCTCTTGCCCGCATACCTGCTCCTCACCTTCCTGGGCGCGGTGCCGGTGACGCTCATCTCCCTCGTGCTGGGGCTCGCGTCGCGCGACCAGATGACCGCCGGGTTCTTCAGCGTGCCCGTGTTGCTGCTCGTGCTCGTTCCGACCTTCGGCGTGGCGAGCGCGGCGATCGAGGCCTTTGCTCGCGTGACCCCGCTCGGCGGCGTCTACGACCTGCTCAACCTTGCCGCAGAGGGGCAGCTCCTCACAGCGGAAGCGCTCACGCCGCTCGCCGTGACCCTCGCCTGGACGGCGGCGGGCGCCGTCGCGTTCGCAGCCCTCTTCCGCCGGCTCGCGCGCGACAACTGACCCTGAGGCGCGCCAGGTTCCAGATTTCACGAAACACCCAGCTCGCGGGCGCGTAACCTGCTACTCTACCATCGGTCGAGTGAACTCAACTGGCGGTCGGTTGAGTGCGGATGCGCCCTATGGAACGATGGGGTCGCTCGAAAAGCCGCCGACGAAAGGACACCCATGGCACAGAAGAGCTTCGGCGCCACCATCTCCGCCCTCCGCAAGCAGAAGGGCATGACCCAGCTCGACCTCGCCCGACAGATGGGCGTGACCGACAAAGCCGTGTCCAAGTAGGAGCGCGACCTCTCGTTTCCCGACGTGGCAACCCTCCCCAAGCTCGCCGAGCTCCTCGACACCTCGGTCGACGAGCTGCTCGAGGTGCAGACGGCTGCCAAGAACCCGGAAGGCGCGCGAACGAAGGCGCCCGCACTCGTGCGCCTCGTCCTCAAGGCCGTCGCGCTCGCCATGGGCGTCGGCGTGACCGCGCTCACTATCATGGACGAGGTCGAGCCGCGAAACGCCTTCTGCCTGCTCGGCATCGGCGTCGCCTGCCTGGGGATCGTCCAGCTCATGGATGGCGGGGAGGCCGACGAGTAGGCGCTGCCGCCGACGGACGGGCTAGGCGGCGCAGCTGCCCGATCGCGCCGCTCCGCCTATCCGCTCACGCTGCGCAGCAGGTCGGCAGGGTCCACGTCGTAGAGCTTCGCGAGCTTGATGAGGTTCGTGGTGCTCGGCTCGGACGTGCCCTGCTCCCACTTGCTCACCGCCTGCCGGCTCACGCCCACGTGCTGGGCGACGAACTCCTGCGTCATCCGGCAGCGCTCGCGCTCCGCGCGCAGCGCCTCGCCGAGCGAGCGGCGCACGGCGACCGTCTGGGCGTCCTTGCGCGCGCGTTCCTGGCGGACGAACCAGCGGATCGCGAGCACCGCGGCCACCACGAAGAGCAGCCACGGCAGCACATTCACGACAAGTATCGTGAAGATGATGAACAGTTCATACGCGCTCGGGTACATGGTGGCTCCTTGTCTCTCGCGTCCTATGATACGGGAAGTGTCGCGCAGGCCGCCCGTTGCCTCCACCACCTATCGCGCAACATGCGGTTGCATATCGGTTGCGCGCGCTATTTCGCCGAACAGACCGCCCGCCACGCCCCCGCCCGTGCTCCCGCCCGCGCCTTTCACCGCGCGAAACCGGCTGTTCGCCCAGTATGGGCGCGCCGGCGTCCCCGCACCGGCCGCAACGGGTATACGAGTCATATCAGCGGCCGCGTGCCGCATGAGCTCGAGGGAGGTTGCCATGTCCATGTACTTCCGCAACATCTTGGTTCCCTACGACGAGTCCGACCACGCGCTCAGCGCCCTGCACACCGCGCTCGCCATGGTGGGCGACGAGCCGGACGCGAAGGTGCACGTCGTCACCATCATCCCCGCCCGCGCCCTGCCCGGCGTCCCGTTCACCGGCGACGGCTTCGACGTCTCGCCCACCGTCGTGAACCCCGAGAGCTACGACCAGCTCATGGACGTCCTCGTGAGCCGCACCCGCACCGACCTGCAGCAGGTGGTGAAGGAATCGCTCGACGGCGCGCGCTGCAAGGTGTCCGTGGACGCCGTCATCGATGCCTCGCCCGTGGAGGGCATCGCGAATTACGTCGAGAACAACAACATCGACCTCGTGGTCATGGGGCGGCGCGGCGTGGGCGCGCTGCGCGGCATGCTCGGCAGCGTGAGCTACGGCGTGCTCCGCTCTGTGGATGTGCCCATCCTCACCGTGAAATAGCGGATGGGAAGCGTGCGCCGGGCACGGCGGCGCGCGGCGGGGCGGATGCCTGGAACCCCCGGGCGTCCGCCCCGCATCTGTTAGCGCGCCGTGACCGCCCCGTCACGCACCTTCCAGGTCGCCGTCGTGCAGCCGTCGAGGAACACGCGGTCGTGGCTCACGAGCAGAAGCGCCCCGGGATACGCCGCGAGCGCGCGCTCGAGCGCCTCGGTGGAATGCAGATCGAGGTGGTTCGTGGGCTCGTCCATGATGATGAGCGCGGGATGCTCGAGCATGCCGAGCGCGAGCATGAGCTTGCGCAGCTCGCCGGGGCTCGTCGCGCCACCGTCCAGGATGCGGTCGGGGTCGGAGTTGAGCTGCGCCACCGTGGAGAGCACGCGGCCGCGCTCCGCATCCGAAAGGTGGCGCACGCGCTCGAGCACCTGCGCGCGGCGCGCCGGGTCGAGCTCCTGCGGGATGTCGAGGACGACGAGGTCGCGCGCGATGCGCGGGCGGATGTGGCCGAGCAGGGTCGATTTACCGGCGCCGTTCGGCCCCACGATGCCGATGTGGTCGCGGTTCCCCACGAAGAGCTCGGGGATATGGAGCGTACCGGCGCCACACGGGATGCGCGCCTCGGCGATGCGCACCACCACCTTGCGCGGGCTCGGGGCGGCGTCGACCCACAGGTCGCCGTCATAGCGCTTGTGCACGAACGCCGCGCCCACGCGCCGCTCGGCCGCCTGCATGCGCGCGTCCATCTGCGACAACAGCCTGCCGCGGGCACCGTCCTGCCCGGTGAAGATCGCGAGGTCGATCTTGGCCTTCGCCGAACGGTCCTTCGGGTCGATGTGCCGCTTGCTGCGGCGCGCCTGGGCACGGGCCGCTTCGTGGGCGCGGGCGTCCTTCTCGGCCGCGAGGCGCGCGAGCTCGCCCTTCGCCGCGCGTCGCTCGCGCACCACGGTCGCGCGCTCGAGCTCCGCCTGCGCGTGCGCCGCCGTGTAGCCGCCCTGCCGCACCACGATGCCGCCCGCCTCGAACGAGGCGCAGCGCGCGGCGACCTCGTCGAGCAGCTCGCGGTCGTGGCTGATGAGGATGCCGATGCCCTTGAAGCCCTGGATAAGCCCCGCGATGCGCGCGCGGGCGTCATGGTCGATGTGGTTCGTGGGCTCGTCGAGCACGAGTACGTCCGGCCGCTGCCAGAGCGCGCACGCGACCTGCAGCTTCTTGCGCTCGCCGAACGAGAGCTCGTCGTAGCGCCAGGGCATGTCGTCCTCGATGCCGAGCGCTACGCGGAGGGCGCGCGCGTCCCGACCGAAGTCCGCAGCGAAGTCGAACAAGCCCGCGGGCGGGTCGTCCGTCTCCTGCGCGCAGTACGCGCTCGCGAGGTGCGGCGACACGCTGCCCGCGTCCGGCACGATGAGGCCGCAGGCGATCTTCGCGAGCGTGGTCTTCCCGCAGCCGTTGTCGCCCAGAAGGCCGGTCCAGCCCTCCGGGAAGGCGATGCTCACGCGGTCGAGGATGGGTTCGAACGATGAGGGGTAGGCGTACGTCACGCCCGAAAGGGTAAGCTGCATGGGGGCTCCTTCGCTGGTCGCAGGCAGCATCCGCGCTCGGCGCGGCATCGCGCTGCCATCTCATCAAGACATTGACCTAGCGAATCTTCACCGAGCTTCCCTTCCGTCGGTTCCGGTGGCGCCGCCACGCGCGCTGCGAGGACCCTCTGCCCTCGCCCGGTCGACACGCCGAGTATACGCCGCGGTGCATGCAGGGTCAATTGCCCGCCCCTCGCTCGCCGCGCGGCCGGACAACGCGCCCGCACGGTACAATAGCCAGCATCGGCCTTTCGCGCGCCGGGCTCGGCGGCGCGAACATCGAGAAACGGAGGCAGCCATGCTCGACGTGAGGCGCGCCCTCAAAGCTGCCCAGGTACCCGCGCGCACGCGCACCCTGCCCCTCTCGACCCCTTGGGGCGAAGCGATCGCTTCCGCGGGAGACGACGCCCCAGTTCTGCCCGAACACCCCCGCCCCACCACGCGGCGCGACGCGTACACCATGCTCAACGGCATGTGGGAGTACGCGTTCACCCCGCTTCCCGTGGAGCTTCCCCCGCGCAACACCCGCACGGGAGACGCCCGACCCTTGGCGCTCAACCGCGATGAGGCGCTTGCCGTGGTGAGCAGCGCCCTTGCGCCCATCACCTTCAACAGCGGCCGCATCCGCGTCCCCTTCTCTCCCGAGGCCCCGCTCTCCGGGGTGAACCGCATGCTCCGGCCGGACGAGCTCCTGTGGTACCGCCGGACCTTCGAGCCGCCCGCGCTCACCGCAGGCGAACGGCTCATCCTGCACTTCGAGGCGGTCGACTGGGTGTGCGCGGTCTACGTGAACGGGCAGCTCGCCGGCGAGCACGCGGGCGGGTACCTCCCCTTCGACATCGACGCCACGCCCTATCTCCGCCCTGCGAGCACAGAGCCTACGGAGCTCATGCTCTGCGTGTACGACCCCTCCGACGCGGGCGTGCAGCCGCGCGGCAAGCAGAGCCTCGCGCCCGGGGGCATCTGGTACACCGCGCAGAGCGGCATCTGGCAAAGTGTATGGTACGAAGTCGTGCCGGCGATGCATCTCACGTCGCTCTCCCTGAGCGGCGCGGCGGACGGCACGCTTGCGATCGATGCACGGGCGGCAGGTGCCGAAGCATCCGGCCGCGCCCTCGAGCTCACCGTCCTCGACCACGCGGGGGCTACGGTGCTTCAACAGACCCTCCCGCTTGACGCGCGCGGGAGGCTCCGAGCCACGCTCGCCGTCGAGAACCCGCACCGGTGGTCGCCGGACGACCCGTACCTCTACCAGGTGAAGGCCCGGCTCTGTGAGGGTTCGCCCACGACAGCCGCGTCCGCTCCGGACAGCGTCGAGAGCTACTGCGCGTTTCGCACCGTCTCCATCGAGCGCGATGCCCAGGGCGTGCCGCGCTTCTTCCTCAACGGCGAGCCGTATTTCGTGAAGGGCGTGCTCGACCAGGGCTACTGGCCGGATGGCCTCATGACCGCCCCCTCGGATGAGGCGCTCATCCACGACATCTCCGCCATGAAGGCCGCGGGCTTCACCATGATGCGCAAGCACCTCAAGATCGAGTGCGCACGCTGGTACTACCACTGCGACCGGCTCGGCATGCTCGTATGGCAGGACGCCGTGCAGGGCGGCGGCCCGTACAGCCTGTGGCATATCAGCCGCAAGCCCACGGTGTTCAAGCGCACCTGGGGCCGCTTCCGCGACGACATCCCGCCCCATCGTGCCGCCCTCGCGTCCACCGACGTGCGCTACCAGCTCGAATGGAACGAGACCTGCGCGGCCATGGTGCGCCTGCTCGCATGCCACCCCTCAATCGCCACCTGGTCGCTCTTCAACGAGGGCATGGGGCAGTTCGATGCCCGCGCGGCGGCCGAGCACATCCACGGCATCGACGCGACGCGTCCCATCGATGCCGTGAGCGGTTGGTTCGACCAGCATTGCGGGGACTACCTCTCGCAGCACAACTACTTCCGCCCGCTCACCGCGGACCGCGACCGCGGGCGCCTCTCCGGGTACGTCGCCCAGCGCGGGTTCCGCGCGCTCTTCCTCTCGGAATTCGGCGGATGGGGGCAGCCGGTCGAAGGGCACCGGTTCTCGGACGCCGCCTACGGCTATGGCGAGTTCGACGGCATCGATGCATGGCGCGCGGCGGTGCGCGCGTCGCTCGCCACCGCGGGGGACCTCGAGGCGCGCGGCCTCGCGGGCTACGTCTACACGCAGCTCTCCGACGTCGAGGACGAGGTCAACGGCCTCATCACCTACAATCGCCGCGTATGTAAAATTACCCCAGGGGTTTTTTAACATTCCGCGGAGAAGAAGGCGGCGTCGGCGGGGCGGTACGGCCGCAACCGCGCCGCATCGACCTCCGTGTGGGCGCGCTCCGGCACGTCGCGCCATTTGACCGTGAAGCCGGCGCCATGGCTGCAGAACACGGAATCCGGCGTATGGGGAAGGTCGGCCTCGGGATCGTACCCTTCCGCCGCGATGACTGCCTCCGCGTCATGGCACGCACGGTACCCCGAGAACGCGAGCGAGAGCCGGCCGCGCCCGCCCGTGTAGCGCGCGACCTCGAGCGCGTACGCGCCGACCTCGGAAGCCGGAACCGCGCCCTCGATGCGCGCTTGGCCGCCCTCAGCCAGGGGGGACGAGAACTCCGCCGCCATCCGCGCAAGGTCGGCAAGCGCGCGCCCCACGTTCTCCGCGGGGACGGTGAGGCGGAACCGGTACCAAGGCTCCAGCAGCACGCAATCCCCGCGCTCGCGGGCGCACATGAGCGCCTGCCGGATCGCCCGGTACGTCGCCTGGCGGAAGTCCCCTCCCTCGGTGTGCTTCAGGTGCGCGCGGCCGGCGAGGAGCGTGATCCGAACGTCGGTGAGCGGAGCGCCGATGAGCACGCCCACATGGTCGCGCTCCATGGCGTGCGTCAGGATGAGCCGCTGCCAATTGCGGTCGAGGTCGTCCTCGGCGCAGCGCGTGCCGAACTCCATCCCCGAGCCGCGCGGTAAGGGCTCGAGCATGAGCCGTACCTCGGCATAATGCCGAAGCGGCTCGAAATGGCCCACGCCCTCGACGGGCGCCGCGATTGTCTCCTTGAACAGGATGCCGCCCGTCCCGAAGGAAACCTCCATGCCGTAGCGCTCGCGCAGCTGCTCGCGGACCACATCCTGCTGGACCTCGCCCATGAGCTGCACATGCGCTTCCTGCAGCTGCTCATGCCAGGTGACGCCCAGCATGGGGTCCTCGCTCGCAAGCTCGCGCAGCGCGCGCACGAGCGCGGTGGCGTCCAGCCCCTCGGAGGGAATCACCTGGTAGGAAAGGACGGGCGCGAGCACCGGCTGCTCGCCGACGGGCTCCGCGCCGAGCACGCACCCCGGCGTCGCTTGGGAGAGCCCGGTCACGGCGCATACCTGCCCCGCGGGAACCTCGGCGACCGTTTCGAAGCTCGCCCCCTGGTAGCGGCGGACCTCGTCGATCTTCTCCGTCCACGCCTCCCCGCGCAAGCCCCGGCCGTCCACCAGGTCTTTCGCGCGCAAGATGCCGCCCGTGACCTTGAGCCAGGCGAGCCGCTCGCCGCGCGCGCCCCTGCTCACGCGGTACACGCGGGCGGCGAACACCTCCGGCCACGTTCGCTCGGCAATGAGGGCCACAATGCCATCGAGGAGCCCCTCGACGCCCTCCTCGCGAAGCGCCGCGCCGAAGAAGCACGGGACGATGGCGCGCTCGGCAACCAGGCGCGCGCACGTGCCCGCGGCGAGCGCGCCGGACTCGAGGTACTCGCCGAGCGCCGCCTCATCCGTCGCAGCCGCGTCCTCGAGCGCGGCCTCGGAGCCCGCGAGCAGCGCCGCCCCGTCCACGCAGCCCGCCGAGAGCCGTTCGCGCAGCTCGCGCATGAGCGCTTCGCGGCCGGGGTGTTCCAGATCCATCTTGTTCACGAAGATGAAGGTCGGGACGACAGAGCGCTCGAGCAGGCTCCAGAGCGTCTCGGTATGCCCCTGCACGCCATCGTTCGCCCCCACCACGAGGATCGCGTAGTCGAGCGCCTGGAGCGTCCGCTCGGCCTCGGCGGAGAAATCGACGTGCCCGGGCGCGTCGACGAGCATGAAGTGCGCGCCCTTCCAGTCGAGCGAGGCTTGCGAGGAGAAGATGGTGATCCCGCGCGCCCGCTCCATGGCGTCCGTATCCAGGTGGGAGGCGCCCTTGTCCACGCGCCCCGCCACGCGGATGGCGCCCGCGGTATGCAGCATCGCCTCGGCAAGCGTCGTCTTACCCGCATCGACATGCGCTAAGAGCCCTATAACCGCCTGAGCTGCCACGCAGCCTCCTCTCTGTTCCGCCAACCCGTTGGAGGCAGGTTCGGAAACGGCGCATTCAGCGCTTTCAGACCCGCACCCCAGCAGCCGTCCTACGCGCGCCAGCGCGCCTTAAAGCCTTCTCCCCACGTCCTGAGCGCATCCATAACGGGCGCAAGGCTTCGGCCGAGCTCGGTGAGCGAGTATTCGACGCGCGGCGGCACCTCGGCGAACACCTCGCGATGCACGAGGCCGTCGGCCTCCATGGCGCGCAACTGCTGCGTGAGCACTTTTTGCGACACGTGCCCCACGCCGCGTTGGAGCTCGCCGAAGCGCTTCGTCCCGCCGAGCAGCTCGCGCACGATGAGCACCTTCCACTTGTCGCCGATGAGCATGAGCGTCGTCTCGACGGGGCATGCTGGAAGTGCAGACGATTCCTTCATAGAAACCTGCTTCGCATTCACGCTGTTCACCGCCATTAGTTACTAATAGGTACTTACCGCACTTTATTGTGCCTACTTTCCAAATCATACTATTGAACAGAGTATAGCAGTGTCATCAAACGTTGTGCGAATGAAAGGAGCACACCATGTCCCAGAAGAACCCTAAGATCGCCGTCGTCGCCGCGAACGGACGCGTGGGCGCACTCGTCGTGAAGGAGGCTGCGGAGCGCGGCTTCGACGTCACCGCCATCGTGCGCGGCGATAACAAGACGGCGGCGCAGCACGCCCTCACGCGCGACGCCCTCGACCTCACCGCAAGCGACCTCGCGGAGTTCGACGTCGTCGTGGACGCCGCGGGCGGCTGGACCCCCGAGACCATTCCCGCCATCACCAATGTGGCCATCCACCTGGCCGACTGCGTGGCCGGCACGCCCACGCGCCTCATCGTCGTAGGCGGCGCGGGCAGCCTCTTCGTGAACCCGGAGCACACCGCCACCGTGGACCAGGGCCCGGACTTCCCGGAGGACTGGAAGCCGCTCTCGGCCGCGCACGGCGCCGCCCTCGCCAACCTGCGCGGACGCGCAGACGTCGCGTGGACCTACGTCTCCCCCGCCGCCGACTTCCAGGCGGACGGCGCGCGCACCGGCGCGTACACGCTCGCCGGCGAGGAACTCGCGCTCAACGCGGCCGGTGAGTCCCGCGTGAGCTATGCCGACTACGCCATCGCGATCGTCGACCTCATCGAGAACGGCGAGCACGTGCGCGAGCGCGTCTCCGTGGTGAGCAAGTAGCCTGATATGGGGGACAATTCCTCATGTCATGACCTGTGGAACAGGCGGGAGGAACGGAAGCGATGAATCAAGATGAGCGCAGGCGCTACCTTATCGACGCGCTGCAAGAAGAACGTGCCGCCCAAGGCGCCGATCCCGTTTCCATCCCGCCCGATACCCCCAGCCAGCGATCGCTCCTGCGCGCCCTCATGAACGTGCGGCCTCCCCTAGCTGCCGCGCCCGAGATGCTGAGCACGCAGGACGCCTACCTAGCAGGGCGGCTGCGCGAGCGCGGCGGGGAGGTCGATGCGGCAACGCTTCCGACCGTCGACGCGCGCGATCCCGTGCGCTCCCGCATCGCCCTTTGGCGCGGCGACATCACGCTGCTTGCCGCCGACGCCATCGTAAACGCGGCGAACGGCCAGCTGCTCGGGTGCTTCGTCCCCGGCCATCGCTGCATCGATAACGCGATACACACCTTTGCCGGCATGCAGCTGCGCCTTGCCTGCGCCGAACTCATGCGGGAACAGGGGCGCGAGGAGCCGCCTGGCGGCGTGAAGGTCACGCCGGCCTTCAACCTGCCGAGCACTCTGGTGTTCCACACCGTCGGCCCCATCGTGCGCGACGGCGCGCCCACCGCATGCGACCGCGCGCTCCTCGCATCCTGCTATCGCTCCTGCCTTGAGGAGGCGACGACGCGCCGCCTCGGCACGCTTGCGTTCTGCTGCATCTCGACCGGCCTCTTCGGCTTTCCCCAACGCGAGGCGGCGCGTATCGCCATCGAGGCCGTAACCGACCATCTCAACCGCCGCGATTCCACCCTGAAGGTGATCTTCGATGTTTTCCTCGACACTGATGAGCGCATCTACCAGGAACTCCTCTGCGGAGCTCGATAAACTCGCCGTCGCGATCGAAGAGGCGGATGCCATCGTCCTCGGCGCGGGATCCGGCCTCTCGACAGCCGCGGGCTTCACCTATGGCGGCGAGCGGTTTCGGCGTTACTTCGCCGATTTCGAGCGGGCGCACGGGTTCCACGATATGTATTCTGGCGGGTTCTTCCCCTTCGCCACCGAGGAGGAGCGCTGGGCATATTGGAGCCGGTTCATCTGGGTGAATCGCTATACCGACCCGCCCTCGCCCGTGTACGACGAGCTCCTCGCACTGCTGCGCGGGCGCGATTATTTCGTGCTCACCACGAACGTCGACCATTGCTTTCAGAAGGCAGGCATCGACCGAAGCAGGCTCTTCTACACGCAAGGCGACTACGGCCTTTGGCAGTGCAGCGAGCCGTGTCATAGGGAGGTATACGATAACGAAGCCACGGTGCGGGCGATGGTCGAGGCCCAAGGGTTCACGGTCAGCGCAAACGGCGCGCTCATGCCGCCCGCCGACGGTGAGCCTGCCATGCGCGTTCCCGCCGAGCTCGTGCCGCGCTGTCCCGTATGCGGCAAGCCCCTGGCGATGAACCTCCGGGCAGACGATACCTTCGTCGAAGACGAGGGATGGCACCGGGCGGCCGCGCGCTACCGGGACTTCCTGCGCCGGCACGAAAGGACGCGCGTGCTCTTCTGGGAAATCGGCGTCGGCGGCAACACGCCCGGCATCATCAAACTCCCGTTTTGGCGTATGACCGCCGCGAACCCCCGCGCGACGTACGCCTGCCTGAACCTCGGCGAAGCGCTCGCCCCGAGCGGCATCGCCGAGCAGAGCATCCTCATCGATGCGAGCGCCGCGGATGCCCTCCACTGGCTCGCCCGGTAGGCAAGAATTGCGTTTCGCAAAGGTTTATGCAACACCCTCGAAGTAGACCGGCCCATATGCGCAACAAAGCACCAGCTCAGAGCAGCGTGCGATTCTGGGCAACATCGGAGGTGCGCCTAAACCTTTGCGAAACTCGAATCTTGAAAACTGACGCGCGTACCGGGCATCCAGAACCCTCCAAGATTCCCAAAGCGCGCCCGTCCCTGTTAGGCCCTGTTACCAGATGCCGAGCAGGTGCTGCATGCCGAGGCTCACGGACGCGATGGCGACCCAGCAGGCGAGCCCCATGAGAATCGGTTTTCCGCCCGTGCGCACGAGCTTCACGATGTTCGTGTTGAAGCCGATGGCGGCCATGGCCATGATGATGAAGAACTTGCTGAGCTCCTTGATGGGCGCAGTCACGGCGGCCGGCAGCGCGAAGACCGTGGTCACCACGCTCGCGAGCACGAAGAAGATGATGAAGAACGGGAAGATGCGCTTGAGGTCGAAGCTGCCCGCGACCTCGCCCGTGCCCTCACCCTCCGCGGCGGCCTTCTTGGCGAGGTGAATCTGCCAGAACGCGAGCGCGAGCGTGATGGGGATGATGGCGAGCGTGCGCGTGAGCTTGACGATGGTCGCCTCATCGAGCGTGTTCGCGCCGGGATGCATGCCATCCCATGCCGCCGCGGCCGCTGTGACCGACGAGGTGTCGTTCACCGCGGTGCCCGCGAAGAGGCCGAAGCCCTCGTTGGACAGGCCAAGGATGGCGCCGAGCGTGGGGAACACGAGGGCAGCGATGACGTTGAAGAGGAAGATGACGCTGATGGACTGGGCGATCTCCTCGTCGTCCGCGTCGATGACGGGCGCGGTCGCCGCGATGGCCGAGCCGCCGCAGATGGACGAGCCCACGCCCACGAGCGTGGAGATCTTGCCGGGGATCTTGAGCGCGCGGTGCAGCACGTACGCAACGATGAGCGAGGTGGCGATCGTCGCGACGATGATGGGCAGCGAGGTCATGCCCACCTGCGCGATCTGGGCCAGGTTGAGGCCGAAGCCCAGCAGGATCACCGCCCACTGGAGCACCTTCTTGGAGGTGAACTTGACGCCCGCGGCGAGCGGCTCACCGGCGCGACCGGGCACCAGGAGCGCCAGCACCATGCCGATGATGATGGCGAAGACCGGGCCGCCGATCACCTCGAACTGCTTGCCGAGCAGCCATGCCGGCACCGCGATGATGAACGCGAACAGCACGCCCTTCCAAAGGTTCCTGAAGTCCTTGATAAGCTCCATGCAGCCGTTCCTTTCCGATAGGTTCCGTTGCTTTGAAGCTACCACCATCGCTTATAATGATTTCTATTGAATTGCTTATATATTCATAAGAATTATTTACGGGATGTGCGCTTGCGCGCCTGCATCGCCACCGCCTCCGCCCGCCCCGCCGAAAGGAGCCCCATGCTCGACTACCGCGTGCACACGTTCCTCGCCGTCTACCGCAGCCGCAGCTTCACGCAGGCGGCGCGCGAGCTCCACATCACGCAGCCCGCGGTGTCGCAGCACATCCGGCACCTCGAGCGGCACTACGGCGCGCGCCTCTTCGAGAAGACGACGCGCGGCGCAGAGCCCACCGAGGCGGGGCGGACGCTCTACCGCGCCCTCTCCGTGATGGAGAACGACGAGCAGCGCCTGTGCGCGGAGCTTCGCGCCGGCGCGCAGGGGGCGGACGCCACGCCCCTGCACCTGGGGTGCACGCGCACCGTGGCGGACTACGCGGTGCCGCGCATCCTCGCGCAGCGCGCGGCCGCTCTCCCGGTGAAGCCCATCTGCATGCGCGTGGGCAACACCGCCGAACTCCTCGCCCTCATGGATACGGGCGAGGTCGATTGCGCACTCGTCGAGGGGTCGTTCGACCGGACGGCCTTCGACTTCGCCGTCTTCTCGCGGGAGCCGTTCATCGCCGTCGCGAGCCCCGAGCAGGCGGAGCGCCTCCGCGCGGGCGGGGCACAGGGCATCGAGGGGCTCTTGGGCGCGCGGCTCATCCTGCGCGAGGCGGGCTCGGGCACCCGCGACATCCTCGAGCGGAACCTCGCGGCGCACGACCTCGGGACGGGGGATTTCGCCGGCGTCATCGAGCTCGCGAGCATCCCCGCGATCCTCGCCTGCGTCGAGGCGGGCGCAGGGATCTCGTTCCTCTACCGCATCGCCGCCGAGCGCGAGCTCGCCGCAGGCGCCCTCGTCGACGTCACGCCCCGGGACTTCACCATCGAGCACGACTTCTCGCTCGTCTGGCAGCGCGGCAGCATCTACGCGGACAGCTACCGCGCGCTCCTGCGCGCCTGGCGCAAGGTTGCCGGGGCGGGCGCCGCCCGGTAGCACGCCCTATGCGTCCGCGAGCGCATCGGCGACGCGCCCTGCGGCATAGAGGGGGTCTTTGGCGGATGCCGACGTCGGTTTCAACCAATTTTGGCGGATGCCGACGTCGGTTTCAGCCAATTTTTGGCGGATGCCGACATCGGTTTCAGCCAAAATATGGCGGATACCGACATCGGCATCCGCCATCATGGGTCGAGCAAAGGCATCAGAGCGGATCCGCGCTGCTCCCCTACCCCTCGAACCGCGGACTGCTCGCCAACGGCTGCGCACTCAGCACGCGCGCGGCGGCCGCCTCGTACTCGGCGGTGGTGCGCGCCTTCCGCACGGCGCGATGCACCGCGGTTGAATCGGCGAAAGCGAACTTGGCGTAGGACCACCATTCCTTCATGCGGAACACCGCGTTGCCGCCTATCTCCGCCTTGTAGGCGCCGTACAGCTCGTCGTGGAATCGCGCGAGCTCGCTGGCCGCGAGCGCCCCACCGCCGCGCAGCTCGCGTGCGAGCGCGGGGTTGGTCAGGATGCCACGGCCGAGCATCACATGGCGCGTCTGGGGGGTATGCCGCGCAGAGGGCATCCAGGTCGGCGCGGCAACATATGTCGCCGTTGTACGCCACGGGGAACGGGGCGCGCGCCAGGGTCTCACCGTACGCCTCCCAGCGCGGTTTGCCCTGGTAGCGGTCTTTCTGCACGCGCGGATGGACGATGAGCTCCTTGAGCGGAAGGCGGCAGTAGATGCCGAGGATGCGCCCGTATTCAGCGTCGTCCGCGATGCCGATCCGCGTCTTGACCGACACGGGCAGCGGCGAGCGGGCGCACACATCCTGCAGGAACGCCTCGAGCGCGTCCGGATCCCGCAGGAATCCTGACCCCCGCCCCTTGGCGACGACCGTCCCCGACGGGCAGCCCAGGTTGAGGTTCACCTCCGCATAGCCCATATCGGCGAGCAGCCGCGCGGCCCAGACGAAGCGGTCCGCATCGTTCGTGAGCAGCTGGGGGACGACATCGAGTCCCCGGTTGGCGGCCGGATCGAGCTCCTTGCGCGCGCGGCCGCCGAACGCCGACCCCACCTGCGGCGGGGTGAGAAACGGCGTGTAGTAGCGGTCGAGTGCGCCGAAGCAGGCGGCGTGCACCTGCCGAAAGGCGTGACCCGTTATCCCCTCCATGGGCGCCAGCGAGAAAAGCATCGGCCATCCCCTCGTTCACGGCATCGTGTGACAGCGGCTGCAAGCCGCACGAGCTACGGCTATTCCCATATCGCCGCAGACCCGTAGATACTATCACCTCGCCCGGCTGACGAGAGGTTGGTTGGGGGTTGGTTGGGGACGTGTTCCTTTCAACCCCTTTTTGGTCGGGGACGCGTTCGTTTCAGCCGCCTCAAAAAGGGGTTGAAAGGAACACGTCCCCAACCAACCCATTTGCTACGCCTCGTCTGAACGAGACTGCTTCAAGCTCCCCCAACCCAGCGTTACCGCCGCAGCGCCCAAGAGACCCGTGCCAACGACCGCGGCAAGCCCAGTGTCACCCGTCTGTGGCAGCGGCGAGCCATCATTCCCGGAGTCGGCGCCCGCGTTATCGGAGTCCGATCCAGCGCCCGTTCCAGAGCCGTCGGATCCGCCGGTCCCTCCGGTGCTGCCGGTACCATCCGTGCTACCAGAGCCGCCGGCGCCGCCATCGCCCGTCGAGACCGGGACGAGGCCCGTGATCGCCTCGTCAATCGCCTGCTTGGCCGCAGCGAGCTCCTCCCGCGTCGCCCCCTCGCGTGCGAGCACGCCACGACCGTGCTCGAGCGCCCGGGCAAGCGCCGCGAAGCTCGCCGAGGTATAGCTATCGGCTGCGTACCCCTCGCCCTTCTCGATCGCAGCGGAGAGCTCGTTGCGCAGCTGCGGCAGCAGAGTATCCTCGACCGCCGTCACGTACACGGGGTTCGCGTAGAAGCACAGGTTCGCGTAGTTGTAGTCATTGATGTAGTCGAAGCGCTCGACGCCCTCCTTGCCCGTGCTGGGGTCGACGTCTTGCAACGGGTCGCCGTTCTCGTCGACGGCGGCGACGCTCGTGCCGCGCACCCGGAAGTACCGCGTCGTGCCCGGCTCGGCCTCAACCTCGTACGTCAGGGTATAGCAGCCGTCTGCATCCGGCTCGCCGAAGTCGGCCGCGTGGAAGGTCTTCACGATCTTGGCGTCGGCGTTGGCGGTCGAAGCGTACGCGCCTTCGTCGACCTTGCCCGTCACGGTGCCCATGATGAGGTCGATATGGTCGACCTCAGGGGCGTTATGCGCGCCCAGGCCGGTGTCCGTCCCGCCGATGGTCTGGTAGTTGTTCATCGCCGGCACGTGGAAGCGGATGGTGATCGTGACGGGGCTTCCCTCGACGGCCTCCAGGGTCTGCCCCATGGTGGCGCTGCTCCCCTCACTCGATGCCATGAAATCAAGGGCGTCGATGAGGTTGCCATACGTGGAAAACGAGTTGCCCGATCGCAGGGCGCGCACGAGGTCGTCGACCGGACTCCCCGTGTCGACCACATACGTGTGCTGGCAGGAG
Organism: [Collinsella] massiliensis; assembly: GCA_000333815.1. Lineage (GTDB taxonomy): Bacteria > Actinomycetota > Coriobacteriia > Coriobacteriales > Coriobacteriaceae > Enorma. Next base: position 41,908 of record CAPI01000019.1, read on the forward strand.
AACTCGCTGGGCCAGTATCCGCTCGCGTAGCTCGTGCCCGAGGTCTTGAAGTGGAAGTCGGCGTTGGTGAAGTTCCAGAACCGGCGCCCCTCGCACAGCAGGGCGTCCCAGACGCCGCCAGTCTTGGCGATCATGGCGTCGCAGCCGTTGAACGTCTCCGGCAGCTCGCCGCGGCCGCCGCTCCAGGACATCTGGTTTCCGGGCATGCCCTCCATGCCGAAGACCAGATCCGGCGCGATGTCGTTCAGGCGGCGCAGTTTCTCGATCGTGACGGCGCCAGCGCCCGACGTGCCATGGCGGGAGGGGTGGTTGATGAGGACGAATCCATCGGGAAAGTTCTCGAGCATCCATCGCACGCCCTCGTACGAATGCTCAACATCGCTATCGCCCAGGCGCTCGCCCCATGTCGCAAGCTCGGTTGCCCCGTTGTTCTCGTACATAGCGGTAGGGTCATCGCCGTCGTTCGCGTTGTCCCCGCTTGCGTGCGCGAACTTCCACTCGAACTCATGGATCTTCTCGACGGGAAGCTCATCGCTGCCCGCGGTGTGGAACAGCACGGCACCGTGGTCCATATCCGGCATGTCCCATTCGCATGCGAAGGCGATGGTCTTGTCGGCATAGCTTCCACTCGCCTGCAGGTCGCGCACGAAGTCGTACTGCTTCTGCACGGCCTGGTAGAACGGGGTATCCCACTGATCGTTCCCCGAGCTCTCGACGCCGTCGAGCGAGCGGCGCAGGTGCTCGGCGAAGATGAGGTAGTCGAATTCCGTCTCATCGGTCAGCGCGTCGATATGGGCATCCTCGTAACCCGCATCGATGCGCTCGAGCGCCGCCGTATCGCGAAACGCTGCTGCCAGGTTGTTCGCAACCGCCATATAGGGGTTCGTGGCGTCTTTCGAAAGGATCGTATGGGTATGGTACTCGCCCCTGAGCCAGCGCCCCGCCTCAGCGGAAGATTCGGCAGAAGCCTCCGCACCGACCTCCTCGAACTCGGCAGCCTCCTCGGCAGCAGCTTGAGCGGGCGCGGAGATGGATGCGGCCGCACCGAGCGCGAGCGCCGCCTTGCAGACGGAGCGCCGGGAAACATTACGGTCATGCGATGAGGTGGGCATGGGAGGCCTTTCTAGACGGGGACAGACAGCGTCCCCAGTTTAGGAAGGCGGCGTCACGCTTCGATGAGCGTTTTGTAAGCGAGCGGTTAGCGCCCGCTGGAAAAGAGGTTGGGGGGGGATTGGTTGGGGACGTGTTCCTTTCAACCCCTTATTGGTCGGGGACGCGTTCGTTTCAGCCGCCTCATAAAGGGGTTGAAAGGAACACGTCCCCAACCAACCCATTCCCGGCGCTACTTCCACCCATGCGCCGTGGACGAACCGGGACGGGCGCGCAGCACGACGTGCGCGCCGAGCGAGGCCGCGATCAACCCGGCAAGGCACCGTATGCAGGCGTCGGCGGTGGGGCTGTGCGGGAAGCCCAGAAGCGATAGGAACGCCTCCTGTGTGAGGGAGAGCGCGATGAGCGAACTCGCCAGCGAGATGATCCTGAGCGCCTTCTCGATGGCCGTCTTCGCGCCGCGCGTCTGGATGAGGTGCCTGACGTTGAGCCCGATCTCCAAAAACGTGAACGCGACGATCGCGAACGCCGCGGTCCTCTGGTACTCCCTCGATGGGTGGAAGAAGCTCCATGCCGCGTACGCCACGTAGAACAAGCTCGCAACCGTGAGCATGATGCCCGCGACGCGCGCGTAGCGCCGGGACGAACCGGAGCCGCCGCGCACCGCGCCCGTCGCCGTGACCAGGCGCGACGCTCCCATGAACAGGGTATAGAGCCCGTTGACGCACGCGAAGAGCGATGTGCCGAGCACGCCCGACACGATCTTGCCGATGCCGATCACGGCATGCCATGCCCCGAGCACTGTCGCCAGGTACAGCGCCCGCGCGGTCGAGGCGTCGTAGTTCTTCCGCACGTTCTCGCCAGCGGCGACCGCGTCCCGGAGCACGTCCTGGGCGCGCCGCCCGGAGGGACGGGAGCCGCGGCCCGCATGCTTCGCGTCTGCATTCATCTTGGTATCGACGGACACCATGACCTCCCCGCAACTCCGGTTCACGTTATATCAATTGTGCCCCTGGTTCCGTCGCGGCTCAATGGGTTGGTTGGGGACGTGTTCCTTTCAACCCATTTTGGGGAAGGCGGCCGGAACGAACATGTCCAAACCAAAAAATGGGTTGAAAGGAACACGTCCCCAACCAACCCCAACCAACCCCCTACTCGGCGGCGGCGGGGCGGCGGGTCTTCACGCCGAAGCAAAAGTAGAGGATGTGGAAGATCCACACGCAGAGCAGCACGAGCTGGCCCAGGCGCACCGCGTGCATCATGACGAAGCCGATGGACATGAGGATGGTCACGGTCACCATCACGCGGATCTTCGTCGCCCAGTCCATCCCCTTGCCCGAGACGAAGCCCTCGAGGTTCTTCCGGTAGAGCGCGGTGCCCGTGAACCACGTGTGCAACCGCTCGGAGCTCTTGGCGAAACAGTACGCGGAGAGCATCAGGAACGGGAACGCCGGCAGCAACGGCACCACCGCGCCGATGGCCCCCAGCACGAGCCCGATGCAACCCACCACGATCAGCAGAACCTTCTTGACGTTCATCACGCCTCCTCGTTTCCCATCCTCCGGGCCTCAGCCCTGGTCTCGTACACATGCCGCAGCGCCGCCACGGGGTGATGGAAGATCATCCGCGGGCCGGCGAAGCGCATGACTTCCCGGATCCTCTCGCGCATCGCGGGCCTATAGCAGTGCACCCGGCAGTTGGAGCAGAACGTCTTCTCCTCCATGAACGGGCAGCGGTCGCTACGTCGGCGCGCGTACGCGGCGAGCTCGGCGCACTCCGGGCAGAGCTCGCCGCCGCGCGTCCCGTGCTTGGCACGGCACCACAGCGCGATCATCTCGCCCACCATGCGCTTCTCGCGCTCCCGCTTGGCGCGCACGCGCGGCGAGTCGCTTCGGTTGCGCGCGGCGCCCATCAGCACACCCTCCCCTGCTCGACCGAGACCACCTCGTCGGCGATGCGCATCGTCGAGGCGCGGTGCGAGACGAGCAGCACGGTCCTGCCCTCCCGCTCGCGCGCGAGCGCGCGCAGGATCACCGCCTCGTTCAGGCTGTCGAGGTTGCTCGTCGGCTCGTCGAGCAGCATGAACGGCGCATCGCGCAGAAAGGCGCGGGCGAGGCCGATTCGCTGGCGCTCGCCGCCGGAGAGCGCGTCGCCGAGCTCCCCCGCGGGCGTGTCGTAGCCCTGGGGCAGCGAGCAGATGAAATCGTGCAGGGACGCCTTGCGGCACGCCTCCTCGACCTCCTCGTCCGTCGCGTCGAGCTTGGCGATCCGCAGGTTCTCCCTAATGCTGTCCCGGAAGAGGTGGGTTTCCTGCGTGACGAAGGACTCGAGCGCGCGCAGGTTCGCGGTGTTCACGTCCGACACGCTCCTGCCCGAGACCTCGACCAACCCCGCCGCGGGCTCCCAGAAGCGCATGAAGAGCTTGAGCAGCGTGGACTTGCCGCTGCCGCTCCGCCCGGTGATGCCGACGATCTTCCCCTCGGGCGCCTCGAGCGTGATGCCGTCGAGCACCGGCTCGCCGTCGTAGGAGAAGGCCACGCCGCGCGCCGCCGCGCCGGCAAAACCCGTGTGCGCGCGGCCGTGCACGTCCTCGACCTGCGGCTCCTCATCCAGGATGTCGAGCACGCGGTTGCCCGCCGCGAACGTCGCCTGCAGCGTGCTCCCCAGGTTCGCGAGCGCGATCACCGGGCCGAACGAGCCCATGAGCGCAACGGTGGGGACAAGCACGCCGGCGAGCGGCGCCGCGCCGGGCGCGAGCCATGCGGCGAGCAGGAGCATCCCCACATCGAGCAGCAGGACGCCCGCGCTCGAGACCGCGGCGTTCCTGCCCGCGACGCGCTTCAGGCGCGCCTCGTCCGCGGTGAGGGCGTCCGTCCGCGCGCGCAGCTCCTCCAGACGCGTGTCGCCCTGGTCGTACTGCAGGATCTCGTCGAGCCCGCGCAGGCTGTCGAGGACGAACCCCGAGAGCTCGCCCGAGCGCGTGCGGAAGCGCAGGCCGTCGTCGCCTGCCGCGCGCGAGGCCAGCCACGGCTGCACGATGCCCACGAGCGCGTACGAAAGCGCCGCATACGCACCCAGGACCGGGTTGAACGACCCGATGAACGCCACGAGAATCGCGCAGAACGCGAGCGCGATGAGCGCGGGCGAGATGGTATGCGCGTAGAACACCTCGAGCAGCTCGATGTCGGAGGTGATCACGGAGATGAGCTCGCCCTTGCCGCGCCCCTCGAGCTTGGCCGGGGCAAGGCGGCGCAGCGCCCGGAACACGCGGTCGCGGATGAGCGCGAGCAGCTTGAAGGCGATGAAGTGGTTGCACGCCTGCTCGCCGTAGCGCAGGATGCCGCGCGCCACCGCGCAGAGCGCCATCGCGGCCACGATGCCCGTAAGCGGCAGCGCCGCCTCCCCCAGAACGGAGAGCACGCCGTATGCGCCGAGCACGGTGAGCGCCGTGGCGCACAGGTGCCCAGCGAGCCCGAGCGCCACCGCGAGCGCCATGTACCCCGCGAGCGGGCGCACCAGGCCCACGAGCCGTGCCATCACACCGATACCGGTCCTTCTCATGCGGCGACCTCCTCAGTCCCGAAGTTCTCAAGTTCCTGCTGGGCGCCCCACAGCATGGCGTAGGCGCCGCCGCGGGCGACGAGCTCGTCATGGGTGCCGCGCTCGGCCACGGAGCCGGCATCGAGCACCACGATCTGGTCCGCCGCGCGCACGTTGGCCAGGCGGTGCGAGATGAGCAGCACCGTCCGGTCGCGCGCCAGGTCTCCGATGACCGCCATGATGGCGTCCTCGCTCTCCACGTCCACGTTCGAGGCGGCCTCGTCGAAGATGTAGACGCGGCTGTCGTGCAAGAGCGCGCGGGCGAGCGCGAGGCGCTGGCGCTGGCCGCCGGAGAGGTTCGACGCCTGCTCGGCGAGGCGCGTGTCGAGCCCCTCGCCCGCGCGCAGGAAGCCGGCGAGCCGTGTGGCCTCGAGCGCCCGCCAGAGCTCGTCGTCGGTGGCGTCCGGCTTGGCGGCGAGCAGGTTCTCGCGCACCGTGCCGCGGAACAGGTAGCCCGCATGGCCCACGTAGGTGACCTGGCGCATGAGGTCGGCCGGGTCGAGCTCGGAAAGCTCCATGCCGCCCACGGTGACGGAGCCCGTGTAGCCGCGGTTCCTGCCCATGAGCACCGAGGCGAGCGTCGACTTGCCGCAGCCGCTCTCGCCCACGATCGCCGTGAACGACCCCTCGGGAACCATGAGGTCCACATCGGCGAGCGCGGGCCGCGCGGCACCCTCGCCCTGGTAGGTGAAGCCGAGTCCCGCGATGCGCAGGTCCGCGCGCGCCGGCATGGGCGCCGTGCCCCGCACGGGTTCCTCGGCATCGAGCAGGCGGAAGATCTTGTCGCTCGCCGCCATGCCGTTCATGGCGATGTGGAAAAACGACCCCAGCTGGCGCATGGGCAGGAAGTAGTCGGCCGCGAGCAGCATGATCATGAGGCAGCCGGTGAGCCCGACCGCGCCCGACTGGAGCTGGAAGAGCCCCACCGCGATGCCCGCCGCCGCGCCGCCATAGGCCACGATGTCCATGATGGCGATGGAGTTGAGCTGCATGACGAGCACGCGCATGGTGATGCGCCGGAACTCCTCCGCCCGTTCGTTCATCTCGCGCTGCTTCATCTCGTCCGCGCCGTAGACCTTGAGAGTCGTGAGGCCCTGGAGGTTCTCGAGGAACGTGTCGCCGAGCGCCGTGTAGCTCCCCCAGTACTTGGAGAGCAGGCGCTTCGCCCACGTCTGCACGGCGGCGATGGCGACGGGGATGAGCGGCACGCACACGAGCAGCACCACGGCCGCCGGCAGGCTCACGGGCGCGAGCACCGCGAAGAGCGTGAGCGGCGCGAGCAAGGCGTAGAAGAGCTGCGGCAGGTAGGCGCCGAAGTACGTCTCGAGCTGGTCGACGCCCTCGACGGAAACCTGCACCACCTCCGAGGTGAGCGCGTGCTCGCGGTACGACGGGCCGAGGCGCAGGAGCTTCTCGTAGATGACGGGGCGCAGGCGGCGCTTCACCGCGCTCGAGGCGCGAAAGCTCGCCCACGACGCACCGCTCGTGCACAGGGCGCGCACGGCGATGGCCGCGAGCGCGATGACGGCCAGGGTGACGAGGTCGCCCCGCGTCACCGTGTGTGCGAAAACGCGCCCGAGCACGCGGCAGATCGCCGTGATCAGGCAGATGTTCGCGACGAGGGAGACCCATTGGAAGGCGACGTTCAGCGCGATGTAGCGCCTGCTCTCGGGCACCAGCCCCACGAGCCGCTTGTTGATCATCATGTCTATCCGCTTTCTGGTCATGCGGCCGCGCCCTCATGGCGGCCGCTGCGCCCCAAACGGTTAGACATGGTAAACTATTTCTCGAGAGATTAGAAGGGGCTAACTTTTTGACGGGCAGCATGGGTTGGTTGGGGACGTGTTCCTTTCAACCCCTTTTTTCGGTCGGGGACGCGTTCGCTTCAGCCACCTCCAAAAAAGGGGTTGAAAGGAACACGTCCCCAACCAACCCATTCCCTTCCGCTGCACGGGGTATATGAAGAGAAACGACCGCAGGGAGGGCGCATGTCCAGCCAGCTCACCAAACGCGCGCTCGAGGAATCGCTCAAGCACCTGTTGCTTCAAAAACCGCTGAGCAAGATCACCATCGCCGACATCACCGACGATTGCGGCATCAGCCGCATGACGTTCTACTACCACTTCCAGGACATCTACGACCTGGTCGAATGGGCGTGCGAAGAGGACGCCGCGCGGATCATCGCGGGCAACAAGACCGCCGACACCTGGCAGACCGGCCTGCTCAACATGTTCCTCGCCCTGCAGGACAACAAGCCCTTCGTCCTCAACGTCTACCACAACATGAGCCGCGACCAGATGGAGCGGATCTTCTTCCCCGTGGTGCACGACCTGGTGAAGGGCGTGGTCGACGAGCATGCGGCGGGCAGGCACATCCGCGAGCGGGATAAGGACTTCATCGCGAACTTCTTCGCCCATGCGTTCATCGGGACCGTCCGCGACTGGATCGCCCGGGGCATGAACGACGACCCGCACGCGCTCGTGCAGGGCGTCGCCATCATCTCGGACGGCGCCATCGAGACCGCGCTCGGCCGGCTCGAGATCCCCGGCGGCTACGTCGCGGGAAGCGAGGGCGCGCTTCCGGACGAACCTGCAGCGTCATAGGGTGCATCCCCCGTCAATCTATACAATACCACCGCTTTGATAAGAAACCGTACAGAAGCGCCGCTCTGCTCATGGCGCGCCGGCGCGCGCTGCCCCACCATGGAATGAGACGCATCGGACACGGCCGATGCATGCGTGAGAAAGGTGCAGCCATGTACTATTCAAGCGGAAACTACGAAGCCTTCGCCCGCCCCAAGAAACCCGCGGGCATCGACCATAAGAGCGCCTACATCGTGGGCACGGGTCTGGCGGCGCTCTCCGCCGCGGCCTATCTGGTGCGCGACGCCCAGATGCCGGGCAAGAACATCCACATCTTCGAGAAGGACGACGTGCCCGGCGGCGCCTGCGACGGCCGGAACATCCCCGGCCTCGGCTACGTCATGCGCGGCGGCCGCGAGATGGACAACCACTTCGAGGTGATGTGGGACCTGTTCCGCTCCATCCCCTCCATCGAGACGCCCGGTGTCTCCGTCCTGGACGAGTACTACTGGCTCAACAAGGAAGACCCCAACTACTCGCTCTGCCGCGCCACGAAGGACCGCGGGCACGACGCCGGCTGCGACGGCAAGTTCGGCCTCTCGGACAAGGCCGCCATGGAGATCATGGAGCTCATCTTCACACCCGACGAGAAGCTCTACGACCGCCCCATCACCGATTACTTCGACGATGAGGTGTTCTCCTCCAACTTCTGGATGTACTGGCGCACCATGTTCGCCTTCGAGAACTGGCACTCCGCGCTCGAGATGAAGCTCTACCTCAAGCGCTTCATCCACCACGTGGCGGGGCTGCCGGACTTCTCCGCCCTGCGCTTCACCCGCTACAACCAGTACGAGTCGATGATCCTGCCGCTCGTCGAGTACCTCAAGGCCGCCGGCGTGCAGTTCCACTTCAACACGAAGGTCGAGGACATCCAGTTCTCCATCGGGGGCGGCCAGGGCCCGGAGCGCCCGCGCACCGGCACCGGCCAGGACACCATCCAGCGCATCCAGCAGGTGGCGTTCCCGCGCAACCCCTATAGCACGCCCGTGAAGAAGGTCGCCACGCGCATCGTGCTGAGCGAGCCCGGCGAGGACGGCGCGGCCAACATCACCTCGATCGACCTCACCGAGAACGACCTCGTCTTCATCACCAACGGCGGCTGCGTCGAGAACTCCACCATGGGTGCGCAGGACAAGCCGGCCGCGTGGAAGCCCGACATCATGCCCGGCGGCGGCTGGGACATGTGGCGCCGCATCGCCGCGCAGGATCCCAGCTTCGGGCACCCCGACGCCTTCTGCGGCGACCCCGAGAAGTCCAAGTGGATGAGCGCCACGGTGACGACCTTCGACGGCGAGATCCCACCCTACATCCAGGCCATCTGCAAGCGCGACCCCTTCACCGGCCATGTGGTCACGGGCGGCATCGTGACCTGCACCGATTCCAACTGGCTCATGAGCTGGACGCTCAACCGCCAGCAGCAGTTCCGCGACCAGCCCAAGAACGAGCTGAGCGTCTGGGTGTACGGGCTGTTCCCGGACGAGCCGGGCAACTTCGTGAAGAAGCCCATGCGCGCGTGCACCGGTGAGGAGATCTGCCAGGAGTGGCTCTACCACCTGGGCGTCCCCGAGGAGCGCATCCCCGAGCTCGCCGCGAACCACGCCAACACGGTGCCGGTCATGATGCCCTACATCACGGCGTTCTTCATGCCGCGCGCCGCGGGCGACCGCCCCGACGTGGTGCCCGATGGCGCGGTGAATTTCGCGTTCATCGGCCAGTTCGCCGAGACGCCGCGCGACACCATCTTCACCACCGAGTACTCCATGCGCACCGGCATGGAGGCCGTCTACACGCTCTGCGACGTGGACCGCGGCGTGCCCGAGGTGTGGGGCAGCGTCTTCGACGTGCGCGACCTGCTCATGGCGAGCGTGAAGCTGCGCGACGGCAAGCCCATCACCGACATGAAGCTCGGCCTCATCGAGCGGTTCGCGCTCAAGGAGGTGCTCAAGAAGATCGAGGGCACCGACGTCGAGAACGTCCTGAAGGAGTTCGGCGCCATCCAGTAGGCGAAGCTCTCAATAGCTAGCAATCAGCGCGCGGCGGAACCATCCTCCTCTTCCCGCCGCGCGCTGTGCTGTCTCGAGGTCAAAGCGCGCAGAATCGATGCCCGACCCGTCCCCAAGGCATGGGATGAGTTGGGCATCCTGCTCCGCGCTTCGCCCGTCAACCCACCAGAAATCCGCGCGAATCCTCTTGGCATCGTTCTCGGAGAGCTTCTACGCTATAGCCCCGCGCGGTACCACGAGACGGCGACTTGCGTACGGTCGCGCATGCCCAGCTTAGAGAGAATTCGGGACACCGCTCGCTTGGCGCTGGCAGGCTGAATTACAAGGCGCTCGGCGATCTCACCGTTGGATAGACCGTCGGCGATGAGCGAACAGATCTCACGCTCATGTTCCGTGAGCTGTCGAAAAGCCCGACGCAGGCGCTCGCGCTCCGACCCGGGAACGACCTTGGGAACGTTGCGTTCGAGAACCGCCCGCGTAACGCGCGGGGTGAGCACGGCATCCCCCTCCGCAACGGCGCGAACCGCGTCAATGAGCTCCCGGGATCGGATGTCCTTGAGCAGAAAGCCGGAAGCCCCCGCCTCAAGACCCCCGAACGCATAATCGTCTTCATCGTAGGTCGTGAGAATTAGAACGCGCACATCTGGATGGCGCATGCAGATAATCGCGCAGGCATCGATGCCGTCCATGACAGGCATGCGCACGTCCATGAGCACAACGTCGGGAAGCGAGCGTCCCATCTCCGCCGCTCGATCGATGGCATCAACCGCCTGCTGGCCATCGGGCGCCTGACCCCAGACGCGCAGCGTCGGATCGCGCCGAAGCATAAGGGCGAATCCCAAACGAGTTTCCGCTTGGTCATCGACGATCATCACGTCGATGAAATTACTCATGATCCATCCCCTTCTTTCGCACCCGGTACCACCCCTACACGTGGGACACTCGCCCGAACTTCCCAGCCACCATCGGAAGATGGCCCCGCGAAGAGCATGCCGCCAGCCGTCTCGACGCGCCCGCGCATGCGCGCGATTCCCGTGCCCGCCGTACCGGCCCCTTCTTTCGGGGCTCCGTCGTCACGCACCGCGACCAAACAGGAGCCATCTGCAGCGTGATCCCACGAAACCGTGATACGGCTGGCACGGCGCGCGTGACGCAAAACGTTCGTCACAGCTTCGCGCGTGACCGAAAAGACCAACTCAGCCTGGCCGGAATCACTCGACCGAACTCCGGTTTCGGTAAATGCAACCGTCAGCCCGGTTGACCGAGCGTGCTCGAGCACGGGCCGGATGCTATCCCATGAGCGCGTCTTTCCAAATGTCTCAGCGACAGCGCCTGTCCCATGCAGGGCAGAAATCTGTCGAACCGCGCGACGCGTATCGGCGAGCCCTTCGCGCGCAAGGCTGTTGATACTCGCCACCGCCGCTTCGAGCGTCTCATCTTCGACGGCTCCCATAAGCCCCTCGGAGAGCGCGATGATTGCCGTAAGGTCGTGTCCCACCGAGTCATGCAGCTCGCCGGCGATGCGGCTACGTGCCTCCGCCGCATCGCGCTCGCGCAACGCCTGTTCGCGCGCGCCTCGCTCCTCCTGGAGCTCACGTGCCGCCTGGCGCCTCGTCCACAGCGCGCGGGATACGAGCGCGAGGGCAGCGATGACCAAAAGCCACTCAAGATGCACAAGGGCGAGCGTCTTCTCGCCTGCAAAGTAGACGGGCGCCCAAAACGCGGCAACCGCTACGACCGTTGCCACCACCGCCCGAGCATAATCCGCCCGTGCGATAACGCCGTACAGAAGAACCAAGAGCGGTACGCCCGTGTAGGCACCCCGGTCGACATGCGCGCACGCCGCCGCGCAAGCGCAGGCAACGGGCAATGCTCCAAGGGGATAGCGCTTCCGAAGAAAGACGCACCCGAGGATGGCGACAACGCACCCAATAAGCAGCCATAAGGACGCAGAATCGTAACCACTCGGCAGAAGAGAGACGTATCGAGTGAGGAAGATCGCTTCATGGATCACGCAGGCAACCGGTGCGACGAGCGCCCACTCTTTCGAGCTTTCCCAGCGCTCAACCGCCTGGGAAAAAGCGGCGCGCGCCGAATCGAGCTTGCCACCCATAGCACCACCTCCGTTTCGTCCCATTCTCTCACGCACCCCTTCCGATGACGAGAAGCAGCGTCATCGGAAGGGACTTACAACCTCGAAATTGGCTTCAATCAACTTCTGAAACAGGTTCGTGAAGCACTTGCCTAGCCGCCTCAGGAACATCATCCCAAGGCACTTCCTCCCACCCCCTGACACCTAAGAGCGGCTAGACGTCAAGCCGAAGGTATGCACCGTTACGAAGCTCACGTGTGGTGAAGAAGCTCAGGCTCGCTGTCGACCCATCGTCCCTCACCCCCTCCAAACGATACTCGCAAACCATCTCTTCGCCGAACCTCTGGCGCGTTTCCTCGCTCGTTGGAGTGCATCGCTCGTTATCGACCTGAACGTAGTAGGTTCCGAGGTTCCAGCCAAATGCGTTTCCGAGCTCGCCAAGCGGTCCAGCAAGCACGAAGAGCAGCGCAGCCGCGATTAGGACGATGACGAGCGCACCAGCGCGCCGCGTGTTCCTCATTGGTTTGTCACCTTCCCCAGCATCACATCGTTGCCACGACATCCCGACGCGAGAGCCGTCGACACGCCCATGCGAGGGCGCCTGAGATATATACGGCCGATAGGATCACGATCTGGATGACGCTCGCCATAGACAAATCGACCAGCTCGTTTGAGTTCATACCGGTCTGGAGCAGCGAGTAGGGCCAGATGTTACCGAAACCGGCAACGGTTGCGATAACGCCCGAAACGCCGCCGGCAAGCGCGATGCCAACCGGCGCGGCGAAATTGCGCACAACCATGGAGACGTCAAGCTGGATTGCCACGACCACGAGGGATCCCAGAATTCCGAGCACTACATACTCGGCGATCCGCGCTGCTGGAAACGCTCCGGGTACGCCGATTACCACGCCGCTGCCAACGTAGAACACCACGATCGAAATGAAGGCAAGAAGCGACATCAGCGATCCCACGCAGAACTTAGCAAGGACGAGATCGCGGATCGGAACAGGTTGCACCATGAATTCATTCCAGTTCGAACCCTGATGCTCCTGTCGCCAAAGAAAGGAACACCCCGCACCAAGAAGCGCTGGAAGAAAAAAGTAGCACACGAAAAGCGTCTGTTGAGTCCAAAGGTTCGCCCAACCGGGTGTGATAACCCCAAGGTTCGATTGATAGTTGGCGCAGCCGATGAGGGCGGATACTCCGGGCAACGCCACGAACACGATCCAGATTGGGGCACGGCGGAGTTTTACCAGCTCCGCCCGAATGCAAGAAGCAAGCATGTTAGAGCTCCTTTCTCGCGAAGGCACGCAGAGAAATCACGAACGTCGCAGCTGTGAGCAGGGCAATCAGGGCAAGGTACCCCACAGGCCAGGTGACGGTGCTCCAGGTAATCACTCCCGTTGCGGCGTTATACGACATCCCCACAGTGGACATGAGACCGAAATATGAGCTCGGCACGAATACCGAGATTGCCGGCGGCAGATACATCGAGAAAAGGCCTAGGAACGAAAGCGCGACACCCACGACCAGCGGCACGAATTGGTTGGCAATGAACAGGCAGAGGCACTCCACAACCGTTGCCACGAAAAGGCACACGGCGAGCGTCGAGACCCAGAGCACGAAGCACTCTGACGCTGGAATGGATTGAAAACCAAGACCGCCGCCGATCACCGAGGCCGCTGCAACCTCAACGGTCACCACTACTGCAAGCACAAGAGCGCAGGTGAGCCACTTCGCGCAAAAGAGATCCTCAGCGCGCTCCATGGTGAGAAGCTGCTTCCATGTATTCGCACGGTTCTCCACATCACAGACAGTCGAAGCGACCACGGCGGAGAGTAGCGGGAGAAACACCGCGTTGACCGTGGGCAAGCTGTAGAGCAGCACGCGATAGTCGGTCGTAACCTCCACTTGCCGCGCCGATTGATAGCCAAACCACAAGAGAAGCACACCGAGCATGGCAGCACAGATGAGCCAGAGGTGTTTACGCTTGCTCTTCTCGAACTCGAGAATGACCTGACGCACCATCCCAGGTCGACGCGCGGCAGGCGGGATGATCTGCAGTGCGTCCTTATCGCCCGTCATAACGTCTCCTCCATCCCGGTAATCGCAAGGAAGATGTCCTCGAGCGAGTCTTCATGCTCCTCCATTCGAATGATGCCAACGCCGCGTTCGGCGAGGCACAAGCTCATCCGAGCGGCCACGGCATCGTCTACCGCCTTGATACGTAGGTAGGAGGCATCGTCCGGATCAGCCTGCGCGCCAGATAAGAGCTCAAGCGCATGTGCATTGTCCGTAGTGCGCAGAGCGATCCAGTGCCTGCCGCGGGCATGAAGATCTGCAAGCGGTCCCTGCCACACCATCTGACCTTTGCGGATAATCCCGACATGGTCAGCCATCTGGTCGACTTCGGAAAGCAAGTGGCTGGAAACAACGACGGTCATATCGAACATGCGCGGAAGATCTTTGATGAGGGCGCGAATCTCATGAATGCCCGAGGGATCGAGACCGTTGGTCGGCTCGTCGAGCAAAAGCAAAGGCGGTTTGCCCATGAGCGCAGCAGCGATGCCGAGGCGTTGCCGCATACCGAGCGAGTAGTTCCCAACGCGCTTCCGTCTGAGCGACGGATCGTCAAGACGGACGATTTTCAGCACCTCGTCGATCTCGGACTTGGGTAGGCCTCGCAGCTGGCGCACGATTTCAAGGTTTTCGCGAGCCGTAAGGTGCGGGTAACAGCTTGGACTCTCGATGAGTGAGCCCACATGCCGCAGAACCTCGAGTCGGTTTTTCGGTGTGAGCGGTGTGCCGAGGATCGTTGCCGACCCCTCCGTGGGATGCGCGAGACCAAGAAGCATCTTCATGGTGGTCGACTTGCCGGCGCCATTCGGTCCCAGGAAACCATAAACCGCTCGCTCAGGGACGGCGAGGCTCACACGATCGACCACGCAAGCATCCCCATAGCGTTTGGTGAGCCCCGTTGTGGTCACCGCCATACGGTCGCGGGGCTCAAAAGAAGTGTTCGTGGCGCGCCGCGCGAAACCGGCTCCTCCTCGGCGCGGCTCGGACGATATGCCCAGCCGCTCGACGGGATACATGACGCTACCTACCATCCCGATTCTCCCTTCTCATACGTTGCGGTACGCCGCCATTGTGCTCGCGACGAAGGGAGAAGCTGGATTCACAAAGGCGATTGGCATCCCAGGGTGACAGGAGGCAGACGATGCCGCCATCTTCAAGGGCGAGAACCGAAACGATATACCCGAACCGCCGCGCGCTACTCCACCGGCAGGTACGTGTCGAGGTACTGTTCGACCGTCTCCATCCACTGCCGGTACACGGCGTTATCGTTCTGCAGACCATGGCCGGAGTGGGGGCACTCAAAGTAGCGGTAGTCCACGCCGTTCTCCTCGAGCGCGGCCTTGAGGCGCAGGGACGCCTTGAACGGCTGGACGCGGTCGTGCGTGCCATAGGCAACCACGGTCGCCGGCGCATTCGGCGCGACCCAATCAGCCGCGGAGATGGGCTTCACGCGCTCAAGGTACGCGCCGCTCTCGACCTCCTCGACCGGGATGAGCTCCCCGAGCATCGCGCTGAACAGGGCTGCGGCGGACTGGCGGCTCTCATCCGTGTTCCGGTCGAGCCCGTAGTTGTCCCAGTCCTCCGTGTGGAAGCAGGACGGGCCGACCGCCCCGAAGGTGAGGACGACGGGCACGGGCGCGTCCGCCGCGTCGCGATAGGCGTAGAGCATGGCGAGGGTGTGCCCGGCGGATCCGCCCGCGATGGCCATCTTGTCGATTGAGTAGCCTGCCTGTGCGGCCGCCTCGACCACCCGCGGGATGGCGGCCTTGATCTCGTTGGATTGCGTGAGGACGCTCGCGCTGTTGGTCTCGGTGCGCAGCGTGTAGTTGATGCCGCAGGCGACGTAGCCCTTGCTGCAGAGCCACGCGAGCGTTCCCTCGTCATCGCTCTTGTCGCCCGAGGTGAAGCCGCCCGCGTGGAGGTAGACCACGAGGCCATAGTGCTCCTTGGTATCGTCCTTCGGCAGGTAGAGGTCGAACGTGTTGGCCTCGCCGTCGCCGTAGGGGATGTCCACCTTCCGCGTGCCGAGCTCGTCGCTCCAGGTGACGCTGTACGCCTGCGCCCATGCGGGCTTGATGACGAACTTCGACGCGACGCCGCCGATGAAGGCGACGACGAAGATCAAGATCCCGATTCCCACCGACATGGCGCGCGGCCCCTTTCCTTTCGTTGTGCGGCTCATAGGAAGTTTCCTCCGAACAGCGTGCCCCCGAGCAGTAGGTTCAGCACCGCGCGGACTGCGAGCCTGCCGAGGAGGAAGGCGGGGACGGCGATGGCGAGCGCGATGAGCAATCGTTGCTGCATGAGCGTCATGCGGACTCCTTGCGGTCGATGATGGCCGCGGCCGGGGCGGGCGCGGCGCATTGCTGCGTTCTGGTGGTGATACAACTGTTTCAGCGATACAATCGTATCATCGAGCTGCCGAATTGCGATGGAGGGTCACCAAATGGGACAAACCGGGGCGTCTGTATCGCCGATGAGCAACAGGGGACGGAACACGTACGTGCGGACGCACATCACCGCGACGCTGCTGCAGCTGCTACGGGAGCGCCCGCTCGAGGCGATCTCCATCAGCGAAATCTGCTCCCGCGCCGGCGTCGGCCGGGCGTCCTTCTACCGGAATTTCGCCAGCAAGGAAGCCGTGCTTGAGGAACGTGTCCACGAGCTGTTCCAAGATTGGGCGAATACGAGCGAAGGGGGCGCGGGGGTCGCGAGCGCACCGCTGAGCGAGCTGCTGCGGTCGCTCTTCGCCCGGTTCGAGAAGCACCGGGATTTCTACGCGCTGCTCAACGAGCGCGGCCTCATGTTCCTCGTGAAGGATGCCGTCATCGAGCTCTTCGGCCCCAAACCGGAGCAGCCGAAAGAGGAGGCGTACGCGCGCGCCTATTTCGCCTACGCCCTGTACGGCTGGATCGAGGTCTGGTTCCAGCGGGGCATGCGCGAGTCCGCCGAGGAGATCGCGGAGATGTTCCAGCGGCAGGGGCTGTAGCCGGTGCGCGGGGAGGCCGGCGACTCCGTTTGGTGCGCAGCATGCTGCACGGCTTCGCCTCGCTGGAGCACCAGGGGTACCTGAGCCATTTCGATCCCCCGGCGGAGGAGAGCTACCGGTTTGCCATCGACCGCGCCTGCGAGATGCTCGAGCGCGCAGAGGAGCTGAGCTAGATGGGCGCGGCGCGTGAGGATGCCCGCGTGCGCGGGGCGGGAAGGCTCATGATCCCCGTCCTCATGACGGGCGCGTTTCTGGGATCGCTCAGCCAGAACATGCTCGCCTCGGCGCTCGCGGCGATCATCGATGAGTTCGGCGTCAGCGCGCTCGTGGGCCAGTGGCTCACCACGGTCTACCTGCTCATGGTGGGCGTGGTCTCCGCGCTCACCGCGACGCTCTTCCAGCGGGTGCGCACGCGCCGGCTGCTCGAGTGCTCGCTCGCGCTCTTCGCCGCCGGATGCCTCGCGGCCATCGTCGCCCCGTCGTTCTGGACGCTGCTCATCGCGCGCCATCCAATCAGATAGTCCCCTGCGCTACTTTGTATCCGCTAGGAAGATTGGATTGCGGATGGCGGCACGTCGGACGCTTCCATATTCGTCTTTCGCCAGTCTCATTAGTACTTCGTGAGGAGTTGATGGGTTTCCCGCGATGACACTGCGTATGTCGTCGTTCTCGTCGCTTGCGAGGCGCACTATGGCGTCTGGGGGGCAGGAGGGGTTGCCGGCGACAGGCTCGCGAACTCTCCAGTCTCTATCGTCTGCAAAGCGCTCGAGAATCTTCGGAGGGCAAGAGGGGTTGCCGGCGATCGCTAGACAGGTAAGGTAGCCCGCGTCTTTCACAAGATGTTCAAGGATGTCCGGGGGACAGGTGGGGTTGTCGGCAACGGCGAAACGCATATCCTCATCCTGACCTTCGGCAAGGTGCCTGATGACGCTCTGCGGACAGGAGGGGTTGCCGGCGGCTTGTAAGCGTACGGAAGCCTCCTCGTCCTTCAGTAGGCGCATGAGGGCGTTTTGCGGACAGGAGGGGTTAGCGGCGACGCACCAGCGCACGTAATCGTCTTCGTCCTCCGAGAGGCGTACGAGAACGTTCGGTGGACAGACGGGACTGCTGGCAATCCAATTTTGCACATCATAGCAGCGTTCATCTCGCTCTTTCTCGGAGTATTCAAATTCGTCTTCATCCTTCGAAATCATACCGTAGCCATCCGGCGGAAGGGAGGGATTGAAATCGCGAGTTTCATTCATGATTTGATCCCAGTCAAATGCGAGGCACTCGAAGGCGTCCGGCGGAAAAGAAGGATTACGAACAGCAACCTCGGCAGCGTCCTCGTCATAGCTGAACACGAGATACTTGAGAATGTCCGGCGGGCAGGAAGGGTTTTTAGCGAGGTTGTAGTCCAGATAGCCGCCCTTATTTTCTGCGAGTCGCGTGAGGGCGTCTTGCGGGCAGGAGGGGTTACCGGCGACGTGGGCACGAACCCAAGAATCGCTGTCGGTCTCAAGATGCGCGAGAACGTCTTGCGGGCAGGCGGGGTTGCCGGCGACGCCGGCGCGAACCCAAGAATCGCTGTCAATCGCAAGGCGTCTGAGAAGTGTCTTGGGGCATTTGGGGTTTTGAGCGAACGCAGCAATTGTACTGTCTTCGGAGAGGATGTCGGAAAGTATGTCGAAGGCATCTCGAGGAAGCAGCCCGCTTTCGAGTGCCTCAGATAATGCTTCCTTGCGGTAGGCAACCTTGCCACTCGCATCCATTACGTCCATAGCTCTCCCATGCTCTCAACCAGCAAGACTCATACTTCGGCTGCTTGTTTCCGTCTGTCGTTGCTGTCCTTAATTTGAGAACCCCGCACCATTCTTCGCTCTTAAGCTTGCGCACTGCCATTTGCTGTGTTTGCCCATGCGGTGCCACGCTCACTTTCGTGGTGTACTGCAGCTTTCGTTTGGTGAAGATGGTACACCACATACACACCAAAAGAAGGAAACGCCCTGAATCGCAATTGAAACATGGCGTTTGAACTGGTGTTTTATTTAGTACGGGAAAACCATTTTATTCCCACTCTATCGTTCCGATGGGCTTCGGAGTCAGATCGTACGTCACGCGGCAGATGCCCGGCACCTCGGCGAGGATGCGGTCGGTGATGCGCTTCAGGAGCGGCCAATCCAGCTCGGGCACGGTCGCGGTCATGGCGTCGACGGTGTTCACGGCACGGATGATGGCCGGCCACTCGTAGGCGCGCTTGCCGTCGCGCACGCCCGTCGCGCGCATGTCGGGCACCACGACGAAGTACTGCCACACCTTGCCGGCGAGCCCCGCCGCGGAGAACTCCTCGCGCAGGATCGCATCGGCCTCGCGCAGCGCCTCCAGGCGGTCGCGCGTGATGGCGCCCAGGCAGCGCACACCGAGCCCCGGGCCGGGGAACGGCTGGCGCTCCACCATGCTCTCGGGCAGGCCGAGCGCGCGACCCACCTCGCGCACCTCGTCCTTATAGAGCAGGCGCACGGGCTCGACGAGCTCGAACTGCAGGTCGTCCGGCAGGCCGCCCACGTTATGGTGCGCCTTCACTCCGTCGGACTCCACGATGTCCGGGTAGATGGTGCCCTGCGCGAGGAAGTCCACCTCGCCGGCCACCTTGCGTGCTTCCTCCTCGAACACGCGGATGAACTCGGCGCCGATGATCTTGCGCTTGCGCTCGGGCTCCGCCACGCCCTCGAGCAGGGAGAGGAAGCGATCGGTGGCGTCAACGTAGACGAGGTTCGCATCCATCTGGTTCTGGAACACGTCGATGACCTGCTCGGATTCGCCCTTGCGCATGAGGCCGTGGTTCACGTGCACGCAGATGAGCTGCTTGCCCACCGCGCGGATGAGCAGCGCCGCCACCACACTCGAATCCACGCCGCCGGAGAGCGCGAGCAGCACGTTCTTATCGCCGATCTGCGCGCGGCATGCCGCCACCTGCTCGTCGATGAACGCCTGGGCGCGTTCGGGGGTGTTGATGCGCGCCATGTCGTCCGGGCGCTTGTCGGGAAGGTTCATGCGTCGCTCCTTGCTCTCGCGGTGGGGTACCTCCTCCCCCATTCTATCGCGCATGACCTGCATAAAATCGAGGCGTGCGTGAATCATTCTTGGAGCGGTGCGCTGAGCCGCGCGAACGGGCGGGCGCGGGGCAAAATGATAAAAACCAGCCTGTCTGGATTTTATCATGCGGGAGGAAAGCCATGGCGAGCAGGAAACCTTCGGCGCGGGCGAAGCGCGTCGCTGCGTTCAAAGCGGGAGCGGGCGACCTCGATAGCCTCTTCGAGGACGAAAACCGCCGTCGCGACGAGCTGGATGTCGAGCGCGAGCGCGCCCGGCGCGAGAAGGCCTGCGCCTCGAAGATGCGCTATGCCACGCGCGCCGACGCCATGGACGCCATCGCGGCGTGCGAGGAGCACGGCAGGCGCGGCCTCTCCACCTACCGCTGTCCCTACTGCGGCGGCTGGCACCTCACCTCGCATCCGTGGACGTAAGCGGCCCGCCCGCACGCCGCGCCGTCGTTGCACCGCGTCGTGCTGTCGTCGCAAAGCCTGTCCCCAAATGTAGCAAAATGTATCGTTTATAACCCGTCCCTTAATGAAGCGATGTAACGGTCGAGCAGCGCCGGCCTGCGGCCGCGACGCACGCGCACCCCCAGCGTCACCGCGGGCAGCCCCTCGATGGGGATGCAGCGCGCCTCGGGCACGCTGCCCACGGGAATTCCCGCTTGCACCGTAAACGCGACGCCCGCGCGCACGAGGGCAAGGGCGATCTCCGTATTGTAGGCCATCATCACATCGGCTGAAGCGATGTGCCCGGCAGCCGTGCGCTGCAATTCAACAACCGCGGTCGCGCAGTGATGCGGGTCCCCGACCGCCATGCGCCCGCCGCGCGCCAGATCATCGAGCTCGAGCCGATCTGATGCCGCCAAGGGGCTTTCCGTCGAGCACACGCACACGGCCGGGCACTCCGCCAAGCGGTGGAACACCGATGCGCCGTCTGGCTCCCCCGCCGGATTCCGGAATTCCATGACCACATCGACCAGCCCGTCTTCAAGCATCGACCGCAGCATGCTCGAAGGCCCCATGCGGATCACCGGGTCGAACGCCCCGAACTCGTCCATCATCTGCCTGAGCGTCGGGGCGATGATCTGGGCCTCAAGGCCGTCGTGCACGCCGATGCGCAGCTGCCGCTTAGCGGGACGGTGTGCGTGCGCCAGCCGATCCTTCGCCTGCGCCGCGAGCCCCAAGATGTCATCCGCATATGCCAGGAACGCGAAGCCCTCATCGGTCAGGCGCACGGAGCGGGTGTTCCGCACGAGCAGCGTGCAGCCGAGCTCCTCTTCGAGCGAACGAATCTGATGGCTCACCGTGGGCTGGGAGACGTGCAGGTTGTTCGCCGCCTGAGAAAAGTTCAGCGTGTGCGCGACCTCCGTGAAGCACGAGAGCTGCATGGTGTTCATAGTCGACCTCGTATCTTTTGTTATAAACATTTTCTATCAATTATAGAAAATTCAACAATCTGCCAGCAATGTTTTCGGGGAATACTCCATGGGCAATTCATCTGAATAACCACAGGACAGGGGGCAGCGCATGAACGCATTGCTCGCGCCCATGAGGCGCTACCGAAAGGAGGCCGCGCTCGCCGTCACCGGCACGGTGGGCGAGGTGGTGATGGAGGTCTTCCTCCCCTTCATCATGGCTTACATCATCGATGAGGGCGTGGAGGCCGGCAACCTCACCGCCGTGCTCGCCTATGGCGCGGCGATGCTCGTCATGGCCGCGCTCTCGCTCGGCTTCGGCATGATGGCCGGCTATTTCTCGGCCAAGGCGTCGATCGGCTACGGCTGCGAGCTGCGCGAGAAGATCTTCGATAAGGTGCAGACCTACTCCTTCGCCAACATCGACCGCTTCTCCACCGCAGGGCTCGTCACCCGCATGACCACCGACGTCACCAACGTGCAGATGGCCTCGCAGATGCTCATGCGCATCGCCGTGCGCTCGCCCATCATGCTCATCTCGAGTCTCGTGGCGGGCATGGCCATCAGCCTCGACCTCTCTCCGGTCTTCTTCGCGGCGATCATCTTCCTGGCGACCGCCCTGGGCGTCATCGTCGTCTTCTCCACACGCATCTTCAACGTGGTCTTCGACGCCTACGACGACCTCAACGCCAGCGTGCAGGAAAACGTGGCCGCCATCCGCGTGGTCAAGGCGTTCGTGCGCGAGGCCTACGAGAACGAGAAGTTCCGCGCGGCGGCCGACAAGCTCTACCGGCTCTTCGTGCGCGCCGAGGGGCTCGTCGCGCTCAACAACCCCGTCATGATGCTCGCCGTCTACGGGTGCATCATAGCGCTCTCATGGCTGGGCGCCCAGCTCGTGGTGGGCAGCTCCATGACCACCGGCGAGCTCACGAGCCTCTTCTCCTACGTGATGCAGATACTCATGAGCCTCATGATGCTCTCCATGATCGTGGTCATGCTCACGATGAGCCTGGCGAGCGGCCGGCGCATCGCCGAGGCGCTCGACGAGCAGCCCGACATCGCGAACCCGGCCGAAGCCGCGTGCTCGGTCGCGGACGGCTCGATCGACTTCGACCACGTGGGCTTCGCCTACGCCCATGGCGACGGCGAGGACGTGCTCCAGGACATCGACCTGCACATCGCCAGCGGCGAGACCATCGGCATCATCGGCGGCACGGGCTCCGGTAAGTCGAGCCTCGTCTCGCTCGTGAGCCGCCTCTACGATGCCACGGAGGGCACCGTGCGCGTGGGCGGGCTCGACGTGCGCGCCTACGACCTCGAGACCCTGCGCGACGCCGTGGCCGTGGTGCTGCAGAAGAACGTGCTCTTCAGCGGCACCGTGGCCGAGAACCTGCGCTGGGGCGCACCGGACGCCACCGACGAGGAGCTCTGGGCGGCCTGCGACGCCGTGCAGGCGAGCGAGTTCCTGTGCCAGCTGCCCGAGGGGCTCGATGCGCGCGTGGAGCGCGGCGGCGTGAACTTCTCCGGCGGCCAGAAGCAGCGCCTCTGCATCGCGCGCGCCCTGCTCAAGCGCCTGAAGGTGCTCATCCTGGATGACTCGACCTCGGCCGTGGACACCGCCACCGACGCGCGCATCCGCGCGGCATTCGACACCCTTATCCCCGGCACCACCAAGATCATCATCGCCCAGCGCATCTCGAGCGTGGAGCACGCCGACCGCATCGTCGTCATGGACGGCGGGCGCATCGACGGCGTGGGCACGCACGAGGAGCTTCTCGCCACGAACGACATCTACCGCAGCGTCGCCGCATCGCAGGCGGAGGGCACCGGAGACTTCGACATCGCCGCCCCGAGCGCGGCGCAGGACTAGGAGGCATACATGGCAGGTACCAACACGACCGCACGCCCCATGCGCCCGGCGGCGGGCGCGGGCGGGAGATCCTTCTCGTTCGCCGCGCTCTTCCGTGCGCTGCGCTATATGCTCGCGCACTACGGCGGGCTCTTCGCCCTGGTAGTGGCCTGCATCGTGGTGAGTGCCGCGATCATGGCCTACTCGGTGCTCTTCACGCAGACCCTCATCGACGAGTACATCGAGCCCATGCTCGCCACCGGTTCCACCGACTTCTCGGCGCTCGCCTCCGAGCTCCTGCGCCTGAGCGCCCTGCTCGTCGTGGGCGTCGCCGCCTCCTACGCGTACAACCGCCTCATGGTCACCATCAGCCAGGGCACCATGCGGAGCCTGCGCACGGAGACCTTCGAGCACATGGAGAGCCTGCCGCTCAGCTACTTCGACACGCACGCCCACGGCGACATCATGTCCGTCTACACCAACGACGTGGACACCCTGCGCCAGTTCTACGGCCAGACGCTGCCGCAGCTCGTGAACTCGGCGGTCACGCTCGTGACCACGTTCGTCTCGATGTGCCTGCTCTCCGTGCCGCTCACGGCGCTCTCGTGCGTGATGGTGGCCGTGATGCTTGTGGTAACGGCGCGCTGCTCCGCCCTCTCGGGCCGCTACTTCGCCGACCAGCAGCGCGACCTGGGCGAGGTGGACGGCTTCATCGAGGAGATGATGGACGGCCAGAAGGTCGTGAAGGTCTTCAACCACGAGGACGGCGCCCGCGCCGACTTCCGCGCGGCGAACGACCGTTTGCGTGAGAGCGCCACGCGCGCGCAGCTCATCGCCAACCTCATCATGCCCATCAACGCCAACCTCGGCAACATCTTCTACGTGCTCGTGGCGGCCGTGGGCGCGGCCATGGCCATCGGCGGCGTGGGCGGGCTCACCGTGGGCGCCCTCATGAGCTTCATCACGCTCAACCGCAACTTCTCCCAGCCCATCACGCAGATCTCGCAGCAGATGAGCTTCGTCACCATGGCGGCCGCCGGTGCCGAGCGCGTCTTCGCCCTGCTTGACGAGCAGCCCGAGGAGGACCATGGCTACGTCGAGCTCGTGAACGCGCGCGTCCTGCCGAGCGGCGAGGTCGAGCCCTGCGAGGAGCGCACGGGCACCTGGGCGTGGCGCCACCCGCACAAGGCCGACGGCACCATCACCTACGTGCGCCAGGCCGGTGAGCTCGTGATGGACCACGTGGACTTCGGCTACACGCCCAACAAGACCGTCCTGCACGACATCACGCTCTTCGCGAAGCCCGGGCAGAAGATCGCCTTCGTGGGCTCCACCGGAGCCGGCAAGACCACCATCACGAACCTCATCAACCGCTTCTACGACGTGGATGACGGCAAGATCCGCTACGACGGCATCAACATCAACAAGATCCGCAAGGGCGACCTGCGGCGATCCCTGGGCATCGTGCTGCAGGACACGCACCTGTTCTCCGGCACCGTGATGGACAACATCCGATACGGCCGGCTCGACGCCACGGACGAGGAGTGCCGCGCGGCCGCGCGCCTCGTGCATGCGGACGACTTCATCCGCCGCCTGCCCGAGGGCTACGAGACGCGCATCTCAGGCGACGGGGCGGAGCTCTCCCAGGGCCAGTGCCAGCTTCTGGCCATCGCCCGCGCGGCCGTGGCCGACCCGCCGGCGCTCATCCTGGACGAGGCCACATCGAGCATCGACACGCGCACCGAGGAGATCGTGGCAGCCGGCATGGACGCGCTCATGGCCGGGCGCACCACGTTCGTGATCGCGCACCGCTTGAGCACCGTGAAGAACGCCGATTGCATCATGGTCATGGAGCACGGGCGCATCATCGAGCGCGGCGACCACGACGAGCTCATGGCGCAGCGCGGCCGCTACTGGCAGCTCTACACCGGCGGATCCGTCGGCGAGTGATCCGTGCGGCGGGCGCGACCCCCGCGCAGAGCCTGTCCCCAAATGTAGCAAAATGTATCGTTTTGAACCCGTCCCTACATGACGCGGAAGCGGTTGAGGGCACAGTGGAGCTCTTGGGGGCGGGGGAGCGCGAGGCCGCAGCCCGTGTCACCGTACGGGGAGAGCAGCTGCCAGCCGTCGCGCTCGAGGCGGCGGTAGAGCTCCCCCACCGCCTCGGCGAGGCCGCGCGAGCCGTCGAGCGCGCGCTCCTCGCCCAGGACGCGTACCATCTGCGCGAGCGCCGCCACCTGCTCGGCGTCGACGACCTGCTCCACCAGGCGCAGGTCGGCCTCGCCCGACCCCACCGAGAACCCGTCGAGCCCGTGCGCGCGCACCTTCGGGCCGCGCCCGCGCCCATCGCGCCGAAACGCGCGCCCGGGAAGCTCCATCCGACGCTCGGATGCGTGGAGCGCCGTACACCCATCATCCACGCCCGACGCATCGCCCCAAACGACGTCCACGCCGCGCTCGTGGCAGACCGCGCGCACGCGCTCCGTCACGTCGAGCGCATGGTACCCGTCCATCTGCACCACGCAGTCGGCCACGGGGAAGAACGCGCCGGAGCTGCCCATCACGAGCACGCAGCTCACCCCGAAGCGCTTCCACAGGCCGCGCACGCGCTCGGCGAACGGGGTGATGGGCTCGCGGTCGGGTGCCACGACGGCCTCCATGAGGGCGTCGCGCACCATGAAGTTCGTGGCCGAGGTGTCCTCGTCGATGAGAAGCGTCCGCGCGCCGGCCTCGAGCGCCTCGACGGTCGCGGCCGCCTGCGAGGTGCTCCCGCTCGCGTCCTCGGTCGAGAACGCGCGCGTGTCGCGGCCGTCGGGCAGATCGCCGATGAACGGGGAGATGTCGACCGCGTGCACCGCGCGCCCGTCCTCGGCACGGAGCTTCATCGCGCTCGCCTCGGTGATCACGAGCTCGCGGCCATCCCCCGCCACGTGGTTGTAGACGCCCTCCTGCAGCGCCTTGAGGAGCGTCGACTTGCCGTGGAAGCCGCCGCCCACGATGAGCGTGATGCCGCGCGGAAGCCCCATGCCGCGCACGCGGCCGCGATGCGGCAGGTCGAGCTCCACGGCCAGGCGCTCGGGAGCGCGAAACGGCACCGCGCCCTTGAGCGGCCGCGACGAGACGCCGGACGCGCGCGGCAGCACCGAGCCGTCCGCCACGAAGGCGACGAGCCCCCGGCGCTCGAGCTCCGCGCGCACCGCCGCCTGGTCGTCGGCGAGCTCCATCGCCGCCCGCGCTTCGCGGCGGCACGCCTCGTCGCATACGAGCGCGCGCTCGACGCACGCGGGCAAGAGCTCGAAGAGCATGCGCGCGAGGCCCCGGGCGTCCACCGTGCGTCCGTGCGCGGGGAACCCCATCTCGAGCCGCATGAGCACGCCGGCCTCGCCCGCCTCGCATGCGGAGCGCGGCAGCACCTCGGGGCCGGGCGCGCTCGTGGCGATGAGGCCGCTCTTGCCCGAGCCGCGCACGGCGTAGCTCGCGCGCCGCGCCTCGGCCGCGAAGCGCCGCACGAGCAGGTCCTCGAGCGCGGTGCAGCGCTCCGGCGTGGCGTAGAGCTCCGGCGCGAAGCCCGCGCGCGCAGCCGGGACATGCACCGAAAGAGCCGAGGGCGCCGCGAACGGGTCGCCCTGCACGCGGTCGATGGAGAGCTCGAACGCGCCGAGGTCGTACACGCCCCGCAGCGACTTATACGCCGGGTAGCCCCTCCGGTCGATCCCGGCGAGCCGCCCCTCCAGGTCGCGGCGCGCCCTCATCGCGCATCATCCCCCTTGCCGCGCCTGCGCCGCCGCGTGCGCCGCTCCTTGCCGCCCCCGAAGCTCAGCCACCCGCGCCGGCGGAACACCACGATCTGCGCGACCGCGATGACCACGCACATGGCCACCATCACCGGATAGCCCCACGACGCGCCGAGCAGCGGTATGTTCTTGAAGTTCATGCCGTACCAGCTCGTGATGAACGTGAGCGGCATGAAGATCGTCGCCACCACGGTGAGCCATTGCATGACGCTGTTCTGCTGGATGTCGATCTCCTCCTGGTAGAGGCCGTGGACCTGCAGGTTGTAGTCCTGCAGCGACTCGAGGCGGGCGGAGAGTCGGTCGAGGCGGCGCGCGACCGCCGCGAAGCGCTTGCGGTCATCAGAGCCGAGCATGTCGGACGCCTCGTCTGAGAGCACGTCGAGCACATCGGACATGCCCTGGTAGAAGGCATCGAGCCCGATGAGATGGCGAACATCGGCCATCATGCGGGCGCGGTCGACGCGCACCCTCCCCTCGAGCAGCCGCTCCTCGATGACCTCCAGATCGTCGCGGACGCGGGTGAGCAGCTCCGGCTGCTCGCGCAGCGGCGCGCAGAGCAGCGCGCGCAAAACGGACGCGACCGTCTCCACCGATACCCCGTCCGCCACGAGGCGCTCGATCACCCGGTCGCAGATGCCGTGGTCGTCGAAGAGCATGAGGGCATCCGGCTTGAGCAGAAAGCCGAACCGCGCGGCGGCCGACGTCTTATCCAGCGCCTTGTCCGGCACCTTGCCCGATGCCCTGCTCATGCACACGGGGAGCACGACGACGCCCGCCACGCACGAGCCCAGGCGCTCGGCGAACGGCGCGGTGGCGTGCTCCGCCTGGGTGAGCACCTCGTGCACGGAGGGGTCGTCCACAGCGTCCAGGCCCTTGGCATACTGCAGGAGCTCGACGCGCGCCTCGGCCGTGTCCTCGGACGCAGCGGCATCGGCAACGAGCCGCCCGGACCGTATCACCCAAATCTGCGCCATGGAAGCCGCCCTTCAACGCACGCCCGTCGTGGCCATCGCCTCCATTGTACCCCGCCCCCTCGCCCGCCCCTCCACCTGAGTCATTGGGGACGGGTTCAATTGACTCACCGCGCCGGCGTCCGCTACTCTTCGGCCTCGATGTGCCGGATGCTCGGGATGCACCAGGTGAGCACGGCGAGCATAAGCATCACGCAGCCCGCGCCCGAGAACCACGCCGGCGCGCCCACGGTATCCGCGAAGAGCGTCGAGGCCGCGAGCCCCAGCGGCAACGCCCAGGACATGATGGCGCCATAAAGGCCGAAGACGCGGCCGAGGAACTCGGGCGGTACGCGCTCCTGCATGAGCGCGGTCTGCGGGCCGGAATAGAAGGGCGAGCTCAATCCCATGAGGAAGCTCATGGCGAGAAACGCCGCGAACCCGCCGGCACCGAGCAGGCCGGCCACGAGCGTCGCCACACCGTAGAGCGCCGTCGCCGCCACGACGGTGAGCGCGCGGTTCTTGAAACCGCCCGTCGCCGTGAGCAGCGCCGAGCCCGCGATCATCCCGACCGAGAAGACGATCTCGGCCAGGGCGGCATCCGCCGTCGTGCCACCGAAGTGGTCGAGCGTCATGAGCGGAAAGAGCGCCGAAATGGGCGAGAACACGAGGGTGAACGCGAAGCCGCACCAGAGCAGGGCGAACAGGCCGCGGTAGCCGCGCAGCACCCGGTAGCCGTCGCGGGTCTCGGCGAGCAGGGCGCGCACGTCGCCGCCGGGGGCATCCGGGCCGTCCGCCGAGCCCGGCTCCCTGCCGCCCGCGCGGATGTTCGCCGCGAGCACCGCCCCCGCGGCGAAGAGCGCGCCGACGACATCGAGGGCGACCATGGGCACGAGGCCGAACAGCGGGTAGATCACCGCCGCGAGCGCCGTTCCCAAGATGTAGCCGCCCGATTGCACCGCCTGCGCCACGCCCGCCAGGCGGGTCAGATGCTCCGGGGGCGCAAGCAGCGGGGTGAGCGCCTGGAAGGCGGGCGTGTGGAACGCGCTGCCGATCGCACGGAGGAACAGCGCCGCGATGACCATCCAGATGGGCAGCGCTCCCATCGCGGCCGCCACCGCCACCACGAGGCTCACCGCCGCGATGAACAGGTCCGCGCCGATGAGCGAGCGGCGCAACGGGAAGCGGTCGACGATAGTGCCCGCGAACATGCCGAAGAGCGCGAGCGGCAGGAAGCCCGCGAGCGAGGCGAGGGAGAGCATGCTCGCGGAGTTCGTCGTGAGCGTGATGTGCCAGATGAGTCCCATCTGCAGCACGGAGCTCGTGAGCACCGAGACGAGCTCGCCGCCCCAGACGAACGCGAGCTTGAGCTTCCACGCGCCCTGCGCGGAGGCATCCTCGACAAATGTACCCACAGGCCTCCTCCTTCCTTTGAGTCATTTGAGCCATTGGGGACGGGTTCAATTGACTCGCTGAGTCAAACGAACCCGTCCGGGACTGCGGACGTTTTCCCGTACA